>JADKJU010000002.1:322874-645749 GCA_016720855.1 Betaproteobacteria bacterium | reverse complement strand
CCTACTCCCCGCACATCCTCGCGGTGCACCCGTCGGTTGCCGCGAAGAACACGAGGGAGCTCATCGCGCTTGCCAAGGCGAAGCCCAACTCGCTCAATTTCGCGGTTTCCGGCATCGGCGGGGCCAACCACCTCGCGGGCATCGACTTCGCGATGCGCACCGGCATCCAGTGGACCTACATCCCCTACAAGGGCGGCTCGCAGGCCATCGCCGACGTGATGGGCGGTTCCGCGCAGGTGCTCTTCAACGGCATGCTCGCGACCTACCCCGCGGTGAAGGACGGAAAGCTCAAGGCGCTCGCCATCTCCAGCGCGAAGCGCTTCGCCGCCGCGCCCGACATCCCGACCGTGGCCGAATCCGCGGGGCTGCCGGGGTTCGAGACCGGCTCCTTCCAGGGCATCGTCGCGCCCGCGGCCACGCCGGCCGACGTCGTCGCCAAGCTGCACGCCGCGATCACGAAGATTCTCGCCACGCCCGAGATGCAGGACCGTCTCGCGAAAGCCGGTGCCGAGACGCGGCCCGGCTCGCCCGCCGACTTCGGCGCCTTCATCCGCGAAGAGAAAACGCGCTGGGCGAAAGTCGTCAAGGAATCCGGCGCGAAATTCGACTAGGAGATCGCCATGAACGCCCCCTACCGCTCCCCCCCCAACGCCTTCCGCAGGGACCTCCTCGCGGGAAAGCGCCTCATCGGCTGCTGGTGCTCGCTTGCCAATCCCGTCACCGCGGAGGTGCTGGGACTTGCAAACTTCGACTGGCTGCTGGTCGATGGCGAGCACGCGCCCAACGACGTATCGACGCTCGTGCCGCAGCTCATGGCGCTGAAGGACAGTGCAAGCGCCCCCGTGGTGCGCCCGCCGTGGAACGAGCCGGTCATCATCAAGCGGCTGCTCGACGCGGGCGTCCACAATTTCCTGATGCCGTTCGTGGAGTCCGCCGAGCAGGCGCGCGCCGCCGTGGCCTCGACGCGCTATCCGCCGCGCGGCATCCGCGGCGTCTCCGTTTCGCAGCGCAGCAACCGCTTCGGCACGGTGCCCGACTACCTGAGTATCATCGACGACAACATCGCGGTGATGGTCCAGATCGAAAGCCGCGGTGGCCTGGAGGCGATCGACGCCATCACCGCCGTGGACGGCGTGGACGGGCTCTTCGTCGGTCCGCAGGATCTCGCGGCAGCCCTCGGGCACCTGGGCAATCCGGCTCACCCCGATGTCCAGGCCGCGATCAAGCATGTCTTCGAGCGCGCCCGCGCGGGCGGCAAGCCCGCCGGAACGCTGGCGCCCGTCGAGGCCGATGCGCGCCGCTACCTGGAGTGGGGAGCGACTTTCGTGGCCGTCGGCAGCGATCTCGGCCTTTTCCGCAGCGCGACGCAGGCGCTGCGCGACAAGTACGCGGACGGAAAATAGGGCCGCGCTAGGCGGCCTCTCCCGCGGCGTGGCCGGAGGCCCACGCCCACTGGAAGTTGAATCCCCCGAGGTGGCCCGTGACATCGACCACCTCGCCGATGAAATGGAGCCCGGGCACCGAGGTCGCCTCCATCGTCTTCGACGAGAGATCGCGCGTGTCCACGCCGCCCAGTGTCACCTCCGCCTTGTTGTAGCCGAGCGTCCCGGAGGGGCGCACGGGCCAGTCGCCCAGCATTTCCGCCGCTTCCGCGAGCGCCTTGTCGGACAGTTCCGCGATGGGCTTCGCCAGGTCGTGAGCCTCGCACCACGCCACCGCGAATCGCTTCGGAAGGCGTTCGCCGAGCCGCGTGGCGAGATGCGCCTTCGAGCGGCGGCTTTCCCCCAGCCAGGATACGATATCCGTTCCCGGCAGCAGGTTCACGTGCAGGGGATCGGCCGCGGACCCGTCCTGCCAGTAGGACGAAACCTGCAGGATCGCCGGGCCTGAAAGTCCTCGGTGCGTGAACAGGAGGCTTTCGCGAAACCGCGCGCCGCGGCAGGAGACCTCCGCATCCGCCGAGACGCCCGAGAGATCGCCATAGCGCGCGAGCGTTTCCGGGTCGAGGCTCAGGGGAACGAGCGCAGGCTTCGGCGGCACGACCGCCAACCCGAACTGCTGCGCCACCTTGTAACCGAAGGGCGTGGCGCCGATCTTCGGCACCGTGAGACCGCCGGTGGCGATGACCAGCGATGAGGCGAGGACAGCGCCGGCCGCGGTATCGACGCGAAAGCGCACCCCCTCCCGCTCCACGCCACGCACCTCGCAGGGCATGCGCCATTCGACGCTGCCCGCGTCGCATTCGGCCTTCAGCAGGTCGATGATCTGCGTCGCGCTCTCGTCGCAGAAAAGCTGCCCCAGCGTCTTCTCGTGATACGCGATGCGGTGCTTCTCCACGAGCGCAATGAAGTGCCGGGGCGTGTAGCGTGCCAGCGCCGAGCGGCAGAAGGGCGGGTTCTTCGAGAGGTATTCGGCGGGCGAGGCGTGCAGGTTGGTGAAATTGCAGCGCCCGCCCCCGGAAATGCGGATCTTCTCGCCGAGCTTCGGGTAGTGATCGACGAGGAGCACGCGCCGGCCGCGCTGCCCGGCCGTCGCGGCGCACATCATGCCGGCCGCGCCGGCGCCGATGACGACCACGTCGAAGGATATGGCGGGGTGGGGTGACAAGCCGGGCGTCGAGGGAATTGGCATGCCAGTGTAGCAAGGCGCGGAGCGAGGACCGCCCGTCCATGAAAAAAGGCCCGCCGAAGCGGGCCTTCCGGTGACGCGGGCGAATCCGCTCGCCTACATCTTTTCAGCCTCGTGGCAGGTGCCGCAGGCGTTGGTGTACGGGATCGGCATTGCCGCGCCCGGCGCCACGCCCTTCACGCCCTTGTTCGAAATGCGCGGCACGTCGAAGAGGTGCGAAGTGATGTCGTTCATCCAGTAGTTGGCGCCGCCCTTGCCGTCGATGCCCTTGCCGAACCCGGCGCCCGTCTGCATGGTCTTGGTCATGTGGCAGTCCACGCAGGCGATCTTCTTCGTGTGCTCCTCGCCCACCGTCTTGAGCGTGTGCGCCTTAATGTCCACCTTGTGGCAGCTGGCACACAGCGAGTCCTTGCCGTCGCGCACCGCGGCCTTCACCTGGTACTTGAGGCCGGACTTGCCGTGCGGGTCATGGCAGCTGGCGCAGTTGAGGATCTGGGTCTCGTTGATGTAGTGCCTGGAGCGCACCACGTCGGTGGCCTGCTGGTGGTGCGACTTGGAGTGCACGCCGTCGGGCCAGAAATCGCTCTGCGCCGCGTCCTCGCGCGAGGTGTGGTTGACCAGATACTCGTTGCGGCTGATGCCGGGGGTGAGCATCCGGTTTTCTCTGTTGATCGGCTGGTCGTTCTTCATCGTGCCCTGCGGACGGCTGTGGCACTGGTTGCAGATCACCATCGAGCGCTCGGAAGCCAGCTTCGCCGGGTTCACGATCATCGACGCCTTGCGCTTCAGGGGCGCCTTGGCATGCTCGGAGCCGGCGCCGTGGCAGTTCTCGCAGCCGATGTTCAGCTCGTTGGGCACGCCGTCACCGTCGATGTCCAGCTCGCCGTTCGGATCGTTGGCCGCGCCGGCAACGAGGTCGCCGCCGACCGTCGGCGTGAGCGAGTAGCCGTTGAAGTGGCAGGAGGCGCACTCCTTCTCGAAGGACTTCTTGACGGGCGGGTCCGTCAGCTTCTTCGTGGTCTCGTTGAAGAACCAGTCGGCATGGTAGTCGCGCCAAACCTTGCGCGAGCGGTCGGCCCACTCGGCCTTGCCTTCGGTGTTGTACTGCAGGAACGGATACGTGGAGGCGCCGACGCGCAGCAGGTAGCGCTGCTTGTAGAGGCCGCCGCCGTAGGTCATCTCGACCGGGTAGACGCGCGGCTTGTCGTTCGCGTCGCGCGCGTTCTCCATGCGGACCTTCAGCGAGCCGTCCTTGTCCGTGAAGAAGGTGGCCGTGTGGCTCAGGGAGGCCTTGTCGGCCGGCGCGGTGGTCGAGACCTGGTACTTGTCGAAGCCGCGGCCCTTGTCATAGGCGTAGAAGTAGAATTTCGTCCCGGCCTGGAGCTTCTTCAGCCCGTCGTTGAAGTTCGGGAAGCGCGAGAAGTCCTGCAGCTTGCTGGATTTTCCGATGACCGTGATGCCCAGCTTGTGCAGGGTCTTGCCCATGTCGACGTAGTCGTCGTGGCACTTCATGCACTTGGAGGTGCCGATGAAGGTCGCGTTGGCCGGGACCTTGCCGGACACCTGGATGGCCAGCGGCTTGGCAGCGAGTTCGGCCGTCGTCATCGATTTGTTGGTTAGCGTGCCGCCGGGCAGATGCTTCTCGTCGGCGGGCACGACGTACACGAAATACTTGCCGGCCGCCGCGCTCGGGAAGCTGAATTCGCCCTTGCCGTCGGTTTCCGCGTGCTGGTACTTGTCGCCGTTGGCGGCAATATTGTCGTCCATCGGCTCGTCGTCATCGACATCGCGGCGGATGTTGAAGGATGGCGCCTTCTTCATCTTCGCCACGTCGGCCGCGGGCACGAGAAAGACCGTCGCCCCGGAAATGGCCTGCCTGCCTCCGTCCGTCACCGTCCCGCCGATCGCCTGCGCCGACGCGCCAAGCGGCGTGAAAACGAGGATCGCGGTTGCCGCGATGCTGGTGATGCCCATGCCTGAATGCAATTTCATTGCCCTTCTCCCGTTTTCTTCATGGTTTTCCCGTCACGAGCCACCTTGTTCCGCGGCACGCTCGACAGCTCGTCCTCGAACAACTCCCTGAACAGCTCCCAGACCCTTCCCTTCGCCGCATTCAGTGCCTTCCTTCCGGCCGCAGTGGCGATGTACGTGCGCCGGTTGCGCTTGCCGACCTTCTCGACCGACGACTTCAGGTACCCGCCCCGCTCGAGCCCGTGCAGGATCGGGTACATCGTCCCGGGACCCAGCCGGTAGCCGTGGTGCGCGAGCTCGTCCATGATCCCCTGGCCGAAGATGGGTTCATGGCACGCGTGGTGCAGCACGTGCAAGCGGACCAGGCCGCCGTAGATTTCCTTCTCGCCCATTATCGAGTTTCGCTATCGAAGACCGATAGGATCGGGTCGAAGTGTACGGGGCGGTCCGGGAGCATGCAATGCGCCCGGCTGATTCAGATCAGTCCGGCAGGGATTATCATTCGGGTACAGCCCCCGTTCCGCGTGGGCCCCCCGTACCGACTCCCGCCCCCACCATGGTCACCCGGCTCTTCTCCCGCACCCCTCTTCACGAGCATCCCGAGGCCACGCAGCGCGTCCTGGGCGTGGCGCACCTGCCGCCGGATTCATCCGAACTCGCCTCGCTCGTCACCGGCGATCCAGCGCCCGAGGTGCGCACCGCCGCGGCGGAGCGGTGCACCAGCCTCGCCGCGCTCGGGACCGCCTGGGGAAAGGAAACGGACGCGGACATGCGCGCGGCGCTGGCCGCCGCGCTCGGCCGAGTGCTCGCGGCCACGACCGATGCAGCCGACGCCCGGGCCTTCCTGGCCGCGCCCGACTGCAGCGACGCGATCCGCAGCGACGTGGCGCGGCACGCGAAGGATGCCGAGCGGCGCCTCGTCGCGATCGCCGGCATTCGGGACGAACCGCTGCTCGTCGACCTGGCGCTGGCGGGCGGCCACGCGGAAACGCGGCTCGCGGCGGCCGAGTGCGTCCGCTCTCCCGAGGGCCTGCGCGCGCTCGTCGAGGCGGCGAAGAACAAGGACCGCGGCGTCGCCCGTCTCGCGAAGCAGCGCCTGGAGGCGATGAAGGACCGCGAGGGCCAGGCCTGCGAGGCCGACGCGATCCTCGCGCAACTGGAAGCGCTCGCCGGCACGCCCGGCCCCATCCTCACGGCGGTCGTTGACCTGAATCGCCGCTGGCAGGCGCTGGACATGCACGAGGACGCGACCCGGCTCGAGCGCTGCGAGGCGGCGCGCCGGGCCCTGCAGGCGCGGTTCGACCGCGAGCAGGTCGAGCAGGCGGCGCGCGCGCGCTTCGCGCGTCGCGTGAACGACTGGATCGCGAACCTCTCCTCTCCCGACGGGCCGGAGGCGCTTACCGATCTTCGCACGGAACTCGCTGCGCTGGGCGAAGAGGCACGCGGGCTGGGCGACGAGGCGGTGCAGTCCCGGCTTGCCGCGGCGCGGGCCCGCCTCGATGCCTGGGAGCAGGAACTGCGGGCGCTGGCCGGCGCCGAGGCGCTGGTGGTCGAAGCCGAGCAACTGGCCGCCGATACGTCGGTGGACAACGCGCAACTGCCGGAGCGCTGGCAGGCGCTCGACCGCGCCATCCGCACGCCCGCCCTCACCCGCCGCTTCGAGGCGGCGCTCATGGTCATCGAGCAGCGCCGGCTCGGCCATGCGCAGGCCGCTCGCGAGGAAGCGAGCGTGGTGCAGGATCGCGTCCACGCCCTGCTGCTCGTGGCGGAGCAGGCGCTGGCCGCGGGCCAGGTGCACGCGGCGCGTGCCGCGGTGGACGAGATGAAGGCGATCAAGTCCGATGCCGCGGCGTTGCCGAAGCCGGCCCAGCAGCGCATGGGCCGTATCGGCCAGCAACTGGGCGAGCTGGAGCGCTGGGAATCGTTCGGCCAGCAGAACGCGCGCGTGCAGCTGTGCGAACGCGCGGAGACGCTCGTCACGCAGCCGCAGGACGCGTCGCGCACCGCCGCCGAGGTGAAGAAGCTTCGCGACGAGTGGAAGGCGCTCGACGCGCAACACGCCGGCGTGCCCCGTTCGCTTTGGGAACGCTTCGACGGCGCCTGCGAAAAGGCCTACGCGCCCGCCGCCCGGCATTTCGCCGAGCTGGCGGCGCAAAGGAAACTCGCGCGCAAGCAGCGCGAGGAGTTCATCGTCGCCGCCGGCGCGCATGTGCCCACCCTGCTGGGCGAGACGCCGGATCCGCGCGCCATCGAGCGCTGGCTACGCGAAACGGACCGCGCCTGGCGCGAGGGGGAACTGGGCAGTGTCGATCCCGGCGCGTGGAAGAAGCTCGACGCCCGCCTCAAGGAAGCGCTCGCCCCGTTGCGCGCAACGCTTTCCGGCGCGCGCGAAGAGGCGAAGAACGGCCGCCTGGCGCTGATCGCGGAAGTCGAGGCGCTGCTGCCCCGGGCGATGGAACGCGAGGCCCCCTCGCTGGTGAAGGCCATCCAGGCGCGCTGGCAGGAGCATTCCAAGGCGCACCCGCTGGCGCAGCGCGACGAACGGGCGCTGTGGGAACGATTCCGCGCCGCGTGCGATGGCGTGTTCGAGGCGCGCCATGCGAAGCGCAAGGAGGAGGACGGCCGCAAGACGGAAGGCCGCCGCACGCTCGAGGACACGTGCGCGCAGCTCGAACAGCTGGCAAAGGCGACCGACAGGGACGAGAAGGAAGCTCGCACCGCGCTGCGTGACCTGCAGGATCGCTGGCGGGCAGGCACGCGCGGGGCGGACCCGGGGTTACGCGCGCTCGAAGGAAGATTCAGGAGCGCGGTGAAGGACGTGGAAGCGTCGCTCTCGGCCCGGGTTCGCTCCCGCGAGGCCGCGGTGTGGAAGACGCTCGACGAGAAGGACCGCCTGTGCGGTGAACTCGAGGCCGCCCTGCTCGCCGATGCCGGGGCCGCATCGCCCGAAGCCGCGAAGGAACGCTGGAGCGCCATGCCCGAGCTGCCTGCCGCGTGGGAAAAGAAGATGGCTGCGAGGCGCGACGCCGCGCTCGCCGCGCTGGTGGAAGCCTCCACCGCCGGGCAGTACCGGCCTCGCATCGAGCGGGGCAGCCAGGCGCGGCGCGAAGGGCTCCTCGAGCTGGAAATGGCGCTCGGCCTCGAAAGTCCCGCCGAGCTCCAGCCGCAGCGCCTGGCCCTGCAGGTGAAGCTGCTGAAGGAACGCTTCGGCGGCGGCGCCGCGGCCGGTGGCGGCACGGCAGGCGATCGCCTCCTCGCCTGGTGCGCCCAGCCGGGCGTGGCCGACGGGAGCGACCGCGAGCGGCGTGACCGCGTGTTCTCGGCGATGGGACAAGCGCGCTGAAGGGCTCTGTGTTGGAGTAATTGACAACACCTGGATGTGTTGTTATTCTCTCCAACATGAAAGCCGTCGCGCTGGTCCTCCATCGCGTCGTTCTCGAGGAGGATGCCTTCGCCGAGATTGCCCTGTGGCGCGTTCCGCGTCCGGTGGAGCCCTCGACACGTGGCTACAAGTGCAGGCTGGCCTATGTCGTCGCCGGCAAGTGCGTGGTGCTGTACGACAACGAACGCGGCAAGGGCGATCATCGGCACTTCGGCAGGGCCGAACGATCCTATGCGTTCTCCTCGCCCGGCAAGTTGATGGCCGACTTCCGCGCAGACATTGAAAGGTGGAACCGTGAAAACCGTCGTTCTTGAAGTTCGATCCCTGGCCACGACGCTGGAGGATGCGACCCTCGCCATGAAGACCGGGCGCGCCGAACGCGAGGCACGCATCGGGTTCGCGACTCCCGAGTTGCTTTGGAAGGTCCTGACAGCCAAGCGATGGGAGCTTCTCAAGGCCCTGTGCGGCGCCGGCCCCGTTTCAATCCGCGAGGCAGCGCGGCGCGTGGGTCGCGACGTCAAGGCGGTACACGGCGACGTAACGGCGCTGCTGAAGGCCGGCGTGCTGAACCGAACCGGGGACGGAAGCGTGGAATTTCCCTTCGAGGCAGTCAAGGTCGAGTTCATGCTGCAGGCGGCGTAGCCCGATGCTGGAACTGCCGAACCCCTTCGCCAACGAAGGCGGCGTGATCCGCCTGCTCGAGGCGGACGACTGCGACCGCGAAGCGACACTGGATCGCGTGCTCGCCCGGACCTATTCGAGGCCGTTCGTCATCGAGGACGACGGGGCGCGCTGCCTGTACTTCACTCGCGCCTTCATCCAGAGCGAGATGCGGCTGGCGGATCCTTTCGCGCTCGAGTTCGCCTACACCCGCAAGATGATGGGGTTCCTGCTGTTCCTGCCCGACCCGCGCGCGATCCTGCTGCTGGGCCTGGGCGGAGGCTCGCTCGCCAAGTATTGCCATCGGCACCTGCCTGCCGCACGCATCACGGCGGTCGAGATCGACCCCGACATCCTCGCGTTCCGCGACCAGTTCCTGGTCCCGCCGGACGATGCGCGCTTCACGGTGGCGCTGGCCGACGCGGCAGGCTACGTTGCCCAGTGCGAGGAAAAGCCCGAAGCCGTGCTGGTGGACGCCTTCGACCGCGACGGCGTTGCGCCCTCCCTGTGCACGCGCGAATTCTACGAGGACGTGCGCGGCATTCTCTCGAAGCGCGGCGTGATGGTGGCCAACCTCGTGGGCGAGAAGGCCGAGAGACTCGCGCACCTCGCCATGATCCGCACCGTCTTCGCCGGCAACGTGATCCTGCTCCCCATCGCGGACGACGGAAACCATGTCGCCTTCGCCTTCCGCGACCCCGCCTTCGAGCCGCGCTGGCGCTGGATCGACGGGCAAGCCAAGGCGATGCGCGCGCGCTACGGGCTCGACTTTCCGAAGTTCGCCGGCAAGCTCGAAAAGAGCTGCAGGCTGGGTTACCTGCGGCGCGAGCTGCCCGACGGCCGCACCGGCTGAGCCCGGCGGGCACAAGAAAAAGGCCCGCCGAAGCGGGCCTTTCGTTTTCCTCACCCCCGACTGCTCTCCTGAAGGAGCGGGGAGAGGAGGCGGGTTACATGTCCATGTCGCCCATGCCACCCATCCCGCCCATGCCGCCCATGCCGCCGCCGCCCATGCCGCCGCCCTTGTCTTCCTTGGGCGACTCGGCAACCATCGCGTCGGTCGTGAGCATGAGAGCCGCGACGGAAGCCGCGTTCTGGAGAGCGCAGCGCGTGACCTTGGTGGGATCGAGAACGCCCATCGCCACCATGTCGCCGTACTCGCCGGTCTGGGCGTTGTAACCGTAGTTGCCCTTGCCTTCGAGGACCTTGTTCACGACCACGGAGGGCTCGTCACCCGCGTTGCGGGCGATTTCGCGCATCGGCTGCTCGACGGCACGCAGCACGATCTTGATGCCGGCATCCTGGTCGGTGTTGTCGCCCTTGACCTTTTCGATCGCGGCCTTGCAGCGCAGCAGCGCCACGCCGCCGCCCGGGACGATGCCTTCTTCCACGGCAGCGCGCGTCGCGTGCAGCGCGTCTTCCACGCGGGCCTTCTTCTCCTTCATCTCGACTTCGGTGGCGGCGCCGACCTTGATCACCGCAACACCGCCGGCGAGCTTGGCCACGCGCTCCTGGAGCTTTTCCTTGTCGTAGTCGCTGGTGGCTTCCTCGATCTGGGCGCGGATGGTCGCCACGCGCGCCTTGATCTGGTCTTCCTTGCCGGCGCCATCGATGAGCGTGGTGTCTTCCTTGGCCACTTCGATGCGCTTGGCCTTGCCCAGGTCCTTCAGGGTCACGTTCTCGAGCTTGAGCCCGAGCTCTTCGGCGATCACCGTGCCGCCCGTCAGGATGGCGATGTCCTCCAGCATGGCCTTGCGGCGGTCGCCGAATCCCGGTGCCTTGACGGCGCAGGTCTTGAGGATGCCGCGCAGGTTGTTCACGACGAGCGTCGCGAGCGCCTCGCCATCGACGTCTTCGGCGACGATGAGGAGGGGACGCCCGGCCTTGGCCACCTGCTCGAGCACCGGCAGGAGGTCGCGGATGTTGGAGATCTTCTTGTCGTGCAGGAGGACGAACGGGTCCTCGAGGATGGCGATCTGGCGATCCGGATTGTTGATGAAGTACGGGGAGAGGTAGCCGCGGTCGAACTGCATGCCTTCCACGATGTCCAGCTCGTTGTCGAGCGACTTGCCGTCCTCGACCGTGATCACGCCTTCCTTGCCGACCTTCTGCATGGCATCGGAGATGATCTTGCCGATGTTCTCGTCGGCATTGGCGGAGATGGAGCCGACCTGGGCGATCTGCTCATTGGTCTCGCACTTCTTGCTCAGCTTCTTCAGCTCCTCGACGGTGGCGAGTACGGCCTTGTCGATGCCGCGCTTCAGGTCCATCGGGTTCATGCCGGCGGCCACGTACTTCATGCCCTCGGCCACGATCGACTGGGCGAGCACGGTCGCGGTCGTGGTGCCGTCACCGGCGATGTCGGAGGTCTTGGAGGCGACTTCCTTCACCATCTGCGCGCCCATGTTCTCGAACTTGTCCTTCAGCTCGATTTCCTTCGCGACCGACACGCCGTCCTTGGTGACGGTGGGGGCGCCGAAGGAGCGCTCGAGAACCACGTTGCGGCCCTTGGGGCCCAGGGTGACTTTCACCGCGTCGGCGAGAATGTTCACGCCGGCGACCATGCGAACGCGCGCATGTTCCTTGAATTTGACGTCTTTGGCAGCCATGGTTGTTCCTCTTCGAATGATTGGGGGGAAGCGATCAGGCCACGACGGCCATGATGTCTTCTTCGCGCATCACGAGCAGCTCCTCGCCGTCGATCTTGACGGTGGTGCCCGAGTACTTGCCGAAGAGGATCTTGTCGCCGACCTTGACGTCGACGGGGAAAAGCTTGCCCTCGTCGTTCTTCTTTCCGGGGCCGATCGCCATCACCTCGCCCTGGTCGGGCTTCTCGGCGACGGTGTCGGGAATCACGATGCCGGAGGCGGTCTTGCGCTCCTCTTCCAGGCGCTTGACGATCACACGGTCATGCAGGGGACGCAGTTTCATTGCTGGACTCCTCGGTTGTCTGAGTGTTTCGGAAGGGCATTCAGGGAGTGGCTCCCCGACGCGAATAAGGCGGGCATTAGCACTCACCCGCAGCGAGTGCTAATAATAAGGCCGCTGCGGCCCAAGTTCAAGAGCGGCAGGCTGCAGAACGCTCGGAGTGTGCGCTCACAGTCGCTGGTGGGGTTGCTCAAAGGAGGTATTGCCGGACACCGCGTGGAGAGCGCCAGATGAAGGCGCCGCCGGGTCGCGTGCCAGGCGGCCCCTTTCGACCCTCCCCCGGACCCCGCCATGAAGAAGACCCTGCTCGCCACCGTTCTGCTCGCCGCGCTCCCCGCATTCGCCTCCGACCTCCTCCCGGAAGCCCGCAAGGTCGCCGGCGCCCTGCCCCCAAAACTGCTGGCCGTCCTGAGCGTCGAGATCGAGAAAGGCGGGCCGGAGGGCGCCATCTCGGTCTGTCGCGACAAGGCGCCGCAACTTGCGAAGGCGGCCTCCGAGGAATCGGGATGGGCCGTGCGCCGCGTGAGCCTGAAGAACCGCAACCCGAAGGCGACTCCCGACGCCTGGGAGCGCGCCGTGCTCGAGGACTTCGACCGTCGTGCCGCGGCAGGCGAGAACCCGGCCACGCTCGAAAAGGGTGAGGTCGTCGCCGAAGGCGGGCAGAAGTCCTACCGCTACATGAAGGCGTTGCCTACCCAGGAGCTCTGCCTGGGCTGTCATGGCGATCCTGCGGCGATGAAGCCCGCCGTGCGCGAGAAGCTGGCCGCGCTCTACCCGCAGGACAAGGCCGTGGGCTACCGCACGAAGGAGATCAGGGGCGCAATGACGCTGAAAAAGCCCCTTTGAACGCCGCGGCCGGCGCAGCAGCGGTCAATCTGCCTGCGCTTCGGCGAATCCGGTGCCGGTCTTGGCCAGGGCGGCATGGCTCTCGGCCAGCGCCAGGAGAGTGCCGCCGGAGATCACGGAGGCGCCCCGGTAGATGACCAGCCCGGCAGCGACGTCCGTCGCCGCAAGCCGCAGGTTGGTGACCAGGACATCGCGCAGCCGTTCGTAAACGAGAGTGGGCTCCGGCTCCTTGCATTCGATCAGGAGGACCGCGAAGTGCCGGTCCGCGATTCTCGCCACGGAGTCCACCTCGCGGGCTTGCGCCTGCAGCGAGCGGACGGCAGCGGCCAGGTGGCCGGCCGCCTGGCCGCGAACCTCCGCGATGTCGAACAGCAGAAGCGCCAGCGGCCGGCGATAGCGCCGGGAGCGCCGCACCTCGGAGTCCAGGATCCGATCGAACTCGCGGCGCGACAGGGCGCCGGTTTCGCCGTCCACCCGCGCCGTCGCGCGAAGCCCTTCCATGAACCTGCGATGACGCGTGAGGACATGGGCCACGAACAGGTACAGGCCGAAGGTCGAGCCGATTTCCCACGCCAGGGCGCCGAGCGTGCTTTCCATGCCCCGGGAGGCCAGGGCCACGAATGCCCACGACAGGCCCGTGGCGGCCGCGATCGCGTAGCCGGCACGCGCCCCGAGGGTCCACGCCGCGATGCCGACGGGAACGAGGTAGAAAAGTTGCAGCGAAACGCCTTTCCCGGAGACGAAATCGAACAGCAGGATGGCCGGCACGAGCATCGCGAGCAACAGCAGGCCCGATCGCTGGCCGAGAGACCACGACGAGCCGATGACCAGATCGTGATCACCCGGTGTGAGGGACATGGGGCGCCTGGAAGGGAAATGCCAGCCGCATCATGACATTGTTGCCGCCCCGGTAGCTGCCGGCGGTCAACTCACCAGCTTGTCGCTCCGGCCGAACTGGTACACCACGCGCCGTGCTGCGCCGGGCCTCGTCGGCGCCGCCAGCATCGGGCAGGGGGGATTGCGGTACCCGCCTTCCTGCAAGGTCGTATCGTCCGCGATGTCCGCCCACACGCCGCCGCGAACAGGGCGGAACATCCACTGCACGTAGCCCGATCGCCCGGCGGCATCGATGAGTTCCTCTCCGTCCGGCACCTCGGCCACGATGGGCAACTGGCCTTCGAGGGTGATGGGGAGATTCCCGAAGGCGCCCATGCACTCCAGGGACTCCTGTGCGCTCGAGCCGGGACGAATGAACGGGGGCGCCTCGCGGCGAGCCAGATCCCACGAGCCCAGCTCCCAGGCCACGTCGAGCACCGCGTTCTCGAGCTCCTCGAGGCGATCCCAGCGCTCGTTCACCTGCAGCGCCGAGCTGGGCACCGGCTGGTAGGCGACGACGTTCGCATCGGTCACGTCCGCGAGCCTCGTCTCGACGAAGCCGTGCCAGTGCAGCGTGAGGACAAAGGGCGTGTTGGCCCAGGGAACCGCGGCCACGCTCACGCCCACGAGCGGCAGGCGGTTGGCGATGAGCTGCGTCTCGATGCGGTCGAGCAGTTGCATGGTCCGGTTCCTCGTCGGGTTCGAAAGAAAGGGGCCGCAAAAACCGATCACTACCGGTGAGGCAGGCTGCGTACGCGTAGCCTTTCTCGCACGGAATTCCCGGCGCGTGTTGCTAGCACTCGGGCTGGATGGATGCCAGCGCCAGGCACTCGCTCCACAGCAGTCCGCCCAAGGCAGGATAAAATGCCGGGAAACCCGCCGCGTCGAGGAGTCCGGGACACATGCCACTGCTGGGACCCAGAGAGAAGAGCGAGCTGGAGAGGTTGATCCTCGAACGGCTTACCGAGTACTGGAACGCGCACGGTTCCGTTGACCTCCTTGCGCCCGGCGTAAGCCTCGCCCTCGACACGAAAGGCCCCACGATCGACGTGGCGGGCACGGGGGACGCCCTGGCGAGCGTGGAAATCCGGACGCTGTTCACCGCGTTGTGCCACTTGTCGTCCGACGGACCCGGGTCGCTTCCCCGCGACAGCCTCGGCTCGCTCGCTACGGAGGCCACCAGCGCCCTGGCCGCGCAGGTCAACCGCCTCGTAGCCGGCTGAGCCGCCCCTTGGCCAACCGCGACATCGTCCGCCGCAGCCTCGCCGCGGTGTGGCATCCCTGCACGCAGATGAAGCAGCACGAGCGCTTCCCGCTGGTGCCGGTGGCGCGCGCAAGCGGCGCGTGGCTCGAGGACTTCGAGGCAAACCGTTTCGTCGATGGCGTGAGTTCCTGGTGGGTGAATCTGTTCGGGCATTCGCATCCCGCCATCAACGCGGCCATCGCCGGCCAGCTCGAAACGCTGGAACACGCCATGCTCGCGGGGTTCACGCACGAGCCGGTCGTGCAGCTCTCCGAACGCCTGGCGAAGCTCGCGCCCGGCAGGCTCGGCCACGCCTTCTACGCCTCCGACGGGGCCTCGGCCACGGAGATCGCGCTCAAGATGGCCTGCCATTACCAGGCCAACCGCGGGCGGCCGGACCGCAACCAGATCGTGTACCTCGAAGGCGGTTACCACGGCGAGACACTCGGCGCGCTTTCGGTGACCGACGTGCCGGCGTTCCGCGAGGCGTATTCCGCGTTGCTTCGCCGCAACCTCGTCACCCCGTTTCCCGCGCGCCACGCCGGCAGCAAGGAATTCCAGGGCGAGAACAGCGCCATCGAGGCCGCGCAGGCGCTCGCGAAGCTGCTGGAGTCGAAAGAGGACTCCATCGCCGCGATCATCGTCGAGCCGATGGTGCAGGGGGCGAGCGGCATGCGCATGTACCACCCGCTGTTCCTGCGCCACGCGCGGGAACTCGCGACGAAGCACGGCATCCTTCTCATCGCCGACGAGATCATGACCGGGTTCGGGCGGACGGGAACGATGTTCGCGTGGGAGCAGGTGTTTGCCTCACCCCCGACCTCCCTGCTGAAGGAGCGGGGAGAGTCTGGCCCGGACCTGATGTGCCTGTCGAAGGGCATCACGGGGGGATACCTTCCGCTGTCCTGCGTCCTGTCGACCGACGAGGTGTACGGCGCCTTCTACGACGACTCGGCGGCCCGCGCGTTCCTGCATTCCCACTCCTACACCGGCAACCCGCTCGCGTGCCGTGCGGCGTGCGCGGTGCTCGACCTCTTCGAAGAGGGGCGCGTGCTCGACGCCAATCGCGTGAAGGCCGCGCGTTTCGACGCGATCGCGGCCCCGCTCGCGAAGCACCCGGCGGTGCGCAACTGGCGGCGCCTGGGCATGATCTGGGCCTTCGAGGTCGCGGCCGTCGATCCGGAATTCTCGCAGCGCGCCTTCGAGATCGCGATGCGGCATCGCGCGCTCCTGCGCCCCATCGGCAACACCGTCTATTTCATGCCGCCCTACGTGACGGACGAGGAGGCTTTCGCAGTCCTCGTGGAAGCCGGCACCGCGATCGCCGACGAATTGGGTCATCCGGAATGAGGCCGGCCCTCGCCGCCCTGCTTCTCGCGCCCTTCCTCGCCGCCGCGCAACTGCCCGCCCCCGTCCGCGAGGCGCTCGCCCGCGCAGGAGTTCCCGAATCCGCCGTGGGCGCAGTGGTCGAGCCGGTGGCTGGCGGCAAGCGCCTCGTGGCGCACCAGGCGGCCCGGCCCCTGAACCCCGCCTCCGCGATCAAGCTCGTCACGACCTTCGCCGGCCTCGACCTACTGGGCCCCGCCTACACCTTCAAGACCGATGTCCTCGTGACCGGCGAAGTGGCCGGGGGCACGCTCGCGGGCGACCTGGTGCTCAAGGGCGGCGGCGACCCCAAGCTCACCTACGAGCGCCTGTGGCAGCTTGTCCGGCAGCTTCGCGCCCGAGGGCTTCGCGATATCCGTGGCGACGTGATCCTCGACCGCTCGTTCTTCGCGCCCGTGGCGCACGACCCGGCGAAATTCGACGGCGAGACGCGTCGTGCCTACAACGTGGGGCCCGACGCCCTGCTCGTGAACTTCAAGGCCATCGACTTCCGCTTCGTTCCCGAGGAGGCCGGCGTGCGCGTGGTGGGCGAGCCCGACTTCCCGAACGTGGAGATCGCGAGCCGCGCAAGGCTCGTGAAGGAGCCGTGCAACAACTGGCGGCGCGGGCTCAAGGTGGAGGTGGAGGAGCACGGGCTGCTCGCCACCGTGGTGTTCTCGGGCACGTATCCCGCCGAATGTGGCGAGAAGACGTGGCCGCTGTCGGTGTTCGACCCCGATCGCTACGCCGAAGCCGCGTTCCGCTGGATCTGGAGCGAGACCGGGGGGCGGTTCAGCGGCAAGGTGCGCGCCGGCACCGCACCCGCCAATGCCGTGCTCTTTCACCGCTTCGAGTCGGAACCGCTCGCTGCCCTCATCCGCGACATCAACAAGTACTCCAACAACGTGATGGCGCGCCAGCTCTTCCTAACCCTCTCGGCGCAGAAGACGGGCTTGCCGGGCGAGGCGGCGGCGAGCGAGCGCATCGTGCGGGAGTGGCTCGCAGCCAAGGCAGTGCCCGTCCCGGGACTCGTGCTCGAGAACGGATCGGGGCTCTCGCGCGCCGAGCGCATCTCCGCCGAATCGCTCGCCGCGCTCATGCGCGCCGCGTGGGCGAGCCCCGTGATGCCGGAACTCGTCTCGTCGCTCTCGCTCTTTGCCGTCGACGGCACCTTCAAGTCGAAGACAGGCTCGTTCGCGGGCCAGGCCCACCTCAAGGGTGGCACGCTCACGGGCGTGCAGGCCGTGGCCGGCTTCGTGATGGACGCGAAGGGCGAGCGGTGGGTGGTGGTGATGATCGTGAACCACGACAACGCCAACCGTGCGCAGGGTGCGCTGGACGCCCTCGTGGAGTGGACCTGGAAGAGATAACGGGGTCAGGTGACTTTGCACTGAAAACAAGCTGCCGCCATTGCTTGTTTCTCGTGCAAAGTAATCCGAACCCGCCATCTCAGCCCTGCAGGCGCGCGACGGCGTCGGCAAAGCGCCGCAGCGCCGGCGACAACGCCCCCGGCGCGATACGCACGTCGAGGAGGTGGAAGCGCCCCGGCCGCGTTATCGCCGTCTCCAGCGCCTGCGCGAGTTCCGCGCGAGTGCGCACGAGATGCCCGGCTCCGCCGAGCGCGTCCGCCACCCGCGCCAGGTTCCACGTGCCCAGAGCGTTGTAGTGCGCATCGGGCCGGAATGCAGACAGCATCCCCCAGCCGCCGTTGTTGAGAACAACCACCACCGGGTCCCATCCGTGACGCGCGCAATGCCCGAGTTCCATGCCCGTCATCTGGAAGGCCCCGTCGCCCACCAGCACGAGGGGACGCCGACCACTCGCGGCCTGAACGCCGAGGCCCGCCGGGACGCCAAAGCCCATGGTCGCGTAATAGCCCGGGGCCACATGGTCGGTCTGCTGCAGGTCCATGGCGGTGAAGAGGCAGTCCCCGACGTCGGTCGCCACCGGCATGCGGCCGTGCGTATCCATCGCGTCGTTGAGCGCGCGCGATACGTCGAGGGGCTGGACCGCCGCCGCGTCCCGCACGAGGCCGCGCGGCGGCTCCACCGGCGACACGGCCTGCGCCGACGCGAGCGGCTGCGCGCGCTCGAGCAATGCCTCCACCAGCGAGGCGAGGGGCATGTCGGCATAGGTGTGAAACCCGAGCGTCACGCGCCCGTCCAGCGCCTGGATCGCGTGCCGCAGGTCCACGCGCCGCGCCGAGACGCCGAAGTTGGTATCGCACACGATGACGCCGAGCAGCAGCAGGCCATCGGACTCCTCGACCAGCGCCGAGACTTCCGGGATGCCCGCGAGGCCGAGATAGGTGCCCACGAGCGGCGCGTCGGCATTCTCGAGCAGCCCGCGGCCCATGAGCGTCGTGACGACGGGAATGGCCAGGCGCCGCGCGAGCGCGGCGACCTGCGGCTCCAGCCCGAAGCGGCGCACCTCGACGTCCACCATGAGCACCGGGGAACGCGCCGCCCCGAGCCGCCCCAGGATCTCGTCCGCGCAGGCCGCCAGCGCCTCCCGATCCACCGGCGGGGCCGGCTCCGCCTGCGCCGGCGCACACGGGGCGTTCACCGTGTCGCGCGGCAGTTCCACGTAAACGGGTCGCGAGTAGCGCTGCGCGGAGGCGAGCACCCGCGCGATCTGCGCGCCGGCGGTGGCCGGGTCATCCAGCCGCGCCTGGTCGCAGGTCACGTGGCGGAACATCTCGTACTGCGACTCGATCGTCTTCGCCTGGTGATGCAGCAGCAGGCCCGAGCCGCGCTCGTGCGCCCCGGGCGCGCCGGAGATCACCACCACGGGCGACTTCTCCGCGAACGCCGATGCCACCGCGTTCACGATGTTGAAGGCGCCGGCCCCGTACGTGACTGCGGCGATGGAGGGCGCGCAGCGCATACGCGCCGCGGCATCGGCGGCGAATCCCACCGCCGGCTCGTGCGACAGCGTATAGAGGGGAAGCCGACCGTCCGCTTCGACCGCATCGAAGAAGGGCAGGGCGAAATCCCCGGGAATGCCGAAGATCTCGCGGGCGCCGACGCCCGCCAGCGCGCCCAGCAGCTCCGTCGCGACCGAATGCCGCCCATGCGTTCGCGATGGAGTGCTCATGCGCGAGCGCTCCGCCGTCTTCAGCGCGTTCCCGGACCGATGACCTTCATCGCCCGCTTGAGGAGCCCGCGCGTGCGCGGGATGTCGATCGTGTCCATCGTGTTCTTCACCAGGAGCGCGATTTCGGTGTCGCCCTCGACCACGAGCCGGCGGTTGAAGAAGAGCGTGTCCGGGTCCGCCTCGCGGGCGGCGAGCGCGGCGTAATCCCACGCCACGGCGCGGAACCGCAGCACCGGCTCGGCGGCGTTTGCCACCGGCACGAAGCGCCGGTTGCGGACGCGGAACAGGAGCTCGACGCCGGCGTCCTCGACGACGATGGCAAAGGTGTGGCCCTCGAGGCGCTCCAGCACATCGTCCGGGAACTTGCGGCGAAGCGTGAGGTTCAGCCCCGTTGCGAAGGCGATCGAAGCCGGGAAGCGCGGCAGGCGCCTGGCGACGGCACGAACCGGCGCCGGCAGGCGGCGGGCAACAGTTGCGTTCATGGGCGTTCCTCCATTTCGGGGACGTGTTCGCGAACGCGTCCCCAATCCGAGACGATGCCGGGCTTGCCGTGCCAGTAACCGTCGCAGGCGGCGGCGGGCATGACCGGCGCGAGCCGCGCCGCCGCTTCGCCCGGACCGACGGCGCCCGAAAGCAGGGCGCGAAAGATTGCGACGACCTCGCCGGTGCCGCGAGACTGCGGCGAGAGGCGCAGGATGCCCACACCGGCGGCGCGCGCTTCATCCACGAAGGGCGCCAGGCTGTGCACGCTGGCCGACTGCGTCTGCACCCCGTTCAGCACCAGGAAGTGCTCCGCGTCCTGCGTATCGAGCGCCAGGCCGTCGGGATGGTCGATGCAGCGGAACTCGCAGTGATCCTTGGTGAGATTGTTGTAGCGCGCCGTGAAGCAGCGCGCCGACACCGCCAGCGGCAGGCGCCCGTACGCGAAGACCTCCGTCTCGAAGTCCGCGGGCCCCTCGGCCACGACGGCCGCGATGCCATCGCGGGACAGCTCCACGGGTGCCACCCATCGTGTCGCGCCCAGGTCCGCCAGCAGCCGAAGCGTGCCTGCGTTGTAGACGTTGAGGAAGGGTCCGGCGACGAACGGGGCTTTTCCCGCCAGCGCCCGCACCGCAGCCATGTCGTTCGCCTCGACGCGGAAGACGCCGTTGTCCGCCACCGCGTGCATGGTGCGAAGGTCCGCGTCGCTTTCTAGGAGTTCGCCGGTGGACAGCACCACTTCCTTCCCGGCGCGGGCAAGGTCCTCTCCGATCGCGATCCAGTCGGCGAGCTTCAGCTCGCGGCGGCGCGAACACACCGTCTCGCCCAGGTAGACGGTTTCCACCGGCCAGCCCGCCGCTTCGCGATAGAAAGCGAGCACGGTCTCGCGCGGCCAATAGTAGAGAAGGGGGCCGAGGGCGAGCTTCATCGTCTTCCCGGGGGTCGCGTTCATTTCCACGGCCGATGATAGGCGCCCAGCGTGCATTGGCGCCCCTCGGAGATGCCGGCAAGCGCTTCCTGCCAGGCGGGCTTCACGCGGAAGCGCTGCGGCTCGCGCGCGCAGTCGTCCAGCGCCTCGCGCCAGACGCGCGTCACGGCCTCCACGTAGACGGGGCTGCGCTGCCGCCCCTCGATCTTGATCGCCGCCACCCCCATCGCCTGCAGGCGCGGCAGGAGCTCGAGCGTATTGAGGCTCGTGGGCTCCTCGAACGGGTAGTAGGTATCGCCGTTCACCACGAAGCGGCCGCGGCACAGGGTGGGGTAGCCCGGATGATCGGCCTCGCCGAAGCGGTCGATGAGGATGCCGCCCAGCCGCGACTCGAGCCCGCCCGGAACCTGCTGCCAGCGCACCGCCTTGGCCGGCGAGCAGCCGCCGTGCGTGTTGGGAGACTCTCCCGTGGCATAGGAGGAGAGCGCGCACCGCCCCTCGACCATGATCGACAGGCTCCCGAAGCCGAACACCTCGATCTCCACGGGCGTGCGCGCGATGGCCTTCTCGGCCTGCTCCACGGAAAGCACGCGCGGCAGCACGGCGCGCTTGATGCCGAATTTCTCGTGGTAGAAGTTGATCGCCTCGTGGCTGGTGGCCGAGCCCTGCACGGACAGGTGCAGGCGAAGCAGCGGATGCCTCTTCGCGGCGTAGGCAAGCAGCCCCGCGTCGGCGACGATGATCGCGTCCACGCCGAGGTCCGCCGCGCGATCCACCGCGGTCTGCCACTTGCGCCAGGTAGAGGGCTGCGGAAAGGTGTTGAGCGCGACGAGCACCTGCGCGCCCTTGCGATGCGCGTAGTCGAGGCCTTCCCGTATCGCCTTGTCGTCGAAGTTGAGGCCCGCGAAGTTGCGCGCGTTCGTCTCGTCCCGGAAGCCGAGGTAAACGTCATCGGCGCCATTGTCGACGGCGATCCGCAGCGCGGGCGGCGTGCCGGCGGGGCACACGAGCCTCATGCGGGCTGCGGGTCGCGCGGGGAAGGGAACCACCTGGGCCACGGTCACCTCGGGCTTTCGGGACGGACAATCACGGGACGGGACAGGCTAGTCCGCGCACCCGCGATTTCCTTGAGACAGATCAGGGAAATCGAAGAAAGGGGCCGCGGCTCATCCCGGGGCGCACTCCCGCTCGACCCGCCGCAGGGCGCGCCGCAGGATCCGGCGGGTGCGGACCACGTCGATGCCTTCCAGTGCATGGTGCACCTCCTGCGCGATATCGGGGTCGCCCACCACCACGAGATCGTGCAGGAAGAGGGCGTCAGGCGCGTCCCCGGGTGCGGCGAGGGTGGTGAAGTCGGAGGCATTCACCCGGAAGCGCAGCGCCGCCTGCCCGGACGAGGGCACGGGCACGAACCGGCGGCCGACATAGCGAAAGGCCATCACCAGATCCAGGTCGCGTACCTCGATCGAGAACGGCCGGTCGCCGAGGTGCTCGAATACCGTGATCGGGAGACGCCTGCGGATCATGAGGTTGAGCACCGCCGCCACGACGGCCGAGGAAGGCACGCGAGGAAGCTTCCTCACCATGGAGCGAATGGGCTGCGGCAGGACCGCGCGCCGTCTCATTCCGTGCAGCGGCATGATGGGACCGTTCATGACGATTCACGCTAGCCCCAGACTCCCCCGAAGGTGTTGAGGCAGATCAGCAACGCGCGCGTTTCACGCGCGCGACCTGCTCGACCGCGAAAATGCCCCGACCGTGGCGAGTGCTGCGGCCGTGGCGAGCGTGAACGCCCCCACGACACCCAAAGGCACCACCGCCACACTCACCACGAAGAAGAATGCGGTGAATCCGGTGAGGCCTGTGATGAATCCGCGTTGCAGCCGCGCGAGCGCATCGGGCCCGTAGAGCTTCAGTGTGAAGGGCGGCATGATCGAGCCGGTGATGGGAAGCGACAGGAGGATGCCGCTCACCGTCGGCCCGAGCGTGGCCGCGCCGAAAAGGATGAGGGCTGCCAGCGCCAGTGCCGCGGCGAGCCGCAGCCACATTTCCACGGGTGGAATCACGGGCCGCGTTGCAATGTCTCGCGGCTGCGGCAGGATCCGCGCGGCGAGCAGAAGGCCCGCGATCGCCAGTGCCAGCGCGGATGCCGGTACAAGCGGAAGCGAGCCCACGCCAACCGAAAGCACTGCGTAGGCGGTCCAGCCGGCTGCGAGCCCTGCCAGCGCCCCCGCCGCGCGGCCGGCCGCGGAAAACGCGACCATGTGCCCCGCCTGTCCCGCGACCGCCGCCATCGTCACGAGGGCCGAGCGTGCGGCGAAATCCGCCCCGTAATCGACGGCGAGATAGAGCGTGATCGGGCCGCCGATCATGGGAAAGCCTCCGAGATAGCCGGAGACCGCGTGCCCCCAGCGCCGCGCGGCAAGGCTCGCGAGCCACACCGCGAACGGGACCAGCGCCAGCTTGATCAGGAGCAGCGCGGTCAGGGTCGGTTGCCGCCGGCGACCATGCGGTATTCGTAGAGCCGGCACTCGATGGCGCCGTTGTAGAGCACGGTGCGCTTCGTGGCGGCAAGGCGGATCAGCTTCGGAAGGTCCGGGTCGCCGGAGAAGATGTAGGCGGTCCAGCCGGCGAACTTCTGCTTCAGCAGGTGGCCGAGCTCCGGGTAGAACTTCGCGAGCTCCTCCTTCTCGCCGATGCGCACGCCGTAGGGCGGATTGGTGACGAGGAGCCCCGATGGCGCGGGCGCGGAAAGCTCGAGGAGGTTCGCCTGCTTGAGCGACACGACGCCCTCGAGATTCATGTCGCGCAGGTTGGCACGCGCCAGGTCGAGCGTGCTGCCGTAGAGGTCGGAGCCGTGGATCTCGCGCGGCGCCGCCGGTTGCGCGCGCTCCGCGCTCTCGGCCTTGATTGCCTCCCAGGCAGCCGCGTCGAAGCGCGTGAGCTTTTCGAACCCGAACGGGCGATCGCGGCCGGGCGCCAGCCCCAGCGCCATTTCAGCAGCTTCAACGAGGATGGTTCCGGCGCCGCACATGGGATCGAGCAGCGGCTGTTCCGGGGTCCACCCCGAGAGCCGGAGCAGCCCCGCCGCCAGGTTCTTCTTGAGGGGCGCCTCCCCGGCCCGGTCGCGCCGCCCGCGCTTGAAGAGCGGCTCGCCGCTGGTGTCCAGGTAGAGCGTGCACCACTTCGCGTCGAGGAATACGTGCACGCGCACCTCGGGCTCGCGCGAGGACACGTCGGGGCGCTTGCCGAAAGCGTCGCGAAAGACGTCGGCGATCGCGTCCTTCACCTTGAGCGTGACGAAGTCGATGCTCTTCACCGGCGCCTTGACCGCGTTCGTGTCGACCTTGAACGTTCTCTCGAGGCCGAAGTGCGCGTGCCAGCGCACCTGCCTGGCGCCCTCGTAGATGTCCGTCTCGTTTCGGTAATCGAAGCGCGCGACGCGGGCGAGGATGCGCGTGGCCAGCCGCGATTCCAGATTCGCCTTGTAGGCGAGCGCGAAGGGCCCTTCGAAATCGACTCCCGCCTCGCCCGCCTTGATTTGCGTCGCGCCCAGCCCGGCCAGCTCCTCGGCCAGCGCGCCCGCGAGGCCGCGCGGACAGGTGGCGAAGAACAGGACGTCGTCGGGTTCCTTGCGCGTCACCTCGGCGGTGGACTCGGGCTCGGGCGCCGCGGCTTTCCTGCGGGTCAGCGTGGCCATGGATGCCTCAGGAGGGATACGCGGTCCGGCGGGCACGCGGCGGCAGGGTGTAGGCCCGCGGCAAGTAGAATAGGCGCGGAATCCTGGTCGCTAGGGACGCGAAACGATGAAATCTGACGCAGGGCATGGTTGGCCGGCCGGGGAGGAACTTCGCCCCCGATTGCCGCTCTATGCGTTGGCTTCCCCCGATTGTACGTGATGACCCACCCCCTCCCCCGCCACCGGATCCTCCTCGCCGCAGCCCTCGTCCTTGCAGGCGCCTTCGCGATCGCGGCGCACGCGGTGCCGGTGCGCACCGAGCACGTGGAAGCCGAGCTCATCGCGGAGCGCACGGCCGCCTCCCCGGGCAAGCCCGCCACCGTGGGCCTGCGGCTGCACATGGACGAGCACTGGCACACCTACTGGAAGAACCCGGGGGACTCGGGCCTGCCCACGAAAATCCAGTGGCGGCTTCCCGAGGGCTGGACCGCGGGCCCCATCGCCTGGCCGCACCCCGAGGGCCAGCGCGTCGGCCCCATGTTGAATTACGGCTATTCCGACGAAGCCATCCTCCTGTCCGAACTCACTCCACCCGCAGATGCCCGGCCCGGCCCGGTCACGATCACCGCGAACGCGAGCTGGCTGGTGTGCAAGGACATCTGCATTCCCGAGAAGGCCACGCTCACGCTCGCCTTTGCGGTCGCGGAGGGCGATCCGCCGCCCGACGGCGCCCAGGCCGCACTCTTCGCGAAGGCGCGCGCGAAGCTGCCCGCCACGCTTACCGGATGGACGGCCGAATCTGCGATTGCCGGCAACAGGCTCACGCTGCGCTACATGCCGCCTGCCGGCACGCTTGCCCCGGCGTCGGTCGCGTTCTTCCCCTACCGCGAGAATTTCATCGACCACCCTGCGCCGCAGGTCCTCACGCGCGACGGCGGCGGATTCCGGCTCGAGATGCAGCTGGTCGAGCCCGTGGCGCAGGACGTGAAGGATCTCGCAGGCGTGCTCGTGGCCGGCAGCGCCTGGCCGGGTGCCGCGAACCGCAGGTCGGTGGAGATCACCGGGCCTGTGGTCGCCGCGCTCGCGCCCGTGCAGGCGCCCATCGCGCCCGCAGGCAACGAGGCCGGGTCCAGCCTCGCGCTCGCGCTCGTGTTCGCGCTCGCGGGCGGCCTGCTGCTGAACCTCATGCCGTGCGTCTTCCCGGTGCTCGGCATCAAGGTGATGGGGTTCGTGCGCCACGCGCACGGCGATGCGCGCGCGCTCTGGATGCAGGGCGCGGTCTTTTCCGCAGGCGTCCTCGTTTCCTTCCTCGCGCTCGCGGGTCTGCTCCTGGCGCTTCGCGCGGGCGGCACGGAGCTGGGCTGGGGCTTCCAGCTGCAATCGCCCGCGTTCGTGACGCTGCTGGCCGCCCTCTTCTTCCTCATGGCGCTCAACCTCTTCGGTGTCTTCGAGTGGGGCGGGTTCGCGCAGTCGATGACGTCCAACGTTTCCGCCAAGGGGCGCTATGCCGATGCCTTCCTCGCAGGCGTGCTGGCCACCTTGGTGGCGACCCCCTGCACGGCGCCCTTCATGGGCGCGGCGGTCGGGTTCACGCTCGCGCAGCCGGCCTCGATATCGCTCGCTGTATTCGCGATGCTGGGCGTGGGCATGGCCGTTCCCGTGCTCGCGCTCTCGTTCTTCCCCGCCGCGCTCCGGAAGCTTCCGAAGCCGGGCCCGTGGATGGAAACCTTCAAGCAGGTGATGGCCTTCCCGCTCTTCGCCACCGTGATCTGGCTCGCGTGGGTGCTGGGCGCGCAGGTCGGCAACGACGCGGTGCTCTCGCTGCTGGGCGGGCTGCTGGTGCTCGCCATCGGCGCGTGGATCTACGGGCGCTGGGCGCGCTCGGAAAGCCTCGCGCGCTTCGTCTTCGCCGCGCTTTTTGCCGCGGCCGGATTGTGGCTGGCCTGGCCCGGCCCCACCGCCGCGCCCAACGAGGCGCGCGCGGCGAACGCGAAGTCCGGCGAAATCGCCTGGCAGCCCTGGTCGCCGGAGAGGCTCGCCGAGCTTCGCGCGGCGGGCACGCCCGTGTTCGTGGACTTCACCGCCGCGTGGTGCGTCACCTGCCAGGTCAACAAGCGGGTCGCGCTCAACCGGGAGGAGGTCGTGAGAGCTCTCGCCGACCGCGGTGTCGTGCCCCTCAAGGCCGACTGGACCAACCACGATCCGCGCATCACCGCGGCGCTCGCGCAGCTGGGGCGCAACGCGCTTCCCGTCTACGCGCTTTACGCGCCGGGGCAGGCGCAGCCGAAGCTGCTGCCCGAAGTGCTCACCGCCTCGCTCGTTGTCGAGGAACTTTCGAAGCTGCCGGCCGCAAGGACGGCGGCGAACGACACCATACGCTGACACTGGAGCCCGCCATGAAGAGAGCTTTTCCTCACCCCCAGCCTGTCTCCCGAGGCAGAGGGGAGCGCATCACCGCTGCGTTCACGACGGTGGCATTCACCCTGACGGCCGCGTTCGCGGCAAGCGCATTCGCCGCCGCCGTCGTCGGCCAGCCCGCGCCCGCGTTCACCGCCACCGACCTCTCCGGCAAGCCCGTGAGCCTCGCCGACTACAAGGGCAAGACGGTGGTGCTCGAATGGCACAACTTCGGCTGCCCCTTCGTGCAGAAGCACTACAGGAGCGGCAACATGCAGGCCCTGCAGAAAAAGTATGGTGGCGAAGTGGTCTGGCTCACCGTGAATTCCACCAACGCCGGGCACCAGGACTACATGGCGCCCGCGGCGCTCACCAAGGCGCTGGCGGATTTCGGCGCGGCGCCGACGCGCTTCGTGATGGATGAACCCGGCACTGTCGGACTTGCCTACGGCGCCAAGGTGACACCGCACATGTACGTCATCGACCCCAGCGGCAAGGTGGCTTACAACGGCGCCATCGACGACAAGCGCTCCACCGACGTGGCCGACGTGAAGACGGCCAGGAACCACGTCGCGGCCGCCCTCGACGAGATGAAGGCCGGCAAGCCGGTCAGCAACGCCTCCAACGCGCCCTACGGTTGCACCATCAAGTACCGGTAGCGGTCCCCGGCGGGCCGCGTGCGCGCGCGTTAAGCTGGATGTAGGATGCGGGTTATGCGGCTCACCACCTTCGCCGACTACAGCCTGCGCGTGCTCATGTACGTGGCGGCGCACCCCAAGGGGCGCACCACCATCGCCGAAATCGCGGCGGCCTTCGACATTTCCGGGCACCACCTCACGAAGGTCGTGCATTTCCTGGGCAAGGAAGGCTACCTGCACAACACCCGCGGCCGCGGGGGCGGGCTCACGCTGGCCCGGGCGCCCTCGACAATCAACGTGGGCGACGTGGTGAAACTGACCGAAGGCGGCGACATCCCCGCCGAATGCTTCGACGCCAAATCCAACGCCTGTGCCATCACCGCCGACTGCAGGCTCAAGGTCGCGCTGTCGGACGCCGTGGACGCCTTCTACGCGCAGCTACGCAAGCACACCCTCGAGGACGTGGTGAAGAACCGCAAGGCGCTCGCCAAGGTGCTCTTCGTCTCGCCACCCGCCAGGCGCGCCGTCCGGGCATGAAAAGGGGGACAGACCTCTTTT
Organism: Betaproteobacteria bacterium; assembly: GCA_016720855.1. Lineage (NCBI taxonomy): Bacteria > Pseudomonadati > Pseudomonadota > Betaproteobacteria > Betaproteobacteria bacterium. The sequence goes on along the minus strand of JADKJU010000002.1, from coordinate 618,077 downwards.
CCGGAAAGGGGGTCTGTCCCCTTTTTTACCGCACCAGGCGGCCCACCGTATCGCGGATGACGTGCAGCTTGCGGTGGAAGAAATGGTCGGCGCCGGGGACCACGAGCACCGGGACGTCTCGCACCGCCCCCCAGGCCAGGGAATCGGCCAGCAGGGTCGTTTCGTCCTTGTCGCCGTGCACGACGATCGTGTTGACCGACGTGTGGCGACCCGGCGCACCAAGGTTCGCGTCCTTCGGGTCCGGCGGCTCGCCCAGCCCGTGGCCCGTCATGCGGCGTAACGCCGGCGCCACCAGCACGAGGCGCGAGAACTCCGCGCGCCCGCTCGCGCGCAGCGCGACCCCGCCCCCGAAGGAGAAGCCGGACATCCACAGCGGGAGCTCCCCGACCGCGCGTGCCGCGTGCGCCGCCACCTCGAGGAAATCGTCCGTCTCGCCGCGCCCCTCGTCGTGCCGCCCTTCGCTGGAGCCCACGCCGCGGAAATTGAACCGGAAGGTCGCCGCCCCCGCGTCCGTGAACGCCCTGGCCAGGGTCGTCACGACCTTGTTCTCCATGGCGCCCCCGAACAGCGGGTGCGGATGCGCGACAACGGCGATCGCGACCGGATCCGCGGGAATGGCATACGCGATCTCGATGACCCCGGCCGCACCCTCGATCGTGGCGCTGCGCGACTCGGCCCCGCTCAAATCTTCAGCCTCTCCACCACGCGGCCGTTCACGAGGTGCTCGTCGATGATCTCGTCGATGTCCGCCTTGTCCACGTAGGTGTACCAGGTGCCCTCGGGATAGACCACGAGCACCGGGCCTTCCTCGCAGCGATCGAGGCACCCGGCCTGGTTCACGCGCACCTTGCCCTCGCCCGCGAGGCCCAGCGACTTCACGCGCCCCTTGCAGTAATCGCGCATGGCCGACGCGTCGTGGTTGGCACAGCACGCCTCGGGCGCCTCGCGCTTGTTCTGGCAGAAGAACACGTGATGCTTGTAGTAGCCCATGGATGCCATCCTGTTCGCAGCGGTCATTGTATCGGCTCGTCTCGCCGCCAGACGAATAGCGCGATGAGCCAGGCCAGCGCCAGCACCGGCCACGCCTCGTGGAGGTAGCGCGTCAGCGTCGCGAAGGTCGTGAGCTGCCCGTAGGGCCAGTTGAAGAGCCGGATGAAATCGCCCAGCTCGCTGTAGGCTCCGAAGATCTTCGCGAATAGCGCGCCGGACAGCGTGAGGACGATGGCGAGATAGATGCGCGATGTCCTGCCCACCCTGCGCAGCGGCAGGAAAGCGAGGAGTCCGGCGGCGAGGCCCGCGACGCGGCCCTCCGTCACCCAGCCCGCGCTCAGGTGGGGCTTGAGCATCATCGAGGCCATGGCGAACTTGCACCACAGCGCCATGGTGAGGAGCAGGAGCGTCCAGCGAAGCGCTCCGCCGGACCCCTTGAGGACGACCGAGACGAAGAAGCCGAATCCCGCCACGGAAAGAGCGACCGACCCTGCCGTCACCAGGAACTCTCCCGGGGACGATCCGGTTTCGCCACCGATGTTGCCGGCCTCGAAGAAAGGCAGCGCGGGATTCAACTGCGCAAGCAGCCAGAGCACCACCAGCACGAGGCCCGCATCGCCCCAGCCACCGGAGGCCACGACGCGCTCCCTTGCCTGTGCCAGCGGACGCATGGCGAGCGAGTTCAGCGGCTCGGCGAAGACCAGCGTTCCCGCGAACGCGCCCGCGGCATTCGCGGCAACGTCGAAGACCGAGGCCACGCGGTTGGGCACGAAGAGCTGCAGCGCCTCCATCGCGAGGCTCAACCCCGCGCACCAGGCGACCGCCTTCGCGCGCGCGGCCCAGGGCGCATTCGACGAGCGCAGGATCAGGAACGCAAGCGCCCCCAGCGGCACATAGGCGGCGACGTTGAGCCCCACGTCGAATTCCAGCAGCACGTTAGGCCAAAGGAATATCGCCAGCGCGTCCGGCCCCGGCATGCGCAGCGGGTAGAACGGGTAGAGGCTCGCGTAGGCGACGAGCAGCGCCCAGACCGCAAGCGCCCCGCGATGGCGGGCGGCGCTAGCCGACAGGCTTCAAACCCTTGCGGTAGGCGCTCGAGCGCTCGACATAATGCTCGGCGATCCAGGTGTTGTTGGCGATGTCCTCGGCCGTGAGGTGGCGCACGACCTTGCCGGGCATGCCCAGGACGAGCGAGCCGTCCGGGATGTGCTTGCCCTCCGGCACGAGCGCGCCGGCGCCGATGAGGCAGTTCTTCCCGATGACGGCACGGTTGAGGATGATGGCGCCGATGCCGATCAGGGAATTTTCCCCTATCGTGCAGCCGTGCAGCATGACCATGTGGCCGATGCTCACGTTCTTCTCGAGCACGACGGGAATGCCGAGATCCGTGTGGATCACCGAGCCGTCCTGCACGTTCACGTTCTCGCCGAGGGTGACGAGGTCGTTGTCCCCGCGGATGGTCACGCCCCACCACACGTTGGCGCCCTTCTTCATGAGCACCGAGCCGATGACGGCGGCATTGGGGGCGACGAAGTTATCGCCTTCGAGGATCGGCGTGCGATCCGAAAGACTGTAGATCATCGAATGCCTCGGTTGTCCGCGAGGCAACATTGTAACGTCAGCCCGGCGGCCGGAACCGGCTTTCGCTACGCAGCAGCACGGGCCCTGCGCATCCCGATCAGCCCCAGGATCAGCATGAGGGCGATCATCGCCCATTGGCCGAGCGTCGGCACCGCGCTCGCCGCACCCGAGCTTCCGGGCCCGCCCTGGTCGACGATGGTGCCGTTGGCTGCGAGGTCGTCGTCGCCCAGGCCGCCGTCAGTGATGGTGAACGTCGTCACGCTTCCGGCGATGGTCGCAGGCAGGACGTACCAGTGCGGCGCGGCGTCGGTCGGCGTGGGACCGTATTTCCAGTATTGCGTGCCGGCAGGCAGTGCTGCGGGCCAGGTGATTGTCACCGTGATGGTGCTTCCGGCCGTGCAGCCGCCGGTGGTGAAGTCGAACAGTCCGTGCTGAAAGGCCACGCCGACCGGCGCGCTGCCGGCGGGCGGGCTCGCCGCGTTGCCGGTGAGCGGAATGTATTGCGCCGTCGTGTACGTGCAGCCTGCGCCGCCGCCGGTGAAGCTCGCCGTGACCGAACCCGTTCCGGTGGCCGAAGGTGCCGTATAGGTGTTCTGTACCGGCGTCACGCTCACCGGAGCGGAAGGGATCCCCGTGCCGAATGCATTGGTGGCTGTCACCGAACACGCGTAGGCCGTGCCGTTCACGAGCCCCGTCACGGTGATCGGGGAGCTCGCACCCGCGCCCGTGACGGCGCCCGGATTGCAGGTCACGGTGTAGCCGGTGATGGGCGAGCCTCCGTCGCTGGCCGGGGGAGTGAATGACACGCTCGCCTGCGCATTGCCAGCCGTGGCCGTGCCGATCGTCGGTGCGCCGGGCGCCGTGAGGCTGCCTACATTGATGCCGTTGCCGGTGAGATCGGCCACGACCACTGCGGGATCGGCACCTGCCGCCCAGTCCTCGGCGGCGGCCAGGTTGTAGGTGGTGCCGCCCACGGAACTCGTCCCGTTCTTGTTGAGCAGCAGGGCTGCCGCCGCCTTGTCGGTGGCCGACAGGGTCAACGTGAAGGCGGTACCGGAGGCGATCTCCACGTTCGCCGTATCGGTAAGCGCGTAGGTCGCGCCGCCCTGGCCGGTGATGGTGAACTTGTTGGCCACGATGTCGTTCGCGGCGCCGCTACGGCTGAGGAAGCCGGTGCCGGTCACGACGAGCGCGCCGGTACTCACGTCGTAGGTGGCGCTGGTGATCGTGGGCACGGCCACGTTGGAGACAGTTATGCCGTTGCCAGCGAGATCGGCCACGACCACCGCGGTATCGGCCCCCGCCGCCCAGTCTTCGGCGGCGGCCAGGTTATAGAGCGTGGCGTTGGTCGAAAAGGTGCCGTTCTTGTTCAGGATCTGGTTCACCGCCGCCCGGTCGGTGGCGTTCAGCGTCACCGAGAAGCCGGTACCGGAAGTGATCTCCACGCCCGAGGAGGTCAGGGTGTAGGTCGTACCACCCTCGCCCGTCAGGGTCAGCTTGCTGACGTCGATGTCGTTGGCCGCGCCGCTCAGCGACAGGAGGCCGGTACCGGCCACCACGAGCACGCCCGTGCTGGCGTTGTAGGTAGCACTGGTGATCGCCGGCACCGCGACGTTCGAGACGGTGATGCCGTTGCCGCCGAAGTCGGCGATGTCACCGCCGGTGATGATCGTGTTCCAGTCGTCCGCGGCGGCAAGGTTGTAGGTCGTCGCACCGGTCGAGGAGGTGCCGTTCTTGTTGAGCAGCGCATTGACGCCGGCGATATCGGCGCCCGCCAGCGTGACGCTGAAGCTGGTGGCGCTGGTGACTTCGACGTTGGACGTGGTGGACAGGGTATAGGTACCGCCGCCTTCGCCGGTGAAGGTCAGTTTGCTGACCGTGATGTCGTTGGTGGCGCCAACGGACTTGACCAGACCGGTGCAGGTCACGACGAGAACGTGGGTACTCGCGTCGTACGTGGCGCTGGTGACGGTCGGCGCGGAGACATTGGATGCCGTAACGGCATTGCCCGTCAGATCGGCGCTGGTGCTGCGGGTCGCATCCCAGGATGCCGCCGCCGCCAGGTTGTAGGTGGTTGTATCAACCGCCGACGTGCCGTTCTTGTTCAGGATGCCGTTGATGTCGAGCTTGTCAGCGGCATTGAGGGTGACGGTGAATGAAGTCGCGCTGGCGGCAGTGACGTTGGCGCTGGTCAGGGTGTAGGAGCCGCCCTGCCCGGTCAGCGACAGCTTGGATACATCGATGGTGTCGCCGGTAACCATGTTGGCACCGGTAACAACCAGGCTCCCGGTGCTGGCATCGTAGGTGGCGCTGGTCACAACCGGTGATGCGTTCGAGACGGTGATGCCGTTGCCGCCGAAGTCGGCGATGTTGCCGCCGGTGATGACCGTGTTCCAGTCGTCCGCGGCGGCGAGGTTGTAGGTCGTCGCGCCGGTCGAGGAGGTGCCGTTCTTGTTGAGCAGCGCATTGACGCCGGCGATATCGGCGCCCGCCAGCGTGACGCTGAAGCTGGTGGCGCTGGTGACTTCGACGTTGGACGTGGTGGACAGGGTATTGGTACCGCCGCCTTCGCCGGTGAAAGTCAGTTTGCTGACCGTGATGTCGTTGGTGGCGCCAACGGACTTGACCAGACCGGTGCCGGTCACGACGAGAACGTGGGTACTCGCGTCGTACGTGGCGCTGGTGACGGTCGGCGCGGAGACGCTGGAAACGGTGATGCCGTTGCCGATCAGATCGGCCGCCGCCCCGGCGGTGAGGTCCCAGTTCGCCGCTGCCGCCAGGCTGAAGGTGGTTGCATCAACCGCCGACGTGCCGTTCTTGTTCAGGATGCCGTTGATGTTGAGCTTGTCAGCGGCATTGAGGGTGACGGTGAATGAAGTCGCGCTGGCGGCAGTGACGTTGGCGCTGGTCAGGGTGTAGGAGCCGCCCTGCCCGGTCAGCGACAGCTTGGATACATCGATGGTGTCGCCCCCGGTCATGCCCGAACCCGTCACGGTCAGCGTGGCTGTCGAGGCGTCATAGGTGGACGAGGTGATGGTCTGCGCGGTGGCACCTGCCGAAAAGAACGCGAGCAGCAGCACAAGGACGGCCAGCGGCAGCGAAACGGACCCTCTCGGCGCCTGCCGGGCGCCTGTCGATGTGCACGTCATTTCCCCTCCCCAGGGATCAGGAACCGGCCTCGTTGCCGGTCGCTCGGAGCCGGCACTTTACCATCGCGCCGGACACCGCTCGCGATCCCGCGTCCCCGCCCGGAGAATCCGGGGATGTGTTCGCGAACACCTCCCCGAAGTCACATCTGCTTGAAGCGGTGCGAGTAGATGCGCGAGACCGTCAGGGTCTCGTCCTTGCCCTTGACCTTCACGTGCGCCTGCCCGCGGAAGTCGCGCGTGACGCCGGCGATCGCGTTCACGTTCACGATTGCCGAGCGGTGGATCTGCCAGAACGCCTCGGGATCCAGGCCGTCGAGAAGCTCGCGGATGGGGGTCTTGATGAGCGCCTCGGCGTCCGCCGTCACCACGCGCGTGTACTTCTCGTCGGACTGGAAGAAGAGGACTTCGGCGACGGGAATCAGCCGCAGGTTCTGCCCGAAGCTCGCCTTGATCCACTGCAGCTTTTCCCCGGCCGCGCCGCCCCGAAGTTGCGCCGCGAGCCGCGAGACGATGGCGGCCAGGTCCGGCGGCGGGCTCGCCAGCTTCTGCTTGAGGCGATCCACGGAAACCGAAAGCCGCTCGTCGGTACAGGGCTTGAGGATGTAATCGACGGCCCCCGCCTCGAAGGCCTGGATCGCGTACTGGTCGTAGGCGGTGACGAATACCACGTGCGCGCGGTTGCCCACGTGCCGCGCCACCTCCACGCCCGTGAGCTCCGGCATCTGGATGTCCAGGAACATGAGGTCGGGCACACGGCTCTCGAGGGCCTCCAGGGCCGAGGCGCCGTCTTCCACCGACGCGATGACCTCCAGCTCCGGCCACAGTTTCTTCAGCTTGGCCTCGAGCTGCTGGCGAAGGATCGGCTCGTCTTCGGCAATGATGGCGGTGGGGTTGCTCATCGGGGGTCCCTTCGCCGCTCAGAGCGAGCGGGAAATGAGTTCCTTCATGATCTCGTTCGTGCCGCCGTAGATGCGCGACGCCCGCGCGTCGGCCCAGGCCCGCGCGATCGGATATTCCCACATGAAGCCGTTGCCGCCGTGCAGCTGCAGGCAGGCATCGATCACCTTGCATTGCAGGTCGGTGCACCAGTACTTGGCCATCGAGGCGGTGGCCGCGTCCAGCCGGCCCGCCACCACGAGCTCGATGCACCGGTCGACGAACACGCGGGCGACTTGCAGTTCCGTCTTCACCTCGGCGAGCGTGAAACGCGTGTTCTGGAATTCGAGGATCGACCTTCCGAACGCCCTGCGGTCGCGACAATAGTCGAGGGTCCAGTCGAGCGCTCCTTCCGCCAGCGCGACCGCGGTGATCGCGATCTGCAGGCGCTCCCAGGGCAGCTCCTGCATGAGGTAGGCGAAACCCCGCCCCTCCTCGCCGAGACGGTTCGCGGCAGGCACCAGGACGTCGTGAAAGAAGAGCTCGCCGGTGTCCTGCGCCTTCAGTCCGATCTTCTCCAGGCGGCGCCCCTTGGTGAAACCGGGCATCGAATCATCGACCACGAAGAGAGTCGTGCCGCTCGCGCCCTTCGAGGCGTCCGTCTTCGCCGCGACGATCACGAGGTCGCAATGCCAGCCGTTCGTGATGAAAGTCTTGGCACCGTTGAGCCGGTAGTGGTCGCCCTCGCGCACAGCGCTCGCCCTGATGGCCTGCAGGTCGGAGCCCGCGTCCGGTTCCGTCATCGCGATGGCGCCGATCACCTCTCCCGCGGCCATTCCCGGCAGCCAGGCACGCTTGAGGTCCTCGGAGGCGTAGTGGAGAAGGTAGGGCGCCACGATGTCCGAATGCAGCGACCAGCCAAGGAGGCTCACCGCCCCCAGGCGCGCCGTCTCCTCGAACAGCACGACGCTGAACCGCCGGTCGGCGGCGGCCCCCCCGTATTCCTCCGGCATCGTCGGGCAAAGGAACCCGGCAGCGCCCCCCTTCAGCCAGACCTCGCGGTCGATGAAACCCTGCGCCTCGAAGCGCTCGCGATGCGGCAGGACTTCGGCTTCGATGAAGCGGCGAAGCGCATCGCGGAACTGTTCGTGCTCGGGTTCGAACAGGGTGCGCGGAATGGCAAACGGCATGGAGGTCTTTCGCGGTCGTGGAGGTCGCGGCCCGGCCGCGCTTCGATCGCCACGACCCCGCATCGTCGGCCCGGATCGCCCCGGGCCGATGCAGGCATTCTATACGGCGGGCGGAATCGCTCCGGGCTGCGTGCCCTGGGTCGGCGCCGCCGTCATCGCGGGCTCGATCTTCGGCGCGGACGCCTCGACGGCCGGGCCGCTCTTCTTCCGGTGGAACACCCACCAGAAGAAAAGGCCCAGGAGGATGAACGGCGCGGTCGCCGGAAGCGTGGCGATCAGGACCACCAGCGGGATGAAGATCGCGAGTCCCAGGAAGAGCCACCCCAGGCCGTAGATGATCGCGGCCACGAAAGCCAGCACCAGCACCACGGCCGCGAAGGCGATCGCGATGCCCGCGGCACCGAGCACGGCCCCGCCCGAGCCGGAAAGGGTTTCCGAGCCCACCTGCACCGGGACGAGACCCGTCAGTACGCCGAAAATGCCGAGACCCGAGACGACGGCGGCCACCACGACCATCGCCACGAACGCGAACGAAAGCGTCTTGCGCCAGGTGCGCTCGGCGGTGCCCACCGCGGACATCACCTTGCCGGCCGCGGTCTTCGATGCGGCCGCCTGGCCCCGCGTCGAATCCGCGGAAGACGTGCCCGCTCCGGGTGCCGAGGCGATGCGCAACCCGTCGAGCGGCACCTCGATCGTCGCGATGACGCCGTTGGGGGAGTTCGATTCCAGTGTGAGCTTCGCGCGCTCGCCGTAGAGGGCCACCAGGCGCTCGCGGATATTGGCGAGGCCCACGCCGGCACCCACCGAGTCGCCGAACCCGCGGCCGGTGTCGGACACCATGAGCCTGAGGCGTCCATCCTGAGCCTGTGCCGAGATGAGGACGGACCCGCCCTCGCGCTGCGGCTCGAGGCCGTGCTTGATGGCGTTCTCGACGAGGGAGGGCAGCATGAGCGGCGGAAAGGGCGTCGCGACGAGGCTCTCCGGGATCGAGATCTCGAAGGAGAGCCGCTTGCCCATGCGCATCTGCAGGATGCTGAGATAGGCGCGCACCAGCTCGACCTCCTGACCCACGGTGGAGATCGACTCGCGCATCTTGGGCAGCGCGTTCCTCAGATACTGGATGAGGTGGCCCACCATCGCGTTGGCCTTCGGGGGATCGACCTCGGTGAGGGCCTGCACGTTGGCGAGCGTGTTGTAGAGGAAGTGCGGCTCCACCTGCGCCTGCAGGGCCTGCAGCTTCGCCTCCGTCACCTGCCGGCTCATGAGGTGGTACTCGGCCTCCTTGCGCCTGAGTTCGGCCATGCGCTGGGCTGCGCGCGAGCGGTCGATGAAGAACTTGGCGATGATCGTGAGGATGAAGATCGGGATGAAGAGGAGCACCAGGCCCGCACCGACGCCGATCTTCTTCAGGTCGCCGCTCACGTGCTCGCGGATCTGCGCGCGCATCTCGGGAGGCAGCGGCGGCAATGCAACGGCCGCAGGCGCAGGCGGCTTGGGCGGCGAGCCCTTGGCTTCGTCATCGAGGTCGATCACGACGGAGCCGCCGATTGCCTTGCCGGAGTCGCCCGTCGCCTCGATCTCGACGCGCCGCTTTTCGCCGGGCGCGGCTTTCGAGATGTCGATATCGAGCAGCGGCTTGTCCTTGCCCAGGCCCATGCCGATCACGATGCGCTTGCGCGCCGGGACGTCCCCGGCGTCCTTGGCCAGCACCTTGTTCGCTTCCTCCTCGGCCTCCCGGGCCGACTTGAGGGACTGGTCCAGGGCCTGCTTCACCTTGTCGTTCTCGACCCCGGCTTCCTTGAGCGCCTCATTGGCGCTGCGCCGGGCCTCTTCGACCGCCGAGACCGCCTCGCGGGCCGCCTCTCGCGCGGTATCCGCGGCCTCGCGCCTGGCTTTCCGGACCTCGTTGCCGGCATCCCGCAGTCCCGACCGGGCGGTATCCAGCTCCTCTAGCGTGCGGTCGAGTTCCTCGCGGCGCATCGGGTCGGACGTCGCCCCGCGCATGGCGAGGATCGCGTTCCTCGCGACGTCAAGCGCCCCTTCCGCAAAGGTATTGTCGATCTCGCGCTTGATGGCCCGGTTCTCCTCGGGCGTTGCGCCTTCCTTGCGGTAGTCGATGAGGTGGAAGGGCGTGGCGAAGACCGCCAGCGTCACGATGACGGCGAAGCCACCGAGGACGAGTGCCCACCAGGGCGTGCGGTTGATGAGGTCGGACAGGGGCTTCATGGACGTGGCTTTCGCGGCGCCCCCGGAAGATACCCGGAAGGACGCCGCCGGTCAGTAGTCTTCGAGCAGGGAAGCGGCGGCGATGGAGAGCGAAAGCATCAGCACGCCGAAGAAAAGGGTCATCGTCGCGAGCGACGGTCCGAGCGACTGGAGGAATGACATGATCCGGCTCCCTGTGGTCTGGCCGGCCCCCGCAGGGAGCCTCGATGGGACCAGAGTACGGACGGCGGGCCGGGCGGGCGACGGATAAGCGCCGGAGTGCAGGAAACGGGGGGCGAAATGCAGGCGGCGGGGATGGCTGGCAGGCAAGTCGAGGGACAGACCCTTGCCTACATCTGCTTGAAAAGGTGGGTGAAGTTGCGGGAGACCAGGAGGGTCTCCCGGCGCCCCTTGAGGGCGATCTCGGCCTGGTCCTTGAGGCCGCGGCGCACGCTGGCGATGGCGTCCACGTTGACGATGGTGGCGCGGTGGACCTGCCAGAACTTCTCCGCATCCAGCTCCCCGAGAAGCTCCTTGATGGGCTTGCGGATCAGGGCCTCCGAGTCGGCGGTCACGACGCGCGTGTACTTGTCGTCCGACTGGAAGAAAAGCACTTCCTCCACCGGGATCAAGCGCACGCTCTGGCCCACGCTCGCCTTGATCCAGCGGAGCGTTTCGACGCCGCGGGGGCCCAGGCGGGCGGCAAGCTTCTCGACGAGGTCTTCGATTCCCGCAGGGGCGCCCGAGAGCCGTTCGTGCAGCCGCTCCACGGTGCTGGCCAGACGTTCCTCGTTGAAGGGCTTGAGGACGTAGTCGACGGCTCCCTGCTCGAAGGCCTCGACCGCGTGCTGGTCGAAGGCGGTGACGAACACCACATGCGCCCGCTTGCCGATCACGCGCGCGGCCTCCAGGCCGTTCACGCCGGGCATGTGGATGTCGAGGAAGAAGACGCGTGGGGCGTGCTGCGCGATCACCTGCTCGACGTCGCGGCCGTTCTCCATCTCGTGGACGATGGCCAGTTCCGGCCAGAGCTTGCCCAGCCGCGCGCGAAGCTGCGCGCGCAGCAGCGGTTCGTCATCGGCGATGACGGCGCTTGCGCGCCCCCGGTCGGCGATGACCGCTGTGGGCTGTCCCATGGATCGGCAGTATCACGCACGGCAGGCGGGCGCGGAAGCCGCCGGGGCGGCGCCTCCCGCCAGGGCGGCCTGGTCCACCTCGATCGTCGCCACCACCCCTCGCGGCACGTTCTCCTCGATCACCAGGCGGGCGCCCGTGCCGTACAGGGCCTTCAACCGCTCGCGGATGTTGGACAAGCCCACGCCAGTGCCGCTCTTGGGCGAGATGCCTTCGCCCGTGTCGGCTACCGAGAAGCGCAATCTGCCGCCCTCCTCGGAGGCCCTGATCGTGACGGTGCCCGCCTCGCAGCAGGGGTCGACGCCGTGCTTGATGGCGTTTTCGACCAAAGAGATCGCCATCATGGGAGGGAACGGGCGGCAGCGCAGGTCCTCGGGCACGTCCAGCACGTAATCCAGGCGCGAGCCCATGCGCATGCGGTGGATGTCGAGGAAGGCCCGGGCCATGTCCGCCTCGCGCCCGATGGTGGTCGCGTCCTCGCGCATGTGCGGCAACGCCGCGCGCAGGTACTGGATGAGGCTCTCCAGCATGCTCGAGGCCGACGCGGGGTCGGTCTCGACCAGGTGCTGGACGTTGGCCAGCGTGTTGAAGAGGAAGTGCGGCTCCACCTGCGCCTGCATGAGGGCGAGCTGGGCCTGCAGGACGTTCTTTTCGAGCTGCGCGCGCTCGGCCTGGGCGCGGGCGAGTTCCGCCGCGTGGCGCGATTCCCGCTCGCGCAGGATGTAAACCGACACCGCCATGGCGCCGAAGCCGATGCCCAGCCCCATGGTGACGAGCACCCGGTAGAAGCCCTCGGTGAACATGAGCGACAGGGCTCGCCCCTTCACCAGGCCCGTCAGCACGGTGCCGAGGAAGGAGCCGACGACGATGGCGGTCCCCTGGGCCGTCCAGCGCGGTATGGCCGCCTGCCGCAGGTTCGTCGCGATGGTGAAGAGCACCATGCTCGTGTAGCCCACGCACAGCGCGCTCACCAGCAGGTCGAAATAGGGATTGATGACGAACCCCACCGTGGCCGCCGCCGCCCAGGCGCACAGCAAGGTCACGACCAGCACGCGCTTGAGCGTGAGCCCCTCGAACAGGTGCGCGTAACGGTTCACGTCGGCCGGCCGGTGGTGGGAAGTCGCCGCAAGCGTATCAGTTGCCGCCGACGCTGACGCGATCGCGCGGCTTCCACCGGGCGGCAATGCCGGGGCGAGGGGCGAACGGGGGCAAAGCTGGCCGTTGCGCAGGCTGGCGCGGGGTCGAAGACACGGGAATCGGGTGGTTGGTTCTGTTCATGGAATCGCCTTTCTGTACTCGAGGCTACGCAGGACGGCTTCCGGGCGCCACCCGGCTGCGACGAAGCGCGCCGGCGGGGCCTCGGGGTGCGACTAGGGATGATGGGCGCGGCATTCGCCGGGACAGGTATCGGGGACGGTTCTCCGGATCTGTCCCCCCAAAAAAAACCCGGCGGCAGCCGGGCGGGGGTCCGAACGGCAAGGCGGGATCAGGCACCGACCAGGAGTCCTCCGACGGTGAACGCGAACGTCAGCGCAAACCAGCCGGCGACGATCACCGTCACGAGAGTCGACACCGTAAGCGCGTGGGGCGTGGCGACCTGGTCGATGGAAGTCATGGCGGCCGGTCTACAGGCGAATGGCGGCCGGACGCGACACGCTGAGCGACGCGCCGCCGAACGGCCGGACAGAGGCGGTGCGTGTCTTCGCGTATTCCGGCGCGGTCGCGTCGCCGCGATCGGCGGTCACCGTAAGCTTCATGTGGCCATCATGGGTGTAAGTGACGGCTGCCGGGGCGGCGCTGCGGGCATGGAGCGCGGCGGCTTCGTGAGTGTTGACCATCCAGCCCATCAGCAGCGCGCCCGCAACGGCGGCCAGCGAGGCGACGCCCATCAGGTCCAGTTTTTCGAATTTGCTCATGGTGATTCCTCCTTCACGGCCCGGCGCCCGGCGGGCGCTTTCGACTTGGCGCCAGATTAGGCGGGCGCGAAGGGGGGGGTGAAGCGGAATGCGACGAAATGCGGAAAAGGCGCCGCGAAATGCCGCCAGGCGGGGGTTGCGGGGCTAGGTCGCTACGTCGCGCTGCAGGCTGCGCATGGAAAGCGAGCCGACGATCATGCCGCCGAAGCTCGCGACCAGGCCGGCCAGCTGGGGAGGCACCAACCCGTCGGTGGCGTAGGTCTCGAAGCCGATCCAGGTGACGAAGCCGAAGATGATGGCGAGATTCGCGCCCAGGTTGGTGGCGCGCTTCCAGTAGAGGCCACACACGAGCGGGACAAAAGCCCCCACCAGCGTCACCTTGTAGGCGTTCTCGACCATCTTGTAGATGCTCGCGTCGGTGCTGAGCGCCACGGCGGTTACCACGACCGTGAATCCCACGATCACCACGCGCATCATGTGCAGGAAGCGCTGGTCGCCGATGCGCGGCAGGAGCGGGCGCAGGATGTTCTCGCTGAAGCTCACGGAAGGGGCAAGGAGCGTGGCCGAGGCGCAGCTCTTGATCGCCGAGAGCAGCGCGCCGAAGAACATGATCTGAGCGAAGATCGGCACGGCTGGCGAGAGAATCAGGCTCGGCAGGATGAGCTGGGGGTCGCCCGTGAGGTTGGCCTCCACCATCTTCGGGTCGATGAGACTCGCGGAATAGGCGAGGAACATCGGGATGAAGGCGAAGCCGAAGTAGAGGACGCCGCCCAGGATCGAGGAGCGCGCGGCGATGTCCTCGTTGCGCGCCGACTGCACCCGCTGGAACACGTCCTGCTGCGGGATCGAGCCCAGCATCATCGTGATCCAGGCCGCCAGGAACCAGAGGATGTCCTTCAGTTCGGGCGCCGGCAGGATGTTGAACTTGCCGCTCGCCGCCGCGTGCGAAACCACCGCGCCCACGCCGCCGGCGAGCCCGCTCACCTCCCACCCGATGTAGAGCATCCCCAGCACGATGATGATCATCTGGATGAAGTCGGTGACCGCCACCGAGATCATGCCGCCCAGCATCGTGTACACGAGCACGGTCGCCGCGCCGATGATCATTCCCGACGGTTGCGAGATGTAGCCCTCGGAGACCACGTTGAAGACCAGCCCCAGCGCCTTGATCTGCGCGCCCACCCACCCGAGGTAGGAGACCACGATGCAAAGCGTCGTGAGCATCTCGACCGTGCGGCTGTAGCGCTTGCGGTAGTAGTCCCCGATGGTGAGGAGGTTCATGCGGTACAGGGGCCGCGCGAAGAACAGGCCCACCAGGATGAGGCACAGCGACGAGCCGAACGGGTCGGCGATCACGCCCGAGAACCCGTCCTTGATGAACGTGGCGGGAATGCCCAGCACGGTCTCGGAGCCGAACCAGGTGGCGAACACCGTCGCCGTCACGATGTACATGGGCATCCGCCGGCCCGCGACCGCGAAATCCCGGGAGTCGCGCACCCACCTGGCCGCGTACAGGCCGATCGCAACCGAGATGATCCAGTAGATGATGACAAACGAGAGGAGCATGGGCGCGCCAGGCGGCGGCGGGTGGTCGGAAAAGGTAGGGTCCCGGAAGTTCGGGGCGAGTGTAGCAAAATCGATGCGGCGGCGCAGTACGGACCCCCATCCCCGGCCGCTACTTGATCCCCGCCTGCATGAACGACTGCATGAACTGGCGCTGGAACAGCAGGAAGGCGACGAGCAGCGGTGATACGGCCATGAGCGTGCCGGCGCTGATCACCGCCCAGTCGACGCCCGACTCGGGCGCGCCGAAGATCGCAAGACCCACGGTGAGCGGGCGCGTGTTCACCGAGTTGGTGATGATCAGCGGCCAGAGGAAGTTGTTCCAGTGGTAGCTCACCGAGACCAGCGCGTAGGCAAGGTAGGTCGGCCTCGCGAGCGGCACGTACACGCGCCAGAGGACCCCCAGCATCGAGCAGCCCTCGACGCGCGCCGCATCCTCGAGCTCTCGCGGGATCGTCTTGAAGGTCTGGCGCAGCAGGAAGATGCCGAAGGCGCTCGCCATGTACGGCAGTCCTATGCCGAGGATGGTATCGACGAGCCCCAGCTTCGCCATCGTGCGGTAGTTCTCCACGATCAGCACCTCGGGCATCACCATCAGCTGGACGAGGACCAGCCCGAAGGCGATGTCGTGGCCCGCGAACTGGAAGCGCGCGAAGGCGAAGCCCGCCAGCGTGCAGAGCACCAGCTGCGCGGCGAGGACCATCGTCACGAGGATGACGGTGTTGAGCAGGTGGCGCGGGAACGGCGCATAGGTCCACGCCTTGCGGAAGTTGTCCAGGGTCGGCATCGAGAACGGGTCGAAGTGCGTCGCCATCGCCGCCGGATGCAGCGCCGCCCAGAAGGCATAGAGGAGCGGCGAGACCCAGAGCAGGGCGAGCAGCCAGGCCGCGCCCGTCTCGAGCAGCGGGAGCCTCCTCGCCAGCACCCTCATCGGTAGTGCACCCGCTTCTCGATCTGCTGGAACTGGACGATCGCGAGCCCCGCCAGCAGCGCGAGGAGGACGACCGTGAGCGTCGAGGCGTAGGCGGTATCGAAGAAGCTGAACGCCACCTGGTAGATGTAGTAGAGCAGCAGGCTGGAGGCGTTGTCGGGGCCGCCCTTGGTGAGGATGAAGAGGTGGTCCACGAGCTTGAACGAGTTGATGGTCGCGTTCACGAGGACGAAGAGCGTCGTGGGCATGAGCAGCGGGAACGTGACGCGGCGGAAGAAGTACCAGCGCGAGGCGCCCTCGATCTTCGCCGCCTCCTCGATCTCCGGCGGCAGCGACTGCAGCGCCGCGAGGTAGAAGATCATGAAGAAGCCGGCCTCCTTCCACACCGTCATCACCGCGAGGCAGCTCATCACCGTGTGCGGATCCCCCAGCCAGTTGTGGCTGGGCGCGCCGAACATCGCGCCGACCTTGTCGAGCAGGCCGATCTGCGGGGTGTAGAAGAAGAGCCACAGGTTCGCCACGGCGACCATCGGCAGGATGGTCGGCGTGAAATAGCTCATGCGCACCAGCGCCCGCGCCGGCAGCTTGTCGTTCACCCAGATCGCCATGAGGAGCGCCAGGGCGATCGAGGTCGGGATGGTGCCGAGCGCGAAGGCGAGGTTGTTGCGCAGGACCTGCCAGAAGATCGGGTCGTCGAGAAGCGCCGCGTAGTTGGCGAGACCGACGAAGCGCGACGGCCGCACCACCGTGCCGGTGGAGAAGAAGCTGTCGAACAGCGTCGCCGCGGCGGGGTAATGCGTGAAGGCGATGAGCAGGATGGCTGCCGGAGTCAGCAGCAGCCATCCGTACACATGCTTCATCGGGAGGTCAGCGGTACGGCTTGAGGAGCTTGTCCGCTTCCGCCTGCGCGGCCTTGAGCGCGTCGGCCGGCTGCTTCTGGCCGGTGAGCGAGGCCTGGATCGCGTCGTCCAGGAGCTTCCTCACGCGACCGGTCTGAAACGTGGAGAGCTCGGGCGTTGCGTACTGGAACTGGTCGCGTGCGACCAGCGCGGGCGGAAAGCCGGCGGCGTAATCCTTCAGCTTCGGCGTGTCGTAGGCCGCGGGCGAGGTCGCGACGTAGCCGGTGGCCATGCTCCAGTCGGCCGCGCGCTCGGGTGCGGTCATGAACTTCACGAACGCGAGCGCCGCCTTGCGCTCTTCCGGAGTCGTCTTCTTGAAGAGATAGAAGTTGCCGCCGCCGGTGGGCGATCCGCGCTGCTTGGCGGCGGGCAGCATCGCCACGCCGAACGGGAACTTCGCCTGGTCCCTCACCGCGGTGAGGTTGCCGGTGGTGTGCCACATGATGGCGGTCTTGCCTTCGGTGAAGGCCTGGCGCAGCGTCCCCCACTCGACCGTTCCCTCGGGCATCACCTTGTACTTGGCGCCCAGGTCACGCCAGTACTGCAGCGCCGCGATCACGTCCGGATTCGCGTAGTTCGTCTGGTTGCCGTCCCGGTTCATCAGGTCCTGGCCGTTCTGCCGCGCGAAGGCCTGGAACATCCAGTAGGCGTAGCCGGTGGAGGGCACCTCGACGCCCCAGCGCTGCACGTTGCCCGAGGCGTCCTTCTTCACGAGCTTGCCCGCCATCCGGGTCATCTCGTCCCAGTTGGCCGGCGGCTTGTTCGGGTCGAGGCCGGCTTCCTTGAATGCGTCCTTGTTCCAGTACATCACGATCGTCGAGCGCTGGAACGGGATGCCGTACACCTTGTTCTTGTAGGTCCCGTTCAGCATGAGCGCGGGGTAGAACGACTTGATCCAGGCCTTGTCGTCGGCGGAAGTCGCGACGTCGTCCCACGCCATGATCACGTCCTGCTCGAGCAGTTCGTAGATGTCGATCGAGAAGAGCACGGAAATCTGCGCGGGCTGGCCGGCCTTGAGCGCCGCGAGCGCCTTGATGCGCGCGTCGTCGTAGTTGCCGGCGTAGATCGGCTTCACCTTGACGCCGGGGTTGCTCTTCTCGAAGTCCGCGGCGTAGCCATCGATCACCTTGGTGAGCGGGCCGCCGACGGCGATGGGGTAGTAGAAGGTGACTTCGGTGTCGGCCCACGCTGCTTGCGCAAGGCCGATCAGCGCCGCCGTGACGATTGCGAATATCGAACGCATGCTGGTTCCTCCCAAGTGGTTCAACGCACCAAATCTCCCGAATACAGCGTAACGATCAAATCTGACGACCATCAAGACGCGGTTGCAGCCCGGCGGGCGGGCTGCCCGGCTTCGTCCGTGCGAGCGCCGCTCGCCGTGTCGAACAGGTGCAGCGACTTCAGATCCCAGCCGAGCCGCACCGGCGTGCCCGGGGCCAGCGTGAGCTGCCCCGGCGTTCGCAGGAACAGCGTTTCCTCGCCTATCCGCACCGTCAGGATGGTGTCCGCCCCATGGTACTCGGAACTCGAGACGGCTCCCGACACGCCGCCGGCATCCACGAGGCGGACGTGTTCCGGCCGCACGCCCATCGTGAGCCCGGCGCCCCGCCCGGGAAACAGGGTGTCGTGCGAACCGCGGACGACGGCGCCGTCCTGCCCGTTGGCAAGGCCCACGAGGTTCATCCCGGGCGTACCGATGAAGCGCGCCGCGAACATTGTCGCCGGCGTGGAGTAGAGCTCCTCGGGCGAGCCCTCCTGCTCGATCCGGCCCTCGCGCACGAGCACGACGCGGTCGGCCATGCTCATCGCCTCGACCTGGTCGTGCGTCACGTAGACGACGGTCATCCCGAGGCGCTGCTGGAGCGCGCGGATTTCCACCCGCATGCCGTGGCGCAGCTGCGCGTCGAGGTTCGAGAGCGGCTCGTCCATCAGGCAGATCCTGTTCTCCGCGATGATCGCCCGGGCGAGCGCCACGCGCTGGCGCTGCCCGCCGGATAGCTGCTGGGGCTTGCGGTCCAGGAGCTGCGCCAGCCCGACCGTCTCCGCCACCTGCGCAAGGCGCTTCCTGCGCTCATCTTCCGGCGTCCGCCTGACCTTGAGGCCGAACACGATGTTCTCCTCGGTCGACAGGTGCGGGAACAGGGCATACGACTGGAACACCATCGACACGCGGCGCTTATCCGGGCCGAGGCGGGTGACATCCCGCCCGTCGATGAGGATGCTGCCTTCGGTCACGTCCTCGAGTCCCGCGATGAGCCGAAGCAACGTCGACTTGCCGCAGCCCGAAGGCCCCAGCAGCACGACGAACTTTCCGGATTCCACCCTGAAGCTCACGCAATCGACCGCCGCCACGCGGCCGAAGCGCTTGGTCACCTTCTCGAGAACGATTTCCGACACGCGCCTCTCCGGCAGTGTGCACACGAGCCAGCCCCGATTCTATTACGTCCGGAGGTGAAGGGATTTTCGGAAGGAGACATAATGGCGGCATGAAACTGATCACCTGGAACATTCAGTGGGGCCGTGGCATCGACGGGCGTGTCGATCTGGCGCGCATCGTGTCGCACGCCCGCGAGATGGCGGATTTCGACGTGCTCAACGTGCAGGAGATCGCGGACAACTTCCCCGGCCTCGCGGGCAACGACAGCGCGGACCAGTTCGCGCAGCTCGCCGCCCTGCTGCCCGGCTACACCGCGATTCCCGGCTACGGAGTGGACCTGGCCGGGCCCGGCCGGCGCCGGCGATTCGGCAACATGATTCTCACGCGCCTGCCCGTGGTCTCGGTGCGCCGCCATGCGCTGCCCTGGCCCGCGGACCCGGGCAGGGAATCGATGCCGCGCGTGGCGATAGAGGCGACCTTGATGCTGCCGCTGGGGCCGGTGCGCTTCACGACCACGCATCTGGAGTACTACTCGCCGGTGCAGCGCTCGGCGCAGGCGGCGCGGCTGCGGGATCTTCACGACGAGGCCTGCGGTCGCGCCTTGCAGCCCGGCTTCCCCACCGCCAAGGACGGCCCCTTCGACAACACCGCGCAGACGCCCTCCGCGATCCTCACGGCGGATTTCAACTTCCCGCCCGAGAACCCGGCCTACGACGACATCCAGAAGCCGCTGGCGAGCGGCGGGCCCGCCTATCGCGACGCATGGGCGCTGGTCAACGGCCATCGCGCCCACGATCCCACCTTCTGCGTGCACGACCACCGCTACGCGAAGGAGCCCTACTGCTGCGACTTCCTTTACGTGAGCGAGGACCTGGCCAAGCGCGTGCGCGGGATCCGGGTCGACCTCGACACGCAGGTCTCCGACCACCAGCCGGTGCTCCTCACCTTCGACGACCGATGAGAAAAGGGGACAGACCCCTTTTCCTGAAATGGGGTCTGTCCCCTTTTTTCCTGCTGGCGTGGCTGCTGCCGGCCGCAGCGCGAGCGCCCGTCGAGATTACCTGCGCAGCGAGCGACAAGCCCTGCCTGATGAAGCTCCTGAAGGCGCAGCCCACGCGAACGGCGGCCTACTGGAAGGCCACGCTCGCGAAGCCGGTCGAAGAGCGCATCGGGCCCGCGCCGCACGAACTGGTCGAGCACCTTCTGGTCGACAACCTCTTCAACGGATTTCCGGAGAAGCCCTGGGCGAGCAAACTTTCCGCCGATTTCATGAGGGACGTGCGCGGCGCCATCGCGGACCTGCCGCCGGCTGTGCGCCGCGTCTTCGACAAGTCGTTCGCCGGTGTCTGGTTCATGGACGACCTGGGCGGCACGGGATTCACGGACATGTTTCTCGACGGTGACGGCCGCCCCGCCGGCGGCTTTGTCATCCTCGACGCCCGGGTGCTCGGGAAGTTCACGGCCAACGCCTGGGCCACGTGGAAGGAGAACACGCCGTTCCGGCCCGACAAGGCGTGGAAGCTCGAGGCGCGCATCGAGGAGGCGGCCGGGGACAACCGGCGCGGCGCCATTCGCTACATCCTGCTGCACGAGCTGGGCCACGTGCTGTCGATCAATCGCGGCGTCCATCCACGCTGGGACCTCGAGCCGAAGGACGTGCCGGAATCAGCCCGCTTCCCGTTCTACGACCTGTCGTGGACCATCAACCGCGGGGAAAACCGGTACGTCTCGACGTTCGACGGCGATTTCCCGATGCGCGCCTCGGTCGTGTATTACCGAAGCGCCAGGCTCGCGGGCAGCGACATGGCCGCCGCCTATGCAAGCCTCGAGAGGACGAACTTCCCCACGCTCTACGCGGCCACCTCGCCGGGCGACGATTTCGCGGAATCCTTCGCGAGCTACGTGCACACCGTGCTCCTGAAGCGCCCGTGGGAGATCACTATCCGGCACGACGGCAAGACAGTGAAGACTTACCGGACGTGCTGGGAGGAAGCGCGCTGCGCTGCGAAGCGCAGAATCCTCGAGGACCTGTTCAGGTAGGACAGCCTTTGTGCCAGGCCCGCGTGCCTGGCACGGCTACATCCGGCACGGCTACATCCCGCGGACGAGAAGGCCGACGACCATCACGCCGAGAACGATGGCGACGGCGAGGAGGATCCGCGTCTGCCGGCGCTGCGTGGCCTCGAGCTCGCGGATGGCGCGCTCGATCCGTCCCGGCGCATCGTCGGAGAGGATCTTGTGCACGAGCCGCGGCAGCTCGGGAACCAGCCGGCCCCAGTGCGGCGCCTCGTTGCGCAGTTGCCTCCACAAGGCGCGCGGCCCCATCTGTTCGCTCATCCAGCGCTCGAGGATCGGCTGCGCGGCGCGGCGCAGGTCCAGGTTCGGGTCGAGGTGGCGGCCGAGACCCTCCACCTGCAAGAGCGTCTTTTGCAGCAGCACCAGCTGCGGCTGGATGTCCATGCGGAATCGCCGCCCCACTTCGAAAAGCCGCAGGAGGAGCTTGCCGAAATAGATGTCCTTCAGCGGCTTGTCGAAGATCGGCTCGCACACCGAGCGGATCGCGCCCTCGAACTCCTCCAGGCCCGTGTCGGCCGGCACCCACCCCGCCTCGATGTGCGCCAGCGCCACCGCCTTGTAGTCGCGCTTGAAGAAGGCGATGAAGATCATCGCGAGGCAGTTCTTGTCCACTTCCGGCAGCGACCCCATGATCCCGTAGTCGATGCCGCAGTAGCGCCCGTCGCGCGCGACGAAGATGTTGCCCGGATGCATGTCGGCGTGGAAGAAGCCGTCGCGGAACACCTGCGTGAAGAAGATCTCGACGCCGTTCCTGCCGAGCGTGGCCGTGTCGATGCCGTGCGCGCGGATTGTCTCGAGGTCGTTCACCGGGATGGCATCGATGCGCTCCATCACCATCGCCTCGCGCGTGCACCAGTCGAAGTACACGTCCGGCACGTAGAGGATCCGGCTGCCCGCGAAATTGCGCCGCACCGTGCTCATGCTGGAGGCTTCCCGCAGCAGGTCCAGCTCGTCGTGGATGATCTTGTCGAATTCGCCGACCACCTCGCGCATGCGCAGCAGGTCGCTCAGCGGATGCAGCCGCTCGACGAGGCCCGCCAGCGTGTAGAGAAGGGCCGTGTCCTTGTCGATGGTGTCCACGATGCCGGGGCGCAGGAGCTTGACCGCGACTTCCCGGCCATCCGGCAGCTCCGCGAAATGCACCTGGGCCACCGAAGCGCTCGCCACCGGCACCAGGTTGAAATTGCGGAAGACATCCGTGTAGGGCTTCCTGAAGGTGCGATCCAGCTCCTCGATCACCTGCCCGGCCGGGAACGGCGGCACGCTGTCCTGAAGCTTCGAGAGCTCGTCGGTGATGTCGGTCGGGATCAGGTCGGGACGGACGGAAAGGAGCTGCCCGAACTTCACGAAGATGGGGCCCAGCTCCTGGAAGGCGAGGCGAAGCCGCACGCCGCGAGGACCCGAGCGGTCGGCCCAGAAGAAGGCGACGCGGAACGAGATGCGCACGAGCCAGGCACCCCGCCCGACGATAAACTCGTCGAGACCGTGGCGACCAACCGTGGAGAGGATTCGAAGGAGCCGGAAAACCCGCATGGAAGCGCGATTCTACCGTTGCGCGCGCTCGCTCACCGTTTCTTCAGGCGCTCGACGAAGTGCTTGCGGAACTTCGCGACCTTCGGCTCCACCACCATCGTGCAGTAGGGGTTCCGGGAGCCCACGCGCTCGAAATACTCCTGGTGGTGCTCCTCGGCCTGCCAGAAGGTCGTGGCCGCGGCGACTTCAGTGACGATCGGGTGGCTCCACACCTTCTTGGCCGTGAGGTTCGCGATCGTTTCCCGGGCGGCCTGCTCCTGCTCCGGGGAATGAAAGAAGATGGCCGAGCGGTACTGCGTGCCCACGTCGTTTCCCTGCCGGTTGAGGGTCGTCGGATCGTGAATCGTGAAGAAAACGGCCAGGATGTCCCGGAAACTCACGATGGCCGGGTCGAAAGCCAGCCGGATCACTTCCGCGTGGCCGGTCTTGCCGCGGCAGATGTCCTCATAGCTCGGGTTGGGCGTCTGGCCGCCCATGTACCCCGATTCAACGCTTTCGACCCCCGAAAGCTGGTCGAAAACCGCCTCCAGACACCAGAAGCACCCCCCGGCCAGGGTCGCCGTTTCCATTGCCATCAGGCCGCTCCCGCAAGAAATGCGCCCGAAACGGGCCCACTATAGGTTGAAAAAACTGGACAGAATTCCCGACACGACCACAAAATGTGGGGGTTGCCAGCCGCGTCGGCCACTTGATCTGGGTCAACCGGAAAAGGGGGTCGACTGGCAAGAATCGTTGCTCTGCCCGCCCAAGAAGCTGGCGAGATCATTTTATAACGCAGTCGAGGGGGATCACCTTATGAGCGTGGCCAAGTCCCGCCGTTCCGCAGCCGACATCGCGAAGCTGCCCGCCCAGGAAATCAGCACCGAAGTTCTCGTGGAGAAGTACGCCAAGGACGGCGAGACTTCGATCCGCGAAGTCCGGATGCGCGTGGCCAAGGCCCTGGCGACCAACGAGAACGAGGACCGCCGCGCTTTCTGGGAGGCGAAATTCCTCGAAGCCCAGGAGCACGGGTTCATTCCCGCCGGCCGCATCAATTCCGCCGCCGGGACGACCCTCACCGCCACCCTCATCAACTGCTTCGTGCAGCCGGTGGGTGACTCCATCACCGAACTCGTCGACGGCCGCCCCGGCATCTACACGGCGCTCGCGGAGGCCGCGGAGACAATGCGGCGCGGCGGCGGCGTGGGTTACGACTTTTCCACCATCCGCCCCGAGGGCGCGTGGGTGAAGGGCACGAACTCGCGCGCGAGCGGCCCGGTGTCGTACATGCGCGTATTCGACCAGTCGTGTGAAACGGTCGAGTCCGCCGGCGCCCGCCGCGGCGCGCAGATGGGCGTGCTGCGCTGCGACCACCCGGACATCGAGCGCTTCATCCACGCGAAGGACCAGGGCGAGCTCACCAACTTCAACGTGTCCGTCGGCGTGACGGACGCGTTCATGAAGTCGGTGGAATCCGACGGCGACGTGGAACTGGTGCACCGCGCCGAGCCCTCGCAGGAAGTGAAGGACGGCGGCGGCTACCAGCGCGGCGACGGACTGTGGGTGTATCGCAAGGTGCGCGCCCATGAGTTGTGGGACCAGGTCATGCGCTCGACCTACGACCATGCCGAGCCCGGGATCCTGTTCCTGGACCGCATCAACAAGGACAACAACCTCTACTACTGCGAGACGATCGAGGCGACGAATCCGTGCGGCGAACAGCCACTTCCGTCGTACGGCTGCTGCTGCCTCGGCTCCATCGACGTGGCGCGCTTCGTGGACAATCCGTTCGAAGAGGACTGCGCCTTCGACTTCGAGGCGTTCGGCAAGGTGGTGGAAGTCTCCACGCGCATGCTCGACAACGTGCTCGACGTGACGCCGTGGCCGCTGCCCGCGCAGAAAAAGGAAGCGTCGAACAAGCGCCGCATCGGCCTGGGGTTCACGGGCCTGGGAGATGCGCTCCTCATGCTGCGCCTGGCCTATGACACGGAAGAGGCTCGCGCCATGGGCTCGAAGATCAGCGAGTGCATGCGTGACCGCGCCTACGAGGCCAGCGTGGAGTTGGCCCGCGAGCGCGGCGCCTTCCCGCTGTTCAATGCCGACCTCTATCTTTCCGGCGGCAACTTCGCCTCGCGCCTGCCGCAGGAGATCAAGGACAAGATCCGCAAGTTCGGCATCCGCAATTCGCACCTGCTGTCGATCGCGCCCACCGGCACGATCTCGCTCGCCTTTGCCGACAATGCCTCCAACGGCATCGAGCCGCCGTTCTCGTGGACGTACACGCGCAAGAAGCGCATGGCCGACGGCACGCACAAGGAGTTTCGCGTCGAAGACCACGCCTTCCGCCTGTACAAGCATCTGAATGGCGAGGACGCGAAGCTGCCCGACTGGTTCGTGACGGCGCTGGAGATCTCCGCCGAAGCGCACAAGGCGATGGTGGCGGCCGTGGCGCCCTACGTGGACACCAGCATCTCCAAGACGGTGAACGTGCCCGAGGACTACCCGTACTCCGAATTCGAGGGGCTCTACCTCTCGGCGTGGAAGGCGGGCCTGAAGGGCCTGGCCACCTACCGGCCCAACAGCGTGCTGGGCTCGGTGCTCTCCACGGAGCCCGCGAAGCCGGCAGATGCCGCGCGCGCGGAATTGCCCGTCGACGCGATGAACCGGCGCCTGGCCATCAAGTCGCTGCCCGAACCGGTGCTCGCGAGCCTGCGCTGGCCCGGCCGGCCGGAGCTGCCCGATGGCAACCCGGCCTGGACGTACATGGTCGACTCCCCCGTGGGCAAGTTCGCGCTCTTCATCGGCCACGTCGAAGGCGAGGCGCACCGCGCCTTCCCGTTCGAGGTGTGGGTGAACGGCGCCGAGCAGCCGCGCGGGCTGGGCGCGGTTGCCAAGACGCTCTCCATGGACATGCGCGCCAACGACCGCGCCTGGCTCAAGATGAAGCTCGATGCGCTGGCCCTCACCGTGGGTGACGACGGCTTCGACATGCGCATGCCGCCGCACGGCGAGAAGCGTCGCGTGCCCAGCATGGTCTCCGCGCTCGGGCAACTGGTGCGCTGGCGCTGCGAGTCGCTCAAGGCATTCGAGGATGCCGGCGCCTCCCCGCTGCTGGACGCCATGTTCAGCCTCGAGGAGCCGCGCACCGGCACCGACGGCACGCTCGCCTGGACGGTGGACATCGCGAACCCCGCCTCCGGCGAGGAGTTCGTGATGGGGCTCAAGGAAATGCACATGCCCGATGGCGGCACGCGGCCCTACTCGATGTGGCTCTCGGGGCACTATCCGCGCGCGCTGGACGGGCTGGCGAAGCTCCTCTCGCTCGACATGCGCGTGATGGACCCGGCGTGGATCGGCATGAAGCTGCGCAAGCTCCTGGACTACAGCGAGCCGCTGGGCGACTTCATGGCCTTCGTGCCCGGCCAGCGCCGGCAGCAGAACTGGTCCTCCACCGTCGCCTACCTCGCGCGCCTGGTCATCCACCGCTACTCGATGCTGGGCGTGCTCGACGAGAACGGGTTCCCGAAGCAGGAAATGGGCATCCTCGAGTCGCCACGCCGCGGCGACGAGCCCGCGCTCATGAAGGGCACCAAGTGCGGCGAGTGCGGGAACATGACCGTCATCCGCAAGGACGGCTGCGACTTCTGCAGCGCCTGTGGATGGGTGGGTGCCTGCGGGTGACCTGACGCCACTCGGTCTGCCGCCGACAGAACCCGCGGGCGCGAGCTCGCGGGTTTTTTCTTTGCGGTAGCATGGGCCTGTCCAACCGCTGCGCTGCACAGGACCTCCCATGACACTGAAACCTGCCGGCACCTTGGATGTCGTGGCGAAGCTCGCCGCCAACAACAAGGGGCGCGACCCCGAGCGCCTCGCGATGAAGTTCGCGAAGATGGCCCAGAGCCCGTTCGTGTTCCTGCGCGGTGCCTGCCCGCTCTTTTACGACGCGCTGCCGGACGCCCCGCTGTTCCGCAACGCGCCGCTCGCGTGGTGTTGCGGCGACCTGCACTTCGAGAATTTCGGCAGCTACAAGGGCGACAACCGGCTCGTCTATTTCGACATCAACGATTTCGACGAGGCCGCCCTGGCCCCGGCGACCTGGGACATCGTGCGCCTGCTCACGAGCATCCAGTGCGGAGAAGTCGCGCTCAACGCGACGCGTGCGGAGGCGATTGCCGCAAGCACGAGCTGCGTCGACGCCTATCGGGCCGCGCTCGTGCAGGGAAAGCCGCTCTGGGTCGAGCCGGAAACTTCCACGGGGCTCGTGAACGACCTGCTGTCCTCCCTGCACGATCGCGAAAGGGCTTCCTTCCTGGACAAGCGCACGGTCCGCAAGGGCCGCCAACGCAGCCTGAAGGTGGACGGGGTGAAGGCGTTGGCCGCCTCCGAGGTCCAGAGGAAGCTGGTGACGGAATTCATGGACCGGTTCGCCGCCGCGCAGAAAGACCCGAAGTTCTTCCAGGTGCTCGACGTGGCAAGGCGTATCGCCGGGACGGGCAGCCTCGGCGTGGAGCGCTTCGTCGTGCTGGTGGAGGGCAAGGGTTCGCCCGACGGCAATTACCTGCTCGACATCAAGGAGGCGAAGCCGACCGCGATGGGTCCGCACCTTTCGCGGCAGGGCATCGAGCAGCCCGCGTGGCCGGACGAAGCGAGCCGCGTGGTCGCTGTCCAGAAGCGCTGCCAGGCCGTCGATCACGCGTTCCTGCGGCCCGCGAAGCTCGGCACGCTGCCCTGCATCCTCAAGGGGCTGCAGCCTTCCGAGGACCGGGTCGCGATCGGAGAGTGGGGCCGCAAGCTGGACCGGCTGAAGGAAGTGACCGCGACGATGGGGCGGGTCCTTGCCTGGGACCACCTGCGCGCCTCGGGCCGATCGGGGTCGGCAACCGCCGACGAGCTGATCGCCTTTGCGCAGGGGGGCGAATGGGCGAAGCAGGTCCTCGAGGCCGCCGCGGAGATGACCCTCGTGACGGAGGGCCAGTGGAAGGTCTTCACGAAGGCGCTGGCGGATGGGCAATTCGGATAGCGGATTCGCGGGGGCATGCGGGTGCCGACGCCCCTCGGTTCCCCGGAAGACGGCCCGCGTGCTTGCGCTCGCGGGCCCTTTCGTTGGTGACGGGGTCAGTCGACCTGCGCCCCGGAAATGCGTACCGCCTCGGCCCAGCGCTTCGTCTCCGCCTGGATGAGCGCCTGGAAGGCCTGGGGCGTGCTGCTGTCGACTTCCGCCCCCATCTCGACGAGCTTGGCGGTGAACGCCGGGTCTGCCACGACCTTCGAGACGTCGCGGTAGATCCGCCCCTGCAACTCGGGCGAGAGGCTCGCCGGCCCGAACAGGCCGAACCAGGTGGCCGCGGTGAACCCGGGCATGCCGGCCTCCGCGAACGTCGGGACGTCCGCAATGCTCGCCAGGCGCTTCGGATGCGCCAGCGCAATCGCCCTCACCTTGCCCGCCTTGATGTGGGGCAGCGCCGCCGAGAGCGTCACCAGCGCCATCGGCACCTGGCCGCCGATGATGTCCGTGAGCATCGGCGCATCCCCCTTGTAGGGCACGTGCGTGAGCTCGAGCTTGTTCTGCGTCTTGAACAGTTCCATCGACAGGTGCTGCGGCGAGCCGTTGCCTGGCGAGGCGAACGCCAGGCCCGGATTGGCCCTGGCGTACGCGATCACGTCGGACAGGGTCTTCACCGGGAGCGAGGGCGTGGTCACGAGCACCAGCGGAATTGTCGCGATGAGGGTTATCGCCGAGAAGTCCTTGATGGGATCGTAGTTGAGCTTCTTGTACAGGCTTGCGCTGATGGTGTGCGCCGCCGTGGTCAAGTAGAGCGTGTAGCCGTCGCCCGTCGAGCGCGCCACCGACTCGGCGGCAATGATCGTCCCGGCGCCGGGCCTGTTGTTCACCACGACGGGCTGCCCCCAGTCCTTGGCGACTTTCTCGCCCACCATCCGCGCGATCACGTCCGTCGCACCGCCTGCCGGGTAGGGCACCACGATGGTGACGGGCTTCACCGGATAGGCCTGCGCCTGCGCAGGCAACGCGGACAACAGGGCGAACGCCCCCAGGACACCGCCACACCATCTCTTAAGGGTCATCGTTGTCTCCTCGCTCGTTATCGTCGTTGTCATTCCGTCCACGGCTTCGTCGCCCACATCTTCCTGAACTGCGCGTCGGCGCCGTCCAGACGCTTCTTCCATTCCGCGCCGGCCAGGTAGTCCATCTCGGTGAACTGCGACTTCATCTGCGCCTGGAACTCGGGATTCCCGGCGATCTGCTTCAGGGCGGCTGCGATTCGCTGCTCGACTTCCGGCGCCAGGCCCCTGGGCGCGACGATGCCGCGCTCGGATGCGAACACGAGGTTCACGCCCTGCTCCTTGAACGTGGGCACATCGGGCGCGAGGGGGGAGCGCTTGTCGCTCGCCTGCGCCAGGGGCCGCATGGTCTTGCCGGCGTGGGGCATCACTTCACCAAGATTGAGGCCGCCCACGATCACGTGGCCGCCGAGCATCGCACTGCGCAGCGGCCCCGCGCCCTGGAAAGGCGCATGCAGCAGCTTCGTGCCGGTGAGCTCTTCGAACATCACCAACTGGAGGTGATCGTCGGTGCCCACGCCCGTGGAGCCGTAGCTGATCGACCCCGGCGCCTTTTTCGCGGCCGCGATGAGTTCCGCGATGTTCCGGTACGGACTCTCCACCGTGACGCTGAAGGCGCTCGGATCGCGAACCAGGTTGCCCAGGTAGGCGAAATCGCCCCGCTTGAACCCTGCGTCGCGCTCGATGGGCAGCGTGAGCAGGCCCGGGAAGTTGGTCATGCCCAGCGTGTAGCCGTCGGGCTTCGCCCGCGCCACCCACGCCAGGCCGATGGCCCCCGATGCGCCGGGCTTGTTGTTCACCACGACCTGGCCGCCGAGCGCCTTGGCCAGGTGCGGGGCGAGCGTGCGGGCCGTGATGTCCGTGCCGCCTCCCGCAGCGAAGCCGACGATGATCTCGATCGGCTTGTCGGGCCAGGCCCAGGCCGGGGCGGTTGCGAGGATGGCGGACGCGAAGAACGCGGTCCGGGCGAGAAGCATCTGTATCGGTTTCATTTCATTTCCTCCGTCGTCTTCCGGTCACGGCTCACTTGCCGCGCGCTTCCTCGGCCTCGCACCACGCCAGCAGCCGCGTGATGCCTTCCCTCATGCCCACCTCCGGCTTCCAGCCGATCACCTCGCCCGCGAGGTCGTGCGGGATGTGGAAGGCGCCCCCGGATGTGAGCCGGACGGTTCCCGGCGGGTCGGCCTTGATCTCCGGCTTGAGCGGGCTCTTGCAGTAGTCGAGCACGAGCTGGACCAGCTCGCCGGTGGTGATGGGCTCCGGGCCGGTGACGTTCACCGCGATGTCGGTGGCGGCGCTTTCGAAGGCCGCCAGGTTGGCGCGCGCCAGGTCCGCCACGTTCACGAAGTGCTTGCTGTCCTTGCCGTCGCCCGGCAGCACGGGGCGCTCGCCGCGGCGCACGCGGTCGTAGGTTTCCATGATGTAGAGCGCGTTGGCGGCGCGGTAGTGCTGGCGCTCGCCGTAGACGGTGGAGTAGCGCAGCACCACGTAGTCGAGGCCGTGCTTCTGGTGGTACTGGCGGCAGAGCTGCTCACCCATGATCTTCGAGGCGCCGTAGAGGATCGCCGCAGGCGGCGCGCCCGCGGAGTGGAACGGCCCGCCCTCGACGAGCGCGCCGACGATGCCCGGCCCGTACCCGTAGACCGCATTGGACGAGGCGAACACGACCTTCTTCACGTTGTTGATCTTGCAGGCCTCGAGCATGTTCTGCGCGCCGCGGATGTTCACGTCGATCGCCTCCCACGGCGACTGCGCGAATCCGAGCGTCATGTAGGCGGCGAGGTGCAGCACGCCATCGATCCCTGCGGTCGCGGCGATGAGCTCGTGCAGGCGCATGAGGTCGCCCTTCACGATGCGAACGCGCGGGTCGTCCTTCAGGTGCGCGATGGCCTCCGGCGTGCCGAAGGCGAAGTTGTCCAGCAGCACCACTTCCTTCACGCCCGCGGCGAGGAGCTTGTCGGCGGTGTGCGA
Organism: Betaproteobacteria bacterium; assembly: GCA_016720855.1. NCBI lineage: Bacteria > Pseudomonadati > Pseudomonadota > Betaproteobacteria > Betaproteobacteria bacterium. The sequence goes on along the minus strand of JADKJU010000002.1, from coordinate 587,626 downwards.
TCCCACGAGGCTCGCGGCCCCGGCGATGAGGATGCGCGCGCCCTCGAGCTTCACGGCCACGCCTTGCTTGGCTTTCGTCATGTCTAGAGTCCCATGGGTTTGTCGTGCATGCCGAAGAAGACGCTCTTCACCTGGCTGTAGAGCCGCAGCCCGTGGTAGCCCTTCTCGCGGCCGATTCCGCTTGCCTTGAAGCCGCCGAAGGCGGTGGCGATGTGCGATTGCTTGTAGGTGTTGATCCACACCGAGCCCGCCTCCAGCTCGCGCGCCACCCGCCAGGCGCGCGCGTAGTCGGCCGTCCACATGCCGGCAGCAAGGCCGTAGACGGTGTCATTGCCCTGCGCGATCACGTCGGCCTCGTCCTCGAAGGGCAGGCACACGAGCACGGGCCCGAAGATCTCCTCCTGGCACGCGCGCGCTCCATTGGGAAGGCCCTCGATGACGGTGGGCAGGTAGAAGCAGCCGCGGGCCAGCGCGGGATCGCCGGGGATCGCCCCGCCCGTCAATACGCGCCCGCCTTCCTGGCGCGCGATCTCGACGTAGCGGGCGACCTTGTCGCGGTGGCCGCTCGAGACGAGCGGGCCCATCTGCGTCTTCGGGTCGTCGGGCATGCCGACGCGGACCTTCTTCGTGCGCTCGACGAGCTCTGCGACGAACCGGGCGTAGAGGGATTTCTGCACGAAGAGGCGCGTGCCGGCGACGCAGCTCTGCCCGGCGGAACCATAGATGCCCGACAAGACGCCAGCCAGCGCCTTCTCGAAATCCGCATCCTCGAAGACGATGTGCGGCGACTTGCCGCCCAGTTCGAGTCCTGTGGGAATGAGCCGTTGCCCGGCGATGGTGGCGATGGCGCGTCCGGTTTCGGTGCCGCCGGTGAAGGACACCATGCGAACGCCCGGATGCTTCACCAGCGCCGCGCCGACATCCTCGCCATAGCCGGGAAGCGCGGTGAAGAGGCCCTCGGGCAGGCCCGCCTCGCCGCAGATTCGCGCCAGCTCGAGGGCGAGCTGCGGGGTTTCCTCTGAAGGCTTCAGCACGACCGCGTTGCCGGCGGCGAGCGCGGGCGCCGCCTTCTGCGCCTCCGCCATGATCGGGGAGTTCCACGGCGTGATCGCGGCGACGACGCCGTAGGGTTCGGCAAGCGACATCGAGAAGTACTCGCCGCGCGGGCTCGTCACCTCGTTCTGCCAGGTTTCGCACAGGGCGGCGTAGTAGCGGAAGAAGTACGCCGCGTTGTCCACCATGTTCTGGCATTCCTTGAGCGGCTTGCCGCTGTCCAGCATCTGCAGGTGCGCCAGCGGCTCGCGCTCCGCCGCGATGCGCCGGCCTATCTCGTAGAGCGTGGTGGCGCGCTGGTCGGGACGCAGCTTTCGCCAGGGCTGGCGGCGGAACGCCTCCTCGGCGACACCCACTGCGTGGGCGACGTCCGCCGGGCGGGCGCGGACCACGACTCCGGCCACGCTGCCATCCGCGGCGTTGATGGAGGTGATCACGTCCTCGGCGCCGCGGCCGGAGCGCCACTCGGGGCCGACCTGGAAAGGCTTGGCGGTCACTGCGTTCATTGGCGGAACTCCTTGGGGCCCATCCGGACCGCTTGAGCGAGACGGACATCTTCATCCCTCGCTCCGATTGGGACAATTCGATATTGCATGGGTATTATTAGTCTATGGCAATGAATATCAAGTATCGCCCGCTCAAGGCATTCCTCCTCGCCGTCGAGACCGGATCCTTCACCCATGCCGCCGATCGCCTCGGCGTCACGCAGCCCTCCTTCACCGCGCTGATCCGCGACCTGGAAGACATCCTGGGCGCGCGCCTTTTCGACCGCACCACGCGCGCGATCGAGCTCACGGCCGCGGGACGCGAGTTCCTGGCGCGCATCGAGCGCCCGATATCCGACCTCGAGGACGCCTACCGCAGCATCCTCGATCTCGCCGCGGCCAGGCGCGGCTCGGTGGTGCTGGGCGCGCTGCCGTCGACCGCGCTCACGTTGATCCCGCCGGCGCTGCGCAACCTGCGCATCGCGCATCCGACGCTGCGCGTGCGCGTGGTGGAGGCGCACAACGAAGAGCTGGTGTTCATGGTCCGCACGAACCAGATCGAGCTCGCCCTGGCCGCCCGGCCCGACCAGGACTCCGACCTGGCGTTCCAGCCGCTCGTCGACGACACCTTCATGGCCGTCTTCCCGGTGAAGCACGCCCTCGCGGCGCGCGCGAAGCTGCGTTGGCGCGATGTCGTGCCCTACGACCTGATACTGCTGTCGCGCGGCTCGAGCGTGCGGGCGCGCTACGACCAGGCGGTCCAGGTCGGTGCCCTGGCACCCGGGGACTCGTCACGCTACGACGTGACGCACATGACGACAGCGACGGGGCTCGTCCGCCAAGGCCTCGGCATCACCGTCCTGCCTCTGCTGGCCCTGCCCGAGTTGAACCTCGACGGGCTGCTCGCAAGGCCGCTGGAGGACGCCACCGCCCGGCGCAGGATCGGGTTGCTTCGCCGCCGCGATCGCAGCCTTTCCCCGGCGGCGCAGGCCTTTGCAGCACAGCTCGAACGCGTTGCCCGCGAGGTCGCGCGCAACCTGCCCGCGCTCGCCATTTCGAAGAGCGGCTCGCGCCAGGCACGGCCGCGTGGCAAGGATCGTGATTCAGGAATGGCCAAGCGGCTTCGGGATGTGACGGCCTGAGGGTGGAAATGAGCCGGCGATCGTGAGAGGGAAGGACGCTACGAAGATATCGACAACCTTTTCGCGATGTACGTATTCTTCAGCATGGGCAAGCGCGGCGTTAAGGTGAACGGCGGGGAGACGGGCAACCCTCCTCGCCATGAATTCAAGGACGAGGGCGGCAGGCCGGCCGCGCCCACGAACCCGAAATGACCGCCATGGGCAAGGGCCGCCTGGAAGCCTTCAGCGACGGCGTGATCGCCATCATCATCACCATCATGGTGCTGGAAATGAAGGTGCCCCACGGCGAGGAGCTGGATGCGCTGCTTCCGCTGCTGCCCGTGTTCCTGAGTTACGTGCTGAGCTTCGTCTACGTCGGCATCTACTGGAACAATCACCACCACATGCTCCACGCATGCGGCAAGGCGACCGGCGCGATGCTGTGGGCGAATCTCCACCTCCTGTTCTGGCTGTCGCTCTTTCCCTTTGCCACGGGATGGATGGGCGAGAATCATTTCGCGCCCGGGCCCGCGGCGCTCTATGGATTCGTGCTGCTCATGGCCGCCATCGCCTACTGGGTGCTGCAGCGAACGATCATCGCCTCCGAAGGCCCCGGCTCGATGCTCGCGAAGGCCGTGGGGCGCGACTGGAAGGGAAAGCTCTCGCCCGCCCTTTACATCGTCGCGATCGTCGCGGCGGGCTGGACCCAGTGGATCGCCCTCGCCATCTATGCGTCCGTGGCGCTCCTCTGGCTGGTGCCCGACCGCCGCATCGAACGGGCGCTGCGGCAACGGGAAGACTGACCCCGATTCGCCGCTTCCCTCCATGAACCGATCGCTCCCCACATGGCCATAGGCCACGGTCGCCATTGCGCCCTTGCGAAAGTGCCCCGGCTGGGGCAAGAATGCATTCATGAGTTCCTGGTCCTGTCCGCACGATACCGACGGCGTATGCCAGCTTGTCCGGGGCGCCGTCTGTGATCCGGGCATGCGCGGCTGCATACTCCATGGCCGTTACCGCTTCCTCCAGGACGAGATCAAGGGAGAACGCAAGCCCGTGAAAGCCGACAAGCCGGAACCCACCCGCAAGGAACTCATCGACGCGGTGCTACTGAAGCTCCCGGGCGTCAGCACGAAGAAGTTGAGCGGGCTCGACGCCTACTTCGTCGGCGACCGCATGTTCGCCTGCATCAGCGGCGACGGCGTCGGGCTGCGCCTGCCCGTCGCCTCCGCGACCGAGCTGCAGTTCTCGAGGGCGAACGTCGCCGCGTTCCAGCCCGGCGGCCTGGCCAGCTCGAGGGAGTGGATACAGATCAACCGGGTAGAGGCGGCGGATTACGGGGAGGATCTCGAGCTGTTCCAGGCCTCGATCGAGTTCGTGAAGACCGCCGGGGCCCGCTAGATGGCGAGCTCCCTGAAGCTCTCCGTCCTCGACCAATCCCCCGCCGCGCAGGACAAGACCCAGGACCACGCCATCCGGGAATCCCTGGCGCTCGCCAGGCACTGCGACGCGCTCGGCTACCACCGCTACTGGGTCTCGGAGCACCACAACAGCTCAAGCATCGTCGGCACCGCGCCAGAGGTGCTGATGGCGGCCATCGCGGCGACCACGCAACGCATCCGCGTCGGCAGCGCCGGCGTCATGCTTCCGCATTACTCGACGCTCAAGGTCGCCGAGCAGTTTCGCGTGCTCGAAGCGATCGCGCCCGGCCGCATCGACCTCGGCGTGGGCCGCGCTCCCGGCTCCGACCGCATGACGGCGATGGCGCTCAATCCCGACCCCAACGCGGCGGAGAACTTCCCTGTCCAGGTACAGGAACTGGGCTCGTGGCTGCGCGGCGAGCCGCTGCCCGCGGGGCACCCGTTCCGCGAGATTCGCGCGCATCCCCAGGGCCCCACGACGCCGGAGATCTGGATCCTCGGCAGCTCCGACTACGGCGCGCAGCTCGCGGCGCACTTCGGGCTTCCTTATGCGTACGCGTATTTCTTCACCGACGGTCGCGGAACCGAGGAGGCGCTCTCCCTCTACCGGCGCAACTACCGCCCGAGCGGGCGCCACCCCGAGCCGCTGGCCACCATCTGCGTCTGGGCGCTTGCCGCCGACACCGAAGCCGAAGCCAGGCGCCTGTTGATGACGCGCGAGCACTGGCGCGTGGGCTTCGAGCGGGGGCTGCGCACGCCGCTTCTCTCTCCGGAGGCGGCGGCGGCTCACCCCTATACCGAGGCCGAGCGCTCGATCATCCAGCGCCTGCGCGAGCGGGCCATCGCCGGCACGGCGGAGCAGGTGGCATCGAAGCTCGAGGGCCTCGCGGCGTCGTTCGGCCTGGGCGAAATCGTCATCAACACCTGGACCCACGATCCCGCCGCGCGGCATCGCTCCTACGAGCTGATTGCGAACGCCTTCCTGAATCCGGCCCGTTGAGGCGGCGGCAGGCATGTTCCGGGCGCTGAATTCCCTATGTGGGGTGCCGGACGGACAGGTGCCCCATACCTTGGGATGCTGTCGGTACACACGGCGCGAATCCGGCGCTCCGAACAGCCGCAACTCCAGAATCGAGGTACCCATGAAATCCTTCCTGCGCCCCACCCTTCGCAGTGTGACGGCGGTGTTTTGCGCGCTCGCCGCAACGCTCGCCTGGTCCTCGTCCCCCGCGCCCGTCGAGCATGTCGGCCTCGACGCGGAGCGTGGCGATCCCGCGCGCTGGTACGTGCCCGCGGACACGCCGAAGCTCAAGTACGAGACGCAGGTGAAGGAGGCGCAAGCGGTTCGGGGCGAGGCGCTGAAGGAATGCCGCGTCGTTCAGGCAGGACGCGCCGATTGCGTGGCGCAGGCGAACGCGCAGTATCGCAGCGACATGGAATCCGCCCGCGGCTTGCTCGCGATACGACAGGGCGGCTGAGCTCGCGGCCGGCGATGGTGCCCCGAATCCGGGGCCCGTCGCAATCAGCCTGGCGACTTTTCCTCGTGGCCCAGGATCAGTGCCTTCAACCCGACGTACGGCAATTGCTCTTCCGCCACCACCGCGGGAACCGGCGCGTTCCTTGCCGCCTCCGCCTCGAAATCATGCACGCGACGTTCGAGGGTCGCCCGTTCGTCTTCCAGGATCGCGACCTGGCGCCGCAGCCGCGCACCCAGCCACTGCCCCTTGATCACGCTCGGGGTCGACACGAGCCCGGCAATCAACGCGCCCAGGCCGAGTGCCACCAGCAGCACCACCGCCAGGGAGCTGTCGTAGTGCCAGAAAGCAAAGGCCACGGTCACCGGGACGCTGTTTTGCAGGGCAAAGGCGACGGCGCCGATGGCGAAGACGATGCCCAGGATCAACAGGACTTGCATGATTGCCTCCGTTCATTGGGCGGACTGCCGTGACCCGGCATCGCCCGCAGCCGCCAGTCTCCCCTTCGCGGGGCGGCTGTTCTATGCGCTAGCGCACGGAGAGCAAGGCAGGGTTGTTGCCGGGTGATGGGGTCTCGCTGGTTGCGGTGCGCCGATCCCCGTGCTCCCCCAGTGTGCGGCAGCAGACCGACCGCCGGCCTGGGCGGAAGCGATCATCGCCGCTCGACTGGCGTGAACGCCGTCGATCGAGCGACGCCTGAATCAGGAGCAACGCCATTACCTCCCCCAAACCCATACAGCTCATCCTGGCCCGGCAGCTGGCGAGCAGCCTTGCGATGCCCATCCTCATCCTGGACACGGAAGGGACGCTCGTTTTCTACAACGAGCCGGCCGAGGTGATCCTGGATCAGCGCTTCGACGAAACGGGGGAGATGCCCGCCGATGCGTGGAGCGAGCTGTTCGCGGTCGCCGACGAGGAGCGCAAGCCCATCGCAAAGGAAAACCGGCCCACGATGATGGCGATCTCCGAGCGCAAGCCCTACTCCCGGACGATTTGGATGCGATGCGGGCACCGGGAGTGGCTGCACGTGAACATGACCGCCATTCCGCTCATCGGCGAGGGACGCCAGTTCCTCGGCGCGCAGATGATCTTCTGGGAAGTCTGAGATGCGGGTCACCCTGTGGGGCACGCGCGGCTCGCTCGCCACGCCCGGGCCGGAGATGGCGCGATACGGGGGAAACACCTCGTGCGTGAGTGTCGTCGGGCACGCGGGCACGGTGCTGGTCCTGGACGCGGGCACGGGCATCCGCCGCCTGGCGGCGACGATTGCGCCAACCGTGCGCCGCGTGGACATCCTGCTGACGCATCTGCACATGGATCATATCCAGGGGCTGGGATTTTTCGCCCCGCTCTGCCAGCCCGACCTGGAAGTGCACATCTGGGGCCCGGGCAGCGCCACCCTGCGCTTGCAGGCGCGCCTCATGCGCTACCTTTCGCCCCCCCTATTTCCGGTGAATCTTTCCGAATTGCCCTGCAAGCTGGTCTTCCATGAAGTCCCGTGCGGCGAGACCGACATCGGGGAATTTCGCGTCTGTTCCGCGTTGGTGTGTCACCCCGGCCCCACCGTGGGATACCGCATTACGGCGCCCGAGGGGAGCGTTTTGACCTACCTGCCCGACCACGAACCCGCGCTCGCCGCACTGCGCTTTCCATCCCTGCCGCGGGAATGGACTTCGGGCGGAACCCTGGCTGCGGGGGCGGACTTGCTGATTCACGACAGCCAGTACAGCGCCGCCGAGTACCCCGGCCACTGCGGCTGGGGGCATAGCTCGCTCATCCAGACGCTGGATTTCGGGACGCTCACCGAGGTGAAGCAACTCGTGACGTTTCACCACGACCCCGACCACACGGACGCGGACATCGACCGAATGATGGCGCAGGCCAATGAAGAGAGGAAGCCTGTCTATCGGCTCACGCCGGGAATGGAAGGCACGGTGTTCGAGCTATAGCCTCGCTCCGTGCGGAACGGCCTGGCCGACGCGCGCATGTGCAGGGCAACGCACGCATCGGCGCGATGACTACTTTTCGGGGCGCCCTCTCCGGGCCCAGGCGCGCCAGTACGCGCTCGAATTGGCAAATCACGTTCGAGATCGCGTTGGTGGACAAGCGGACTTTCGAGACCGTGTCCCCGTTGGAGAGAAGCATGGTCTTCCTGTCCTCCGAGATCATGCCGGACCACCTCCAGAACGGCGATAGCGGAGGATCGGTCACGAACGCCGCGGTCATTCCCGCCGCGGGTCCGGTGAGATAGGTCGCCGAATAGGTTGCGAGCAACATGTCGACCGTGACCGTTCCGTCGTCCATGACCGCGTACGTGAAGTCGAATGAAATCTCCGCCGAGCCCGAGTACGAAAAGGCGGCGGGAGGAACGTTCAACCCGGTCTGCGTAACCCTTGCTCTCCCCGTCCCGTTACGCTCGAAGGCCAGGATGCCCCGGTTGACGACGGGGCTGGACGAGCTCGGTTCGATCGCAACACGGTTGGGGTAGAACCCGTTGGGCGACGAGAGGCAGGTGCCCATGGCCACCATGCATATTCCCCGTGGAAGGGCATCGCGCTCTGCTTGTCGGCCGATGCCGTGGGTACCTCCATGAACAAACCTGCCGCGACCATCATCGCAACCGCGGCCCGCTTGCCGATATTTCTCCTCATTTGGGTCTGCTTCCGATTGGGCAGACTACTTCTTGGACATCGATACGGGAAACCACGGGCCTCCAAAGGAAACGCCGCGTTCCCCTGGAAGCTTCGTATCGGCATCTTCAGTCTCCGGGATATCCCGGTCCGGAAGGCCTGCTTCACGGTCACACCCGGGTGACGGCCAATCGGTGGGACGTGACGAGGCGACCGTCCCCTCGCAGCGAGCGGTCATTGCGCCGGGCGCGGTGAGGCAGCCGCTGCACTACCAGGACAGCGGATCGATGCGGTAGAAGCGGCTCAACTCGTCGTACAACGCCGGATGCTCCGCCGCCATGCGGTGCGGCTGCTCGAAGAAGACCTCGGAGCAGACCGCGAAGAATTCGGCCGGATCCGTGGCGGCGTAGGGGTCCAGGACGCTCGCTTCCTGGTTCTGAAGCCGCTCGCGCAGCGCGCCGTACTCCTGGCCCAGCACCCGGGACCAACGCGGATAGCGCTGGAAGTCGACGAGGTCCGGCGCGCCGTTGGCATAGCCCTTTTCCTGGTCGATCTGGTGGGCGAACTCGTGGATCGTCACGTTGCGCCCGTCGTTCACGATCGCCGCCCCTTCGAGCACGTCCGGCCACGAAAGGATCACCTGCCCGCGCGCCCAGGATTCCCCGGTGAGAACCCGGCTCTCGTCCTGGACGAGGCCGATGCCGTCGGTCTTCTGGCGATTGACGATGAACGGCCCCGGATAGACGAGGATCTGGTGCAGGCGCGGATAGTAGTGGTCCGGGCGATTCAGGAGCAACAGGCAAGCCTGCGCGGCGATCGTGACGCGAATCTCGTCGGTGATGACGATGCCACCGCAGCCGACAAAGCTCTTCTCCGCGACGAAGACCTGGATGTGCTGCCTGAGCTGGCGCTGCAGGTCGGCAGGCAGGAGGCGCGCGTAAGGCACGCGTTCGCGCAGGATCGCGCGCCATGCCACCGGGAAAGGCCGGTTGCGAACGCGCTTTCGCCGCAGCGAAGCAAGCCAGGGCTGCGCCGCGATCCAGGCCGCGACCAGCAGGCCGACACCTGCGAGAATTCCGAACAGCATGAAAGTGCGTTCCCGTCGACCGTGTCCTGGTCAATTGGGGTCCGGGGGAGCGCCTTTCAAGGGCATCGCGTGATCCGGGGCTCGCGGGTCCCTCGGCGCGCCGGCGACATGGCCGCCCATCAAGGTGCGCGGATGGGCAGGTAGCTCTTTTCCCCCTCGCGCTGGATGAGCAGCGCAACCACTTTGCCGGCGCCCTTCACAGCCTCGCGAAAATGCTCGACCGACGCAGCCGGCTTGCCGTTCACGGCCAGGATCACGTCGCCGGCCCGCACGCCGGCCTCCTGGGAAGGGCCGCTCACGGTTTCGACCATCAACCCGGCCGCTGCCCCGGCCATGCGTTGTTCGGCGGTGTCCAGCGGCCGCAGCGCAATGCCGAGCTGTCCTGGCGCGGGCTTGGCCGGAACGCTCGGCGCGGGTTCGTGGGCCTGGCTCGAGTCACCGAGCGTCGCCGTCAGCTGCAGCGACTCGCCGTTTCGCCACACCTTGAGTTCGATCTGGAGGCCGGGCTGGGACATCGCCACCAGGGCCGGCAGCTCGCCGGGGGAGACGATCGGCTTCCTGTCGACCTGGAGTATCACGTCTCCGGCCTGCAGGCCCGCATTGGCGCCGCCACCTCCCGGCTGCACTTCGTAGACGAGGGCTCCCGCGGGCCGGGCCAGCTTGAAAGCGTCGGCCAACGCCTGGTTCACCTCCTGCACGGCAACACCCAGGAAACCATGGGTATACCTTCCGGTGCTCACGATCTGCCGCTGCACGCCTTGTGCCAGGTCGATGGGAATCGCAAAGCTCAGCCCCTGGTAGCCGCCCGTGCGGCTGTAGATCTGGGAATTGATGCCGACCACTTCGCCGCGAGCGTTGAACAGCGGACCGCCCGAGTTGCCGGGATTCACCGCGGCATCGGTCTGGATGAAGGGCACGGCGCTGCCGTCGGGCAACGTGCGGCCCTTGGCGCTGACCACGCCCACCGTGACGCTGTTGTCGAAGCCGAACGGCGAGCCGATGGCGAGGACCCACTCGCCCACGAGCAGGTCATCGGGATTCCCCACCGCCACCACGGGCAGTTCGCTGGCCTCGATCTTCAGGACCGCAATGTCGGTCTTCCGGTCGCTGCCCAGGACCTTCGCACGGAATTCGCGCCGATCGGTGAGCTTGACGGTCACCTCGCTCGCATCCGCCACCACATGCGCGTTGGTGAGGATCAGGCCTTCCTCGCTCACGATGAAGCCCGACCCCTGCCCGCGAACCGGCACCTGCATCGTCGCGCCCGTGCCGCCGAATTGCTGCTGGAAGCGGCGCAGGAAGCCTCGCATCGGGTCGGACGCCGAGTCGCCGTCGCTCTCCCCATCGTCCTCCGTGTCGTCGTTGGTTCCCGCGGAGACCTGGCGCATGCCCGTCACGCTGATGTTGACCACGGCCGGGCCGTAGAGCTGCGTGATCCGCGCGAAGTCGGGCACGCCGACCATCGCGACCGCGGCCGAAGGGCGAGCCTTGGACGCGTTGCCGGCAGCGGGGCTGGCGGCATGGCTCGCGCCGGACATTGCCGAGAAAAGGGACAGCATCGCTGCCGCCGCCACGCCCCCGATGCGGGAACGGGCGCGGACAAGAGTGGGGATCATGGGTGCTTCCTTCGCTTCAGAAAATGAACGTTCGGCCCACCGCTTCAACCCGAACGACAGGAGATCCCGGATCGTCTCGGCAATGAGGATGAATCCGATCTTGAATGCTTTTCGCATGGCTGTCTCCTCGACCGGTGGGGATTGTGCCGGCCCCGGAGCTTCCTGATCTCAGCCGCTCCTGGCGGCGTAGAGATAGCGCGCGTAGCCGATCTCGGCGGCGTTCTTCGTGAGTTCCACGTTGACCCACGCGACGACGTGGCCGACGTGCCAGGTCAGCCGCGCGCCCCTTCGGCCACAAGTCGATTTGCGTCCGCGTTGCCCTCAAGGCTCATGCGTCATCCGCGCCACCGTCGGCGCCAGATCGAGGCCGGTTCTCGACTTGAGGCGCAGCGCGGCGGCATTCAGGTCGTCGTCACTCAGGCGGGGAATCGGTCCGCACGCGGCGATCGCCACCGTATTACCTGCATCGCAATGTGGCAGCACAAGGACGCGATCCTCGAATGCCTCCCGCAGCCGCTCGACATTTTTCGCCGGGCCATGGCGGCCGGTCAGGAGGTTGTACGAAGCCATCCCGCCGCTCGAGAGCCGCTGCCGCACGTTGAGGTGGAAGGGCACGGTGTCGAGCATGCCCGGTCGGCCCTCGGCATCGAAGCCGTCCACGAGGATCAGGTCGAACTTGCGCCGGCTGGCCGCCACGTAATCGCAGCCGTCGCCGATCTCGATTCGCAGGCGCTGCGATTCCCCGGGAAGCTTGAAGAACTGCCGCGCGGCCGCAACCACTTCCGGCAGGATCTCCACGACGGTGATCCTCGCCTCAGGCCAGTGGCGATCGAGGAACTTGGTGACGGACGCGCAGCCGAGGCCGATCTGGAGCACGCGCGCCGGCCACGCCGGGCGCGCGTTCAGCAACAGCGGGAACATCATGTCCCGCGTGTACGCGAGCTCGAGCGACCAGGGGCGCGCGATGCGCATCGCGCCCTGCACCAGGTGCGAGCCGAAGTGCAGCGTGCGCACGCCTTGCTTCTCGCTCACCTCGATGGATGTCATGGGCCTTTCCGGGTCGCCGCGCGATCCGCGCCTACGGCCTTTCCCCCAGCTTGAACACCGTCACCTTGTGCTGGCCGCCCGCCTCCAGTTCCTTCTTCGTCGCCCGGATGATCCCGTAGATGACGCCCGGTTGCGTGCGGTCCCAGGCGATGCCCTGGCCGCGGATATTCATCGGGATCACGTCCACCAGCTCGAGCACGCTTCCGGCCTTCGGCAGGCGCATGCGATAGAGCTCCGCCGGATCGTGGCCGGAGAGGTAGAGGAACCCGTCCGGACCCCACGTGCCGCCGGAATTGCTCATGTCCTCGAACTTGTCGAGGATCGACCTGGGCAGCGTCCACGATTCGAGGGGCTGGAATTCACGCGTGAACTTCACCATCACCGTGTTCGCCTTGTGGCCGTACGGCGTCTTGCCGGGCCCGAGCAGCCGGTCGTAGTTGGCGAAGACCATCCACCAGTGGCCGTCGTGCCAGTCCACCCAGGTGAGCGAGCCGTACCGGATGCCGAAGCTGTGGGTGCCGACGTGGTCGAGCGTGGCTGCATCGAAGATCTCGAGCGAGCTCGTCATGGGCCACTCGGGATAGTTGGAGTGCGCGCAGTAGAGCTTGCCGTCCATGAGCATCGCGCTGTCGAGGTGCTGGATCGGCCCCTTCTTGTCGCCTTGCCATTTCTTCACCAGCTTGCCGGTCTTCTTGTCGTACTTTCCGATTCTGTAATTGTCCACGGCGTAGAAGTGCGCCGCGTCGACGCCAACGCCCTGGTTCGCCTCGGGAACGGGGAACTCCCCGACCTGCTCGAGCATCGGCGCCGCGAGCGATGCCATCGCGCCGGACAGGACCAGTATCGTTGTTGCTGCGAATGCCGCCATGCGTCTCATCACCAATCTCCCTGACTTTCGCGCCGGACGATCCCGGCTGCGCCTTGCCGTGAAGTGACATCACCCACCGGAAACATTTCGATCGTTGCGTCGTGGGCGAGCGCGCGATCGAGCGTGCAAGCCTTGTGCCCGGCCGACGTGCGCAGGGACATCGCGCAAGGACCCTCGCCGCGCGAGGCAAGCCTTTCACGCAACGCCTGGGCGACCGGGTCCTTGTCCGCGGTGGCTGAACCGGAAGGCGTCATCAGCACCAGCGCCGTCTCGCCCAACGTGATGACAGCGGCGCGAATTCCCTTCTTCGGCAACAGCACCGGCGAATCGATCCTGATTCCGCCTTGCCCGCCGCTGCCCGGATCGATGCCGAGCAGGGCCCGGTAGCGCGGGAGGGACGCCTTCAGGTCCTCTACCGCCACGGCCACCTTCGCCACGCCCAGCGCTCCGTTCGCATGGCAACGCACCTCGCCCGTGGGCACGCGCAGCTCGCGCGGCGTGATGTCGCCGCACAGGAAGGGAAGATCGAATGTCGCCTGACGGCCGGTCTGCCATTTCACCTGCCGGCCATCGGGCCGAACGCGCCCACCGTCCAGGGGCCCGTCCAGAACGAGGCCGCGCGCCTTCGCCCCCGCGATCGCGCTTGCCGTGTCCTCGGGAACCAACGCGAAATCCATGAAGCCGTCGCCATGCGTTGCGTGCGTGTTGTACCAGCGTTCGGCGGGGCCCGGCGCTTCCCACGCAATGAGCTCCAGGTAGGCGCCGTCCTCGAACACCACGAGGGCGTTGTGGGACGTGCGTCCCGGATGCCGGCCGCCAATCTGCACCGTGAAGCCCAGCGCGCGGTAATCCTCCACGGCGCGGGCCAGGTCCGCAACAGCAATGACGATATGGTCGAGTCGCATGGTCAATGAACCCGGTTCACGAACCGGGTACATGTACCGGGTTCCTTTCCGCGGTCATGGTTCGAGGCTCCTGGTTCGGGGGAATGCGCGAAGTCAGCCCATCCACTGGCTCACGGGAACGGCGGTGTCCTGCAACTGCTGCGAGATCACGTCCACGAGCGCCGGGCCGTCGTGCGCGAGGGCCGCCTTGATGGCAGCGTCGATATCGACCGGGTTCTCGACACGCCATGCCTTGACCCCGAAAGCCTCCGCCACGCGCGCGTGGTCGGTGCGGTTGAAGTCCACGGAAAAATATCGCTCGCCGTATCCCGTCTTCTGGCTCGCCTTGATCCAGCCGAACACGGTGTTGGAGAAGACGATCATCTTGAGCGGCACGCTGCGGCGCACGATCGTTTCCAGCTCCCCGCAGGTGAAGTTGAAGCTGCCGTCGCCCATCGCGGCCACCACCATCGCATCGGGCCGGCCGAAGCAGGCGCCCACGCCGGCGGACATCGCGAAGCCCAGCGCCCCGTGCGCGCGGTTGGTGATGAAATGCCGGCCGGCTTGCGGCGCATTGAAGAACGCGGCGAAGTACGGGCAGGGCGTGCCGGGGTCGGCCACGACGATCGCGCCGGCGGGCAGTTGGCGATTGAGGGAATCGACCACGCGCTCCGGCTTGATCGGCGCGTCGGTGGAGGCGGCCAGGGCCGCGAAGTCGGCGAGCTTCTTCGCCCGCGCCCGGCCCGCGATGGCGCGGCCGTCCGCAGCGTCCCGAGGGCGCCGGTCGAGGCGCGCGCCCAGCACCTCGTTCAGGTCCGTGAGGGCGAGCAACGCATCGCCGACCAGCGCCGCGTCCGTGCGGTAATTGGTGCCGATGGTCATGGCATCCACGTCCATGTGGATGATGGGCACCTCGCGCGCGGGATGCTTCCAGTGCTCCGTCGTCGTGGAGCCGGCTCGGGCCCCGATGAAGAGCACGAGGTCGGCCTGCATCACCACCTCGCGCGTGGCGGCCACGCCGCCATTGGTGCCGACGACGCCGGCATTGAGCGGGTGCGCATCGGCCAGCGTTCCCTTGCCGCTCACGGTGGTGCAGACCGGGGCATTGAGCATCGTCGCAAGCGCCTCCAGTTCCGCGCAGGCGCCCGACAGGATCACCCCGCCGCCGCAGATGATCACGGGAGAGCGCGCCGCGATCAGCTTCTGCGCGGCCCGTTCCACCTCCGCGGGATCCGGGCGAGTTCGCTGGGCAGGAAACCTTGCGTGTCCCGCCTGTGCCCAGACGTCGGCGGAATCCACCTCGTGCTTCTGCACGTCGTAGGGCAGGCAGATGTGCGTGGCGCCCGGCTGGCCGGTGGTCATGGCGCGAAAGGCGCTTCGCACCGCGCCGGGAATCTGGTCCGCGCGGTCGATGGTGGTGTTCCACTTGGTGAGCGGGCGGTAGAGCGAGCGCTGGTCCAGCTCCGTCAGCGGGAACTTGCCGCGTGACCCCACCGAGACATCGGACGTGATGCCGAGCACCGGGATGGAGGACTCGTTGGCCTCGACGATTCCGGGCAGCAGATAAGTGGCGCCGCCGCCGCTCGGCCCTTCGCAGATGCCGGGCCTGCCCGTCACGCGGGCGTAAGCATCCGCCATGTAGCCGGCGCTACGCTCGTCGCGCGTGAGGATGTGATCGATGCCGTGGTCGAGCCTCGCCAGGGCGTCGTAGAACGGCAGGCTCGTGTCGCCGCACAGCCCGAAGATGTGCTTCACGCCGTTTAGCTGCAGCATGCGCACGAGGGCGTCGGCGCCGTTCATCTTGCTCATGGGGGTTCGCGGATTTCCGGTGCGCTTGAGGTTCTGCGCATTGTAGCGCCACCGGAAAGCAAGCCGCGCCTGCGCGCCGGGCACCGGCGCCCGCCACGGAGAAATTACGGGGACGTGCTCGCCAACACGCCCCCAAACCGCCTCAGGGCTGCGGAACGACCACGTAGACGAGATTGTTGCTCTGGAACGCGGGGCGGTAGAACACGCCGGCGCAGTGGTAGTACTCGACGCCGCCCTTGGGGGTCGTTACGCAACCCGCCGGCAGCATGGGTACCATCGAGCCGAGCGGAGGAGCGCCGGCGGGCATGGGTGAGGCAGGTGCGGCGGCCTTCGCGGCGGCTGCCGACTGCTGCGCTGCCGCCGCCGACTGCTGCGCCGATGCAGAAGCCGCGACAGCGGCGGTCGTCGCAACAGCGGCGCTCGTGGCCACCACCGCCGTGGTCTCCGCCGCAGCGAAGCGGAATGTCGTCCGCCGGGCCACGCCCGCGAAGGACATCGGGGTGAACGGCCGGCCGATGATGGCCGCGGCATCGCGGACGAATCCGAGCCCGAACGCAGTTTGCGGCGAGACGTCCGCCAGCAGCAGCACGGGAACGGAAAGGGCCAGCAAGAGGGGTTTCATGGTCATCTTCATCGCAGGCTCCTGGGATTCACTTGGCTTTGGGCGCACTGCCGGGCGGGGGGAGGAATTCCACCTTCTTCGCGCCCTTCGGAGGAACGAACGCGAACGTCTTGTCTGCCAGCGCCGGCGCCACGTTCCACTTCGACATCACGACCGAGAACTGGGGGAAGCCCGCGACGTCCGTCGTCGTGATGACGAATTTGCGCGGCAGCGGCTGCTTGCCTTCCTGGATCCAGATCTGGAAGTCGGTCCCGGCGCCCCGGAAGGCCAGGTGGTCGCAGCGCACGCCCTCGATCACGCTTTTTCCCACCACGAACCCCGAGTTCACGTTCTTCATGAGGAACGCGTACGCGTCGGCATACAGCAGGTCCTGGCCCGGCGACACGATATCGAGGGAGGTGCGCGCGAAGTCCATCGCCTCGTCCAGCGAGCCGGGAGCGGCGACGGTGGCGTAGAACCTGTCCTTCGGGTTGTACAGCGTGAGCGATTTTCCGTCGTAGTAGAAGACCTGGTCCACCAGGTCCGCCTTTCGCTCGGCCCGCAGCTTGTTCGGACGCTGCAGCGAGAGCGTGGCCACGCCGTTGAACTGGATCTTCTGGCCGCTCTTGAGCACCGCCTCGATGGAATTGCTGGCTTCGACGCTCAACTGCTTGAGCCCGCCGAGGTACGCCATCGAACCCTTGAGCAGCTTTTCCGCCTGCGGATCGATACCCGCGGGCTGGGCGGCCACCCCTTGGGGCAGGGCCGAGACGAAGAGCACGATGAGCGGCGCAATGAACCTCGCCGCCCGCGAGAGATGCGGTTTCACGGACATGTTTTTCTCCTTCGCGTGGACCCCGTGATTCTGCGACCTCCGCCGCGCCGCCACTCGACGATTGCCGACAGGGAATCGGCATTTCGCGACATCGCGTGTGGGCGCAGGCAAATGCGCTTGCGATAGCCCGGGCTGTGGTTGACGCGTCGCGCGGCGCGCAGGGATCATGGTCCGGCCGCCTCCGCCCTGCCTCCCCCAGAACCCATGCCGCAACGGATTTCCCGATTCGAAGTGCTGACCGGCCTGTCGCGCCGCGACCGGCTGCTGATCGCGATTCCGGCATTGGTTCTCCTCGCCGCCTCATTCTGGCTGGCCGCGCAGTTCCTTACCCCCATGCCTCCTCGCCGCATCGTGCTGGCGGCCGGTCCGGAGCAAAGCGCCCTGCATGCCCTCGGCCTGCGCTATCGGGAGATCCTGGCCAGGGATGGCGTCACCGTTGAGGTGCGCGCCACCCGCGGCGCAGGCGAGAACGCTGATCTCCTCCGGGATCCGGTGTCGGGAGTCGACGCGGCAATCGTGGTCGCCGGCACCATCTCAGGGTCCGCCACCAAGGGCATCATCAACCTGTCCAACCTCCTCTACGCGCCGGTGTGGTGCCTGTATCGCGGTCCGCGGGAAATCACCAGGCTGCCGGAGTTCAGGGGCAAGCGTATCGCGGTCGGCGCTCCCGGAAGCGGCATTGCGACGGCCATCGCACCGCTGCTGGCCGCCAACGGCATTTCCGCGGACAGCGCGACGCTGCTCCACGTTTCCACTCTGGAGGCGCTGCGAGCCTTGAAGGCGGAAGAAGTCGACGCCCTGTTCACGGGCGAAGGCCCGAGCCTGCCGGAATTTCGCGATGCACTCCTCGACTCCGGCATCCGGCTCATGGATTTCCAGCGGGCGGACGCCTACTCGCGCCGCTTCCCCCACATCACGCGCCTGGACCTGCCCGCGGGCACTCTCGACATGGTCCGGAACATCCCCGACCAAAACGTGGAGCTGATCGGCACGACGGCCATGATGGCGGCCCGGGAGGGCCTCCACCCGACGGTGATCGACCTCTTCGTCGACGCCGCCCGCGAGATCCACGGCGGCCAAGGGTACTTCGGCAAGCGGGGCGAGTTCCCGCACACGATCCAGGTCGACGACGTTCCGGTTTCGAAGCAGGCCGTGCTCTACGCGCGCAGCGGCCCGAGCTTCCTGCGCCGCTACCTGCCGCTGTGGCTGGCCGATTTCCTGCAGCGCGTCGTCACGCTCGGCATCCCCGTCGCCGTGGTCGTGTTTCCGCTGGTGCGTTGGCTGCCCGCGGCGAGCGCGGGGATGTCGAGGCAGCGCATCTACCGGTGGTACGCGGACTTGCGGCTCGTCGAGCGCCGTATCGAGGACCGCGAGTCGCCTCCCGTTCTCGAGGAGCTGCTTCGCGAACTCGACCGCATCGACGACGAGGCCGCGCGCGTCCGGGGGTCCATCCTGCAAGCGAAGGACAACTACGACCTTCGCGCGCACATCCAGGTCGTGCGCGACGCCGTGCTCGCCAGAACCCGCAGGGCTTGACCGGCGCTCGGGATGCACCGGTGATCGCCGGCGCGTGGAAGCGCCCCGCCGGCGGGGTGGCCGCGATTCAGGCGCGCTTGCGTCCCCGCGAGCCTGAGTGCGACCGCTGGCTGCGTGAAGCTCGCCACTGCGCCGGCCCCATCCCCGACCAGCGCCTGAACGCCCGCGTGAACGAGCTGGCGTCGGTGTAGCCGAGCATCATCGCGATCTGGTTCGCCGGGGTGCGGGTGTTCTCGAGCAGCTGGCTCGCCGCCTCGTAGCGGACTTCTTCCCTCAGCTGCAGGAAGCTCGTGCCCTCGGCACTCAGGCGGCGATTGAGGGTGCGCCCGTGCATGCCGACCCGCTTCGCCACGACAGCAAGCGAGCAACCGGGCGACGGGACCAGGGTTCGCAGTACGCGGCGCAGCTGGCCGACGAGATCCTCGCCCATCTGGCTTTCCAACTCGCTCACGCGCTCCCCCATCAGCCTGTGCAGCAGGGGGTCGGCGCTGGGGATGGGCCGATCCAGCCACCGGACGGGAAAGACAAGGGCCGTTTGCTCGGCGTTGAAGCGGGGCAAGGCCCGAAAGACATGCCGATACGACGCTTCGTCATGTGGCCGCTGGTGCGCGAAGTGCGCTTGCGTCGGATGCCAGTTCTGTCCGCACAACCCGCGCATGACGTTCAGCAAGATCGCGAGCGCCAGGTCGAGGATCTGGTCGCAGTTCTCCACCCCGCTCTTGAGAATCGCATAGCCGAGTACCGCGTAGGCCCCCTCCTCGGAAAAGGTCGCGATCGCGCCACGGTCCTGCACTCGCAGGTGCTCCACCAGGCCTTTGAGCGCCGTGCGCACGTCGGGAGCGCTTTGCATCAGGAACCCGAACGCGCCCAGCGCCGACAGGCCCGCACGCTGGCCGACGAGCAGTCCGAAATGCGCGCAGCCCGTCCGCTCCACGCAGCGGCCGAGTATCCTGCCCCCCGTCGAAAAGGAGATGAAATTCTCGGGTTCGTCGAAATGTCCCGGGTCGAGGTCGAATTCGGAGAGCAAGCCGACGGGAT
Organism: Betaproteobacteria bacterium; assembly: GCA_016720855.1. NCBI lineage: Bacteria > Pseudomonadati > Pseudomonadota > Betaproteobacteria > Betaproteobacteria bacterium. The sequence goes on along the minus strand of JADKJU010000002.1, from coordinate 568,120 downwards.
CGACGCCGAACTCGTGCAGCAGGGCCGGGATGGCCATCAGCGGCCCGACGCGAGCCGTGCCTTCGGCAACGGACCGTTGCACGGTCCGCTTCGTTCCGGAACGACGTCGGACGGGGTTAACGCGGCTCATTTGCCTGCCCTGAACATCTGTGTCGTGAATTGTCAAGGCGTTGTCATGAACCGTCAAGCGCCCGGGGGCGCGTAAATGGACAATTCGCGTCGGGACGCGTCTGGACGCGTTTGCCGCGGCGCCTCGAGCCTCGGGACGGCGATCGAACGCGCCGCCAATCCAGTCATACGTCGCCGATCCGGATACATCCACACGGGAGATTCACCATGAAGGAACTGACGGGCAAGGCACTTTGTTTCGCTGTCATGGCGCTGATGTTCGGCTGTGCGGCCCAGCCGCCGCTCACCGAGGTCAAGCAGTCGCAAGCGATGCAAACGGCACTCACGCGGGCGCGCTTCGACATGAACTGCCCCGCGGCCACGGGCACCGTGCTTTCGTCCCAGGATATCGAGCCGCTCGTGAGCAACCCGCGCTTTCGCGGGCCGGAACGTGCGCAGTTCACGATCGGCGTCGAGGGCTGTGGCAAGCGCCAGACGCTGGTGGTCCTGTGCTCGGAAGACAACGCCGGGTGCTTCGCGGCGGACGGCAACCGCCGCTAGTCCGCAATCGAAGTCCCGGCCAGCCGCGCCGGGACCGTTTCCACGGCAACGAAGGGGAAGACCTTGCCGAAACCGATCCTGGCCGTAGCGCCTCTTGCCCTGGGCGCGCTGTTCGCCGTTCACGCACACGCGGAGTTGTCGAAGGAGGAACTGGCGAAGCTCGCGCAGAACCCGATCGGCAACCTGGTGAGCGTGCCATTCCAGAACAACACCAACTTCGCCTACGGGCCACAGGACGGCACGCAGAACGTGCTCAACATCCAGCCCGTGATCCCGGTCTCGGTGGACAAGGACTGGAACATCATCACCCGCACGATCATTCCCGCGGTCTGGCTGCCCTCGCTCTACCCGGGCGACAGCAGCACCAGCGGCATCGGCGACGTCCAGTTCTCGGCTTTCCTGTCGCCTGCCGCACCGGGCAAGGTGATCTGGGGCGCGGGCGCGATCGCGCAACTGCCCACGCACAGCAACGACGAGCTGGGCAACAAGAACTGGGGGCTCGGCCCCTCGGTCGTGGTGTTGCGGCTCGAGAAGGGCGACCCGTGGGTCTACGGGGTGCTCGTGAACAACGTCTGGTCGCTCGGCAGCAGCAGTTCCCCGTCGTACAATAACGGCCTCATCCAGCCCTTCCTGAACTACAACCTGCCGGGCGGGACGTACCTCACGACTTCCCCCGTCGTCACGGTCAACTGGAAGGCCGACAACGGCGAGAAATGGACCGTCCCGCTCGGCGGCGGCATCGGCCACATCTTCCACTTCGGCAGGCTGCCCGTGAACATGCAGATAGGCGCCTACTACAACGTCGTGAAGCCGGATAGCGCCGCCAACTGGCAGTTGCGTGCGCAGGTCCAGTTCATGTTTCCGAAATGACTAAGGAGCTCACCATGAAGAGGCACACCATCGCCGTGCTGGTCGCCGCGATCGCGGCATTGGGTACGACGGCATCCCGCGCGCAGACGGTTACCGGCGTGGCGGGCGCGCCCAGCGCCACGACGACCATCAGCGGCAAGCAGCTTCCCGCGCCCGACCCGAAGTTCGGCGGCGTGATCAAGGAAGGTGCATTGCAATCCAAGCCGTGGTGGGCGCCGCGCATCACGCCGCCCAAGGACGCCCCCAACGTGCTGCTGATCATCACGGACGACGCCGGCTTCGGCGTGCCCAGCACCTTCGGTGGCGTGATCCCGACGCCGGCGATGGACCGCATCGCGAACGAAGGCCTGCGCTACAACCGCATGTTCTCGACGGCGCTGTGCTCGCCCACGCGTGCCGCGCTGATCACCGGCCGCAACCACCACTCGGCCGGCTTCGGCGTCGTGTCCGAGCAGTCGACCGGCTACCCCGGCTACAACAGCATCATCGCCAAGGACAAGGCCACCATCGGCCGCATCCTCAGGGACAACGGCTACGCCACCTCGTGGTTCGGCAAGAATCACAACACGCCGACTTTCACCGCCAGCCAGGCCGGGCCATTCGACCTCTGGCCGACCGGCATGGGATTCGAGTATTTCTACGGCTTCAACGGCGGCGACGCCAACCAGTGGCAGCCGAACCTGTTCCGCAACACGACGCAGATCTATCCGTTCGAGGGCAAGCCGGGCTGGAATCTCGTCACCGGCATGGCGGATGACGCCATCGACTACATGACGCGCATGCACCAGATCCAGCCGGGCAAGCCGCTCTTCATCAAGTACGCGCCGGGCGCCACGCACGCGCCGCACCACCCGACCAGGGAGTGGGTGGACAAGATCGCCAAGATGAAGCTGTTCGACGACGGCTACGAGAAGGTGCGCGAGCGCATCTTCGAGAACCAGAAGCGGCTCGGCGTGATCCCCAAGGACACGAAGCTCGCGCCATGGCCTTCGCAAATGCTGAAGCCGTGGGCTCAGTTGAGCGCCGACGAGAAGAAGCTCTTCATCCGCCAGGTCGAGATCTTCGCCGCCTACGCCGCCTACAACGACCACGAGATCGGGCGCGTGATCCAGAGCTTCCAGGACCTGGGCCGGCTCGACAACACGCTCGTCATCTACATCAACGGCGACAACGGCACCAGCGCCGAGGGTGGGCCGCTGGGCACGCCGAACGAGGTGGCGTTTTTCAACGGCGTGAACCAGCTGCCCGCCGAGGTGCAGATGAAGTTCTACGACGTGTGGGGCACCGAGCAGACCTACAACCACATGTCGGCCGGCTGGGCCTGGGCCTTCGACACGCCGTTCTCGTGGTTCAAGCAGAACGCCTCGCAACTGGGCGGCGTCAACCAGAACATGGTGGTGTCGTGGCCGGCGCGCATCAAGGACAAGGGCGGCCTGCGCGAGCAATTCGTGCACGTGATCGACGTCGTGCCGACGATCCTCGAGGCGGCCGGCATCCGCGCGCCCGAGATGGTGGATGGCATCAGGCAGGCGCCGATCGAAGGCACGAGCTTCGCCTACACCTTCGACGCGACCAACGCCAAGGTCGCAACGCGCCACAAGACCCAGTATTTCGAGATGTTCGGCCAGTGGGCGCTGTACCAGGACGGCTGGTTCCTCAGCACCAAGGTCAACCGTGCACCTTGGGAGGTTTCGGGCCCGGCGAATGCCGACCCGCTGAACAACCAGGTGCTCGAACTCTTTGACCTGAACACCGACTTCAGCCAGACCAACGACCTCGCGGCGAAGGACCCGCAGAGGGTCAAGGCGATGAAGCAGAAATTCATCGCCGAGGCGAAACAGCACCATGTGTTCCCGATGGACGCATCGGTGGCCGCGCGCATCGTGGCACCGCGGCCCAACATCACCGCCGGGCGCAGCGAGTTCGTCTATACGCGGCCGATGGTCGGCCTGCCGCAGGGTGATTCTCCGCTGCTGCTGAACACCTCCTATACCGTCACGGCGGAAATCGAGGTGCCGCAGGGCGGCGCCGAGGGCATGATCCTCACCTCGGGTGGCCGGTTCGCCGGCTACGGCTTCTACCTGCTCAAGGGCAAGCCGGTGTGGCTGTGGAACATGGTCGACCTGGAGCGAATCAAGTGGGAAGGCCCGGACGCGCTCACGGCCGGCAAGCACACCGTCGAGTTCGACTTCAAGTACGACGGCCTGGGCGCGGGCACGCTGACCTACAACAACTTCAGTGGCGTCGGCCGCCCCGGAACGGGCACGCTCAAGGTCGACGGCAAGGTCGTCGCCACCAGGACCATGCCCAAGACCCTGCCGATGATCCTGCAGTGGGACGAGAGCTTCGACATCGGCTCCGACACGCTCACCGGCGTGAACGACGCCGACTACAAGCCGCCGTTCACCCTGACTGCCAGGCTCGACAAGCTGACGGTCAAGCTCGACCGGCCGCAGTTGTCGCCCGCCGACATCAAGAAGATGGAAGCGGCGATGAAGACCAAGGATTGACCCTGGCTCGAAAGCAATCGGCATGAAGGTCATGGAGGGCCCCGTGCCGCAGGCCTCTGGTGCAGCGCAGGGATTGCACGTCGTCGCCAAACCCATCGGCCCGGCGTGCAACCTCGATTGCGAGTACTGCTTCTACCTGGAGAAGAAGGCGCTGTTCGCCGCGAAGGACTCGTACCGGATGTCCGACGAGGTCCTTCGCGCCTTCATCGAAAGCTACGTCTCGGCGCAGCCCACACCCGTCGTCGAGTTCGTCTGGCAGGGAGGGGAACCCACCCTGCTGGGGCTGGACTTCTTCCGGCGGGTCATCGAGCTGCAGAAGCCGTACCTGAAGCGAAAGACGATCCGCAATTCCCTGCAGACCAACGGCGTGCTGCTCGACGACGAGTGGTGCGCCTTCCTCAAGCATCACGAGTTCATGGTCGGGATCAGCCTCGACGGTCCGCAGGAGATCCATGACCGCTATCGCAAGACCCGCAAGGGCCTGGGGACCTTCGAGGAAACAACGCGCGGGCTGAAGCTCCTGCAGAAGCACCGGGTCGAATACAACGTGCTGGCTTGCGTGGCCCATGACACGGCAGCCAGGCCGCTCGAGGTCTACCGCTTCTTCCGCGAGGCGGGCGTGGAGTTCATCCAGTTCATCCCGATCGTCGAGCGCCCCCCGGATGCAAGCAGCGCAAAGCTGGGCCTGCGCCTGGCCGCCCCTGCGGCGCTGGACAGGAAGGAAGTGCAGGCCGAAGTCACGCCGTGGTCGGTGCAGCCGGAACCCTACGGCGACTTCCTCATCGCCATCTTCGAGGAATGGGTCCGCCTCGACGTGGGCAAGGTCTTCGTCATGAACTTCGAGTGGGCGCTCAATTCGTGGATCGGCAATCCGGCGGCCGTCTGCGTCCATGCGAAGCAGTGCGGCCGCTCGCTCGTGATGGAGCACAACGGCGACGTCTATGCCTGCGACCACTCGGTCTATCCGCAGTACCGGCTGGGCAACATCCTGGCCGACACGCTGCCGGGCATGGTGGAGAAATCGCTCCAATCCGGGTTCGGCGTGACCAAGGAGACGGCGCTGCCGCGCTCGTGCAGGGAGTGCGAGGTGCTGGCCGCGTGCCAGGGGGGATGCCCCAAGCACCGCTTCCTCACCACGCATGACGGCCAGGCGGGGCTTCATTACCTGTGCGCGGGGCACAAGAAATTCTTCCGCCACATCCGCAAGTACCTGCACGCCATGACGCAGTTGCTCCAGAACGGGTTGCCCGTTTCACTCGTGATGGATGCAGTCAAGGCGCCGTTGATCATCAACCGGCCGATCGAAAGCCGCAGATGACGCGGATGCGCCTGCTCTTCCTGGGCCTTGCCACGATCGGCATCACGGCGATGCCGGTGGCGCAGGTCATGGCGTCCGAGACGGCGGGTCCGGGGATGCAGTCGCCGAAGGACGCGGATTTTCAGCGCCTGGAAGGGCGCTGGAGGCGATCGGATGGCGGCTATGTCCTCGAATTGCGCGAGATCGGAAAGGACGGCCGCGCCTCGGCCACCTACTTCAACCCCCGGCCGATCAAGGTGTTCCGGGCTGAAGCGAGCAGGACGAACGGCCGGATGGCCGTGTTCGTGGAACTGCGCGACGTCAACTACCCCGGGTCGACCTACAGGCTGCAATACGACGCGGCAACCGACCGACTGCAGGGCACCTACTTCCAGGCGGTGGAGAAACAGACGTTCGCGGTCGAGTTTTCGAGGGTCAGGCCGTGATGCGGGCTCTCGTCAAGGAAATGAAACGGGCGCGCATGCCGACTGCCCCTCGGTGCACAGGCAATACGGGCCCGCTTCGACGGGTCGTGTTTCAATAGCGGGTTGACCAGGCCGCTGCGAACGCGTGACGGATTTTCAGGCCGGGAATCGATCGAAAATCGGACCCAACGGAGAAGAAGACCATGAAACGAATCGTTGCCATCACCGCTTGCGCGCTGTGCGCGTCGGCGACACTGATACCCGCCGACGCCGACGCCCAGACGTCGGATACTTGGAAGTACGATGGCATCATCTATCTCTACCTGCCCACCATCAGCGGCAAGACGACTTTCCAGGGCCCTCCTCCGGGCACCGGCGGCTCGGGAAGCAACAGCGATATCAGCGTCGACGCCGAGAAGATCCTCGACAGCCTGAAATTCGCGTTCATGGGCACGCTCGAGGCGAGCAACGGGCGCTGGGGCGCGCTCACCGACGTGATCTACATCGATCTCGGCGGCTCGAAATCGGGAACCCGCGACCTGACGCTGGGCGGGCTGGAGCTGCCCGCGGGCGTCAACGGGAACGCGCACTACGACCTCAAGGGCCTGGCGTGGACGCTGGGGGGAACCTGGCGGATGGTGTCGAAGCCGGATTCGACGATGGATCTCATCGCCGGGGCACGCATGCTCGACATCAAGCAGAAGCTGGAATGGGAGTTGACCGGCAACCTCGGTCCGATTCCGACGCCGGGCCGTGCGGGCAACCGTGAGGTGGACGCCACCAACTGGGATGCGATCGTCGGCGTCAAGGGGCGGATCGCCCTGGGCGAAGGCGGAAAATGGTACGTCCCCTACTACCTCGACGTGGGCACGGGCGATTCCGACCTGACATGGCAGGGCGTGATCGGGCTCGGCTACGAGTTCAAGTGGGGTGGACTTGTCGCCACCTGGCGCTATCTCGACTACAAGATGAAGTCGGGCAAGCCGGTCGAGAACCTGAACTTCAACGGACCCATGCTGGGCGCTGTTTTCCACTGGTAGCGGGAACGGGCGTGCAAGCGCCCTTGAAACCGAAGATCGGCACGCGGTTGACGATCACCGAACGCGCCTGCACGGCATCGATCTGGTACACCCCCTGAAAATCCGGCGCAGGGAAATGGAGATTTGTTCTTCCACCCTCCATTTCCTCCGGTGCATGCTTTTGACGGTATCGGCGTACAAGGCAACGACCGAAACATGGGCGCCACCGGACTCCTTGCCGCACCGCATCATGGTATGATTTATTGTCATACTTTTGGAATGCGACATGGCCAGCGTCAAGGTGGCGATTACAATCGACCGTGAGACCCTGAACCGCCTCGACGGCATGGTTTCGAAGAACCTCTTTCCCAACCGCAGTCGCGCGATCCAGGCAGCCGTGACCGAAAAACTCGCGCGGATGGAACGAAGCCGGCTCGCGTCCGAGTGCGCCAAGCTCGACCCGAACTTCGAAAAGGCGCTTGCGGAGGAAGGTTTGGGCCAGGAGCTCGAGGCGTGGCCAGAATATTGAGGGGCGAAATTCGCTGGGCAGACTTCAATCCAGTCCGTGGTCGCGAACAGGCCGGCTTGCGCCCCGTCCTGATCCTCAGTCAGGACGTGTTCAACGAGCGCTCCGGAACAGTCATCGCCCTGGCACTGACCAGCCAACCTCAACGGGCCGCGTTCCCGCTGACCCATGAACTCCAGTCACTCAAGCTGCCGAAGCGATCCTGGGTCAAGATCAGCCAGATTCGCACCCTTTCGGTGGAACGAATAGGCGCCAAGCTCGGTCGTTCCACACCCGAAGAGCTGGCCCATGTTGTCGAGGGCCTGAATGAAATCATCGGCAGCTAACCTCCGGGGCACTTCCGGCGCCCGATAGCACACGGGGCGAATCCGGCACGTTGCGCCGGCGTTTCACTTCCAGGACGGCGGCAGCCCCGGATCCGGCCGGACCGTCATCACTTCGGGACAGATCGATTCGATCGTGTTGCGCTTCACGCGCACGTGGCAGCGGGCGTCCACCGAGCAGGAGCTCAAGTGGCCACTGGACGAGCGCGTCCGGGATGAGCTCGCCACGCGCGAGGCGATTGCTCTCGCGGGTATGGTGAGCGCAATCTTCGTTCTCGTGGCCATCGCCGCTGCGTTCGTGGTGTCGCTACGACCGGCGCGGGCCCGCATTGCGGTGCGTGTGACGGACAGCCAGGTCGCGGCAATCGACCTCCTGATGCCGGGACCGGGAATCCGGGGAAACTGATGAACGATCGCTTGCGTTGGTGCACCACCGTTCGGACCGCCTTGCTGCTGTGCGTGGGCGGCTGTGCAACCGGACCCACCGTTCCCCTGCCCACGGTGGAGGCCGTCGACCTCGTCCGCTATGCGGGCACCTGGCATGAAATCGCCCTCCTGCCGAATTCGTTCCAGTCCATGTGCGTGGCGGATACCCAGGCCAACTATCGCCTGGACGGCGACACGGTACGGGTAACCAATCGCTGCCGAAAGTCCGATGGCGAGGTCGAAGAGGCCACCGGCATCGCGAAGGTGGTGGAAGGCAGCAACGGCGCCAAGCTGCGCGTGAGCTTCTTCCGCCCGTTCTATGGCGACTACTGGGTGCTGGCGCTGGACAAGGGTTACCAGTGGGTGCTGGTGGGCGAGCCTTCGCGCAAGTACGCCTGGGTGCTGGCGCGCCAGCCTGTGCTCGATGCTGCGACGCTGGATGCCGCTCTGGATCGCGCCGCCACGCTCGGCTTCGATCGCAGCGCATTCCGCCGCACGCCGCAAACGCAGCCGCTCCCGGTACGGTAGCATCCCGTTTCGGACCTTTGCCCTGCTAGTAGTCGTGCAGCTGGTCCGATTCGATTACGCGCGTGCCTGGACGCGCGTCCAGCGCCGCACCGAGCATCGCGCCTGCGACGGCGCGCGTGGGGATGGCGCGATACCGGCGTGGAATGATCGGCGCGAGACCCTTGGCGAGCCAGAGGCTCACGCCCTCCGCGGGACGGGAGTCTTGCCGCGGGCCGCCGTCGAGCAGTGACGGGCGGACGATGCATAACGAAGAAAAGCCCAGCGCACCGAGATCGCGCTCGATCTCTCCCTTGACGCGAAGGTACAGCGATGCGGCGCCGGCGTTGGCGCCCAGCGAGGAGTTGTAGACAAAGACCGGCGTCCCGGCCTTTCGCGCAAGGCGTGCTGCCGCGAGCACGTAGTCGTGGTCGATCATGCGGAATGCGGCGGCCGAACCGGCCTGGCGGCGCGTCGTTCCCAGCGCGCAGATCGCGGCGTCCGCAGCCCACCAGGCCGCCGCTTCGGGCAGCCGCGCGAAATCGACTTGCGGATTGAACAGCTTCGCGGCGGGCGCCAGCGGCTGGCGGGTCGGGGCCACAACCCACCCTACCGCCGCATGGGCGAGGGCCTGGGCCACGATCTGCCTTCCGACCTGCCCGCTTCCGCCCAAAACGAGGATGGTCTTCACTTCGCTTGGCCGCCCAGTCAGCGTGTCTCGCGAAAATGCGCGCCGGAGACCATGTCCTGACCGAGGTAGCGCTCGCGGAAGGTCTCGAACGGGACATCGTCGGCCGCCTCGATTTCCCGCTGCTCCGCGATCGACCCGGCGGCCATCTGCGCGTATTTCGCTGCGGCCCCGGCGTCCAGCGCCATCCCCAGTAGCGTGTCGCGGTGGCGCTCCGAATACGCGAGCGCCAGTGCCGGATACGAACGCCCGAAGCGCGACTGCGTCTCTTCCAGGATGCGCGCCGACGGCAGCAGCGAAAGCTCGGCGAGCGTCGCCACAGCGGCCTCGAGAACTTCGCGGTATGCCGTGCCTGTGTGCGCCGCGTCGAGGGCCGCGGCTATCGGCTCGCATTGCGCGAGGAACTCACGTCCCCACGCGGCCGGCGCCATCGCCTCGACCCCGCGCTCCAGGCGCAACTCCGGCTCGCGCCCCCGCTCCGCGATTCCATACTGGTTGCGCGACATCGACGCGATTTCCCGCGGCGAGTCCAGCGGGCTGTCCGTCAGCAGGCAGTGCAGCAGGAACAGGTCGATCATCCGCATGCCCGCCGCATCGATCCCGACCGGATGGTACGGGCTCACGTCGATGCAGCGCACTTCGACGTACTCGACGCCGCGCTCCCCCAGCGCGCGCAGCGGCCGCTCGCCGCGATGGATGCGGCGCTTCGGCCGGACGGTGCCGTAGAACTCGTTCTCGATCTGCAGCAGCGTCGTCGAGAGTTGCCGGTAGTTGCCCGTGGCGTCCCTGAGACCGATGGCCTCGTAGGCGGGATAGGCCTCGCTCAACGCCCGATTGAGCGATGCGGCATAGCCACGCAGGCTGTTGAAGCTCACCGCCAGGGAGGCCTGCGCGTCGCTCTGGTAACCCAACGGTCCCATGCGCAGCGAGGTGCCGAATGGCGCGACATACGTGCCCGTGTCCCAGCGCAGGAGGCGATGCGGGCGGTCGCGGACGAACGTGCCGCACACGGCGGGCGACGCACCGAGCAGCAGCAGCAGCAACCATGAGTGGCGGCGGAAGTTGCGCATCAGCGAGAAGTAGCCGCGGTCCTGGAAGAGTTCCGCCGGCCCGTCGTCGCCTTCCGCGCGCTGCAGGAGCGGCCATGCCTCCTCGGGCAGCGAGAAGTTGTAGTGGATGCCGGAGATCGTCTGCATCCGGCGGCCGTAGCGATGCGACAGCCCGTGCCGGTACGTGGTCTTCATGCGGGCGAGGTTGGCACTTCCGTACTGCCCGAGCGGGATCTCGTCGTCGGCCGGCAGCCTGCAGGGCATGCTCGCGCACCACAGCAGCTCGCCGTCGAGGTTGCGGTAGACGACCTGGTGCAGCTCGGTCAGCTCCGCGACGCACGCCTCGGGCGTCGTGTGCACGCCCGTGATCAGCTCGAGCTGCGACTCGCTGAAATCGGTCGTGATGTGCGGGTGCGTGAGGGCCGAACCGAGGCCTGCCGGGTGCGGCGTCATGGCCAGGCTGCCGTCGGGCCGCACGCGCAGCCCTTCCTTTTCCACGCCGCGCAGGATTCCTGCGAGCGCACCGGGTGCAATGGCGGACAGCCGCCGTTCAAAGGTGCTCAAGGAATGTCGTCCTGTCTTGGGTGGGGCTAAGGGACATCCGATCGCCCGTCCCGCAGTATTTAGGGGGTTTCGGGTATGGTCAACAGGCCGCCCGGAAGGGGCAGCACCCCCATTGTCCCTTAGTCGATATCGGTGCGTACGGTTCCCGGAACTTCCAGAATGTAGCTCGCCGTCGACGCGTACCGTGGCTCATCCGTCGCCTTGTGGTCAGGTAAGAGCGAGCCGCTGGTCGCCGGTTGTCGTGGCCGAAAACATGGTGCGAGCGATGCGCTTAGGGGCAGGACATCCCCCCGATCGGTCCTGCCGCGAAGCGGGCGCATCACGTCTTGTGCCCCCGAGCGCCCGTTGATTCAGTCCTGCCTGAAAAAGTGGTCGCGGAACTGCTCGCGCAGCTTGTTCTTCTGCACCTTGCCGGTCGCCCCCAGCGGGATCGCGTCGACGAAGACGACGTCATCGGGCACCTGCCACTTCGCGACCCGGTCCTGATACAGGGCAAGCAGCTCCTCGCGCGTGACCGGGGCGTCGGGCTTTCTCATCACCACGACCAGCGGCCGCTCGTCCCACTTGGGATGCTTCAGGCCGATGCACGCCGCCATCGCGACGGCTGGATGCGACACCGCCACGTTCTCGATCTCGATCGAGCTGATCCATTCGCCGCCCGACTTGATCACGTCCTTGCTGCGGTCGGTGATCTGCATGTAGCCCTCGGCGTCGATGGTCGCGACGTCGCCCGTCGGGAACCACTGCAGCCCCTGCGCGTCGGTAACGAGCGGATCGCCCCCGTCGCCTTCCAGGTACTCGCGCAGGATCCACGGACCGCGCACCTGGAGGTCGCCGAAGGCGTTGCCGTCCCACGGCAGTTCCTTGCCATCCGCATCGACGATCCGCATGTCGACACCGAAAACGGCGCGCCCCTGCTTCGCCTTGATCCTGTACCGCTCCTCGGGATCCAGATCGGCATGGCGGGGACGCGGCGCGTTGGCGGTGCCCAGGGGGCTCATCTCCGTCATGCCCCACGCGTGCAGTGCCGCCACGCCGTATTGCTCCTCGAACAGGCGCAGCATCGCCGGAGGAAGCGCCGCGCCGCCGACCACCGTGCGCCGCATCGTGGAGAACTTCAGGTGGTGCAGGCCGGTGTGATTGAGCAGGCCCTGCCACACCGTGGGCACGCCCGCCGACACGGTCACCTTCTCGGCCTCGATCAGCTCGTAAACCGATTTCCCGTCGAGGGCGGGGCCGGGGAACACGAGCCTGGCGCCCACCATCGCGCACGCGTAGGGCAGGCCCCAGGCGTTCACGTGGAACATCGGCACGACGGGAAGGACCACGTCGCGCGCGGAAACGTTGAGCGCATCGGGGAGCGCGATGGCGAAAGTGTGCAGCATCGTCGAGCGATGGCTGTAGACCGTGCCCTTCGGGTTGCCGGTCGTGCCGGAGGTGAAGCAGATCGAGGAGGCCTGGTTCTCGTCGAAGACGGGCCAGTGGTACCCGTCGCGCGCAGCGTCCAGCAATTCCTCGTAGCACAGGAGGTTCGGGATGGGCGATCCGGGCGGCATGTGCGCGCGGTCGGTCATCGCCACGAACGCCTTCACGGTCCGGAAATGCGGGGCCATCCTTTCGATGATCGGCAGGAACGTCAAGTCGAAGAAGAGCGCCTTGTCCTGCGCGTGGTTCGCGATCCACGCGACCTGGTCCGGGGCCAGGCGCGGGTTGATCGTGTGCAGGACGGCGCCCTTGCCCGACACGCCGTAGTAGAGCTCCATGTGGCGGTAGCCGTTCCAGGCGAGCGTGCCGACGACGTCCCCCGGCCCGACGCCGAGCGCATCAAGCGCATTGGCGAGCTTCTGCGAGCGCCGGTGCAACTCGCGGTAGGTCGTGCGGTGGAGGTCGCCTTCGACACGCCGCGACACGATCTCGACGTCGCCATGGTGGCGGTCGGCGTGGCGGATGAGCGACGAGATGAGCAGCGGGGCTTTCTGCATGAGTCCGAGCATGGGCATGGTTCCGGCGGAAGGCGGTGGCGATGGCAACGCCTGCAATTTGTCAGGGACGGCGCGGCGGATGAACCTGCCGATGCGGGCAACGGCCTGGCGCGCCTCGGGCAGGTGGGCGACAGCATGCCAGACATGCGGCAGGCCGTTCCACACTTCAAGTTCGACGGCTATCCCCGCTTCACGAGCGCGTGCGACCGCATCGCGTGCGTCGTCGTGGAGGATCTCGATGCTGCCGACCTGCACGAGGGCCGGCGGCGCGTGCTCGAGGCGGTGACGACCCATGCACTGCGGCGGCATGATCGCCCCGAGGGAGTAAAATAAGCTCTTGCTGACTCATTGTGCCAGGAGCGACAGACATGTCGAACGTGAAGAAGGGCAACTACGGCTACTCGCGCACGGTTGCGCTTTCCTACGAGCAGGCCGTGGAGCGCGTGACCGCGACGCTCAAGGAACAGGGCTTCGGCATCCTCACCGAGATCGACGTGAAGGCCACCCTCAAGAAGAAGATCGACAAGGACTTCACGAAGTACGTGATCCTGGGCGCCTGCAATCCCGGATTCGCGTTCCAGGCACTCTCGAGCGAGATCGACATCGGGCTGCTGCTTCCCTGCAACGTCACGGTGTACGAGAACCCCGCGGACGGGAAGACGGTCGTTTCCGTGCTCGACCCCGAGACGATGGTGACCCTCACCGGCCGGGCGGACATCGAGCCGATGGCCCGCCAGGTTCGTGAAAAGGTCGTCGCGGCGATCGAGGCGATTTGACGAAAAGGGGTCTGTCCCCTCTTTAGGAAAAGGGGACAGACCCCTTTTTCAATTTGCGCCTGCTCAAGTCCCGGAGCGGCTTCCCGCCGTAACATTCGGCAGCGCCTCGATCCCCCCGACCGGCTTTCCCATGGCTGTCGTCCAGCTCACCCTCGCCCTCCTTCTGTTGACCGCCGCGGCCGGCGCGTTCTTCCGCTACAGCCGCCTGCCGTTGCCCGTCTTCCTCGTGGTCGTGGGAGCGGCCGCGTCCTTCCTGCCGGGCCTCGAGGCGGTCGGCGTGGATCCGGAATTCTTCCTGCTGCTCTTCATCCCGCCGATCCTCTTCGCGGATGCGCGGATGCTGCCGCGCCGCGACCTGCTGCACGTGCTGCGGCCGGTGCTGCTCCTCGCGCTGGGCCTGGTCGTGCTCACGGTCGTCACCGTGGGATATTTCATCCACTGGCTCATCCCGTCGATTCCGCTTGCGGTCGCCTTCACGCTGGGTGCCATCGTCTCCCCGACGGATGCCGTGGCCACCGTCGCGACCACGACGGCGCTGCCGTTGCCCAATCGCGTGATGCACATCGTCAATGCCGAGAGCCTGCTCAACGACGCCACCGGCCTCGTCGCCTTCAAGCTCGCGGTGGCGGCGGCCGCGGCGGCGAGCACCGTGTCGATGAACGAAGTCACCGGCCAGTTCGTGATCCTGTCCGGCGGCGGCGTGTGCGTCGGCATCATCATCGAGTGGAGCGGCCGGAAGCTTCGCGAGCGGCTCCTGCGCTTCGAGGCCGACGACCAGATGCTGCAGACGCTGCTGGCGGTGCTCGTTCCCTATGCGGCCTACCTGACGGCCGAGTCATTGCACGTCTCGGGGATACTCGCGGTGGTCGCCTCGGGATTGTGGGCCGGTGGGCAGGAGGTGAAAGGGCTGTCCCCCGAGGGCCGGCGCCATGCGCGCGAGGTGTGGCGGATGCTCTCCTACACCTTCAACGGGCTGGTGTTCGTGCTGCTCGGCCTGCAGCTTCGTCACATGCTCGCGGCCGTGGGGCATTACGACGCGGGCGCGCTGGCGTTCTACGCCTTCGCGCTGTGGGCCTTGCTGATGGTGCTGCGGATCGGCTGGGTGTGGGCTTCCGCCCACGTGCGCTTCCGGCTGCACTGGGGATGGGCAGGCGGCGAATCGGGCCCCGATTCCCGGCGGATGTTCCTGGTGAGCTGGGCCGCGGTTCGCGGTTCCATCACGCTGGCCGCCGCCCTCTCGGTGCCGATTCTCACCATGTCGGGCGCACCGTTTCCGGAACGCGAACTCGTCGTCTTCCTGGCCGCCGCCACCATCATTCTCACGCTCGCTTTGAACGGCGTTCCGCTGCCGTGGATCATCCGCAAGCTCAAGGCGCGCAGCGATGCGCGCGAGAAGCCCGACGAAAACGCCGCGAGGGCGGAAGTCGCGCGGGCGGCCATCGCCGCCGTGACGGCCGCGCAGCAATCGCTTGCGGACCCCGAAGACGTCGCTTTCGCCCGGCAACTGGTGGAGCGCTACGAGGACAAGGTCGCCCTTCGCGAAGCCGATCCCCAGCAGGCGACCAGGCTCGCCGAGCGCATCGCCGTCGCCCGGCGGCTGCGCCTGTCGGCCATCGAGGCGGAGCGCTCCCGGCTGCACGAGATGCACGCCGCGGACGAGATCAACGACGAGGTGCTGCTGACCATCGAAGCCGAGCTGGATGAGCGCGAGGTGGTCACCTCGCAGAGCCCCGACAGGGGTTAGGAAAAAAAAGGACGGGCAGTCAAGGTACGGACCCTCATGCATGGCGCCCGAAGGGCCTCGAGGGTCTGTCCCCTGGCGTTTTCAGTCGAAGGTGAAGCGGTAAGCGATATCCACACCGGGAAGGTAGCCGGCGCGCAGGATGAGCTGCAGGCTTCGCGTGAGTTGCCAGGCCACATTCAGCGATCCTTCCGCATCCGCCAGGCCCTGGCGGTAGGACACATGGATATCGTCGGAGAGGCGCTTGCCCACGGTGACCACCTCGGCTGCCGACGTTGCGCCTGTCCGTCCCGCGATGGTGCTCTGGGGCAGTGCCCCGAGGACCCCATGCGAGTCCGGAACCGACGCTCACCTCGTCGAGCCCCAGGCCGCCGATCAGCTTTGCCGTGGGCAAGGCCCCCTCGCCCAGCAGGGTGCTGGCCGCTCCGACGAGCGTGGCCGCATCGGCGGCGGAAACGTCGCCCCGGCCGCGACCGAGTACGAGCCAGGCAAGCTTTTCCGCTTCGGGAACCTCGGGAGAAGACACGAGTCGCACCTTCGGCCGCGCGACCGTGCCCAGCACTTCGACCCCGGCTTCCACCGCCAGCCCCTTCCTCAGCGCGAGGATGTTGATCCCGGGGTTGTCCACGGGGCCCTGGAAGTTGAGCGCGCCGCGCTCGAGAGTGAGGGTCCGGCCGTAGGCATCGTAGGTGCCGCCCACGGCGCGAATCGTGCCTGTCGTGCGCAAGTTGACGCCAAGCTCGCCCGCGAGCCGCAAGGATCCCGCCAGCCGCGTGGAAAGCCCGCGCCCCCGGAAGTGCAGGTGCTCGCCCAGGTTCACGCGCAGGTCCATGCGCGTGTGCTCCGCGTCCCTCGCCACGAGCGGAGCCTGGCTCCCGCGAATCACGATCACGTCGTCCGATAGCGAAGGCGGCGCAGAACCCGGGATGCCGAACCAGCCGGCGTCGGCCGTGAACTCACCCGTCATCACGGTCGAATTGCCATCCAGCTCGGCGCGACCCTCTCCCGACACCGCAAGGAAGCGCGTGGCAAGCCGCGTCAACGGATACCCCAAGGCCTTCACGCGGATGGTCCCCTTGCGCGTGCCGAGATCGATCGCGCCCTCGGCGGTGACCGTTCCGGTGGCGGGGTATTTCACCGCGGAGATCGCGCGCGCGGCTTCCTCCGACGGCTGCCAGGGCATGGAGAGCGTGAAGCGCTCGATGCGCGCCTCGCGGTCCTTGAGCAGGATGGCGATCGTGCCATCCGCCACCTCCGCGCCCAGCGTGGGCTCGCGAACCGCAAGTCCCGTGGCTTCCAGCCGTCCGCTCCACGTCGGCTCGCGCAACGTGCCCGCGAGCGTGCCCTCCCCCGCAAGGCGGCCGCGCACGCGCGCCTCCGGCCCGATCCACGCCGCGGTCCACGCGAGGTCCGGCACATCGACGGTGAAATGGCCCTCCACGGGCGCAACCGGCGAAACTTCCCAGCCTTCATCGCCGCGTCGCAGCGTCACGGACGCCTCTGCCTTCCACTGGCCTGCCTGCGTGCCACGAATGTCCGCTGTCGCCTTCACGCGCCCCGCACTCGCGTCCGCACGAAGCGCAAGCGTCTCGAGCCCCAATCCCACCCTCGGCTCGCCGACGCGCACGTCACCCCGGTCGCGCCGGATGGAAACGAACCCGTCCACCGTCTCGCCGATGCGCAAGTCCCAATCGCCCGCGAGCACGAGGCTCGAACCCACTTCGCCCTGCACGTTGAGAATCTGCCGGATGGTGCGGATCACGAGCGCGCTCGACGAGCCGCGGGTCTGGATGCCCGCAGGTGTCCAGCTCGTGACGGCGAGGCGCACCTGGCCGGGCTCGCCGACGAACACCGCTTCGCCCAGTTCGATGCGGTCGGCGCCCGCCACGAGCGTGGCCGGCGCCGACAGCGCAAAGGCCGTGCGGCCCGCGATGTCGAGCGACTCGAGGCGACCGCGCCACTCGGGCAGACGCGCGCCGGGCACGATGCCGCCGTCGAGCAACGCCCGCACCGAGAACTTGTCGGGGAACGCCGACTCCACGCGGATCTCGTGCGAGCTTCGCGTCCCCTTGATCTCGAGCACGACGCTTTCGACGAGCGCCTCCTTGTCCGCGCCTCGCGCCACGCCGCGCAGATCCACATGCCCGTTCGCCGCGCCCTGGTCGCCCGAGCCCAGCTCGATGCGGGAGGTGACCTTCGCCACGCGGATCGCGCCGGGCAACGCAAGGTCCGTTGCGTCGAGCCAGGCGTGGCCCGACAGCGCCGTGAACTCCCCGGAGACGCGTGCATCGAGATCGACGCGGCCGCCCAACACAAGGCCGAACGCGCGGCCGAGCGGAGCCAGGTCGGGGGACGCGAGCTTCACCTCCAGCGAGTCGCCGGCACGGCCCAGCGCACCCGCCGCAACGAGCCGCGTGGCGCCGAGGGACACGTCCGCTTCGGTTCGCGAAAGGCGGGCGCCGTCGGTGACGATCGCAACCCGGCCTACGGCGGCAAGCCCGGCAAACCGGCTTTTCGCGATTTCCAGCGTCACCTCGCCGACCGGCCCCTTCGCGAGGTTTCCCTTCGCGGCAAAGGAAGCGTTTACGTCACCCGCCGGCACGTTCGCGAAGGCGGCCGGGTCGAGCCGCTCGATGCGCCCGCTGGCCTGGAACTCTCGCCCTCCCCGCAGATCCAGGGAGCCGCTCGCCTGCGCGAACGCCGCTCCGCGCGCCAACCGCACCCGCTCGACGGTCAGGCGTCCATCGGCGATCCGGGCATCGCCGCGGATCTCGAAGCGCGGATCGGCGAGCGCCACCCCGAACGACTGTGCCTCGGCCGTCGCGACGGCCGTGAGGGTCCCCGCAAGCTTCGTGGCCTTGAGGGACGAATGCCACGCGAGGAGGTCGAGATCCTTCACCGCGAGCGACGCGTCGAGATTGCCGCCGGCCCACACCGCCTGTCCTTCGGCGCGGCCACCGCCGGAAAACGACAGGGCAAGCTTCTTCGCCTCGATGCGATTCCTTTCGATGGCGAGCTGCGCCGTGGCCGATGCAATGGGCAGGCGTTGCTGGTCGAGGGGACCGATTGCGGTGTTGGCGACCTTCACTGTCCCGGCGAGGATCGCGTCCTTGCTTGGCGCGAGGTCCGCCTCGACCGCGAGCATTGTGTGCGACGAAGCGAAGAACGCGGCCAGGTCCACGCCGTGGAGCTTCGCCGAGAGCTTGCGCAGGGGCACGGAGGCGAACGGCTCGAGCATGGCAGAACCCGTGCCCGAGAGCCCGCCCTCGCTCGCCGCGAGCGTCACTTCCAGCTTCGCGAGCGTGCCCTTCGCCGCCACGGTCGCCCGATAGCCGGCGCCGTTCCTCGTGCCGGCGAGCTCGCCTTTCACGTCCAGGGCGAATGGCGCGCTTGCAGCGAGCGTCCCGGCCGCCTTTGCCCGCCCGATGGGGGTCATTGCCTCCAGGCCGCCGAGTATCCACGCGGCCCGGTCCGCCGCGAGCTTCGCCGATACGTCGAGGAATTCGACGCCGCCCGCATCGTCCCCGATCGTGCCCACGCGAAGCCGTTCCACCCGGGCCTGCTCCACGAAGAGGCGTAGCGGCAGCGCCAGCGTGGCGGGCTCGCGCAGCGGATCGCTCGACGCCGCGGTGGAAATCTCCAGCAGGGCCGCCTGCAGCCGCACCACGCGCAACTCGCTGCCCAGGAGGCGCAGGGGCGACCAGTCGAACGCCACCTGCCTTGCACGCACGCGAAGCCCGGGCGAGGCGATCTCGATCGCCTCGAGGGCAAGCGGCCCCACGAGGCGGCCTTCGACCACGCCCACGCGGCCGCCTGCGAACGCCGCAGCACGATCGAACACGAACTGAGCGCCGGAAGCCGTCGCGAGTAGCCAGAAGGCCGTGGCTGCGACCGCCACGGCCGCCGCAGCGGTGGCCCACGCACCCCCGAGGACGCAGCGGCGCAGCAGCGAGATTCGACGCGGTGGGCTCATCGCTTCCTCAGAAGGCCACCGAGACGGAAAAGACCAGCCGCGCCTTGCGATCGCGGTCGGCGTAGGCCAGGTCCACCGCAAGCGGTCCCGCCGGCGTGCGCCAACGCACCCCCACGCCGTACCCCTTGTTCACGCGAAGATCGCTGACCGCATCCGCCGCGTCTCCCGCGTCCAGGAAGAGCGCCCCTCCCCATCGGGGCGAGAACCAGCGCACGTACTCGACGGAGCCGGTCGCCAGGTAACGCCCGCCCACGACCGCACCGTTCTCGATGGGACCCAGGCTCTCGTACTCGTAGCCGCGCACCGAGCGCGAGCCACCCGCGCGGAAAAGAAAATCCTCGGGGATGCCGGTGCTGCTCGGGGCGATCGTGTAGCCGCCTTCGGCCCGCACGATGACCTGGTCCACCGGCGAGAGCGCGAACCAGTGCTGGTACTGCGCGTAGGTCCTGATGAAGTCCTGGCTGGAAAGGACCGCCTTCGAGCCACCCGCCAGTTGCACGTTGAGCACGCCGCCGCGCGTCGGGTTCAGTACGTCGTCAACGGGCCGCCAGGTCAACTGGCCCACGGGCGCCAGCGCGCGGTTGACCGACGTTTCGCCGCCTCCCGGCGTGGCCTGCTCGACCTGGAAGGAAACTCCCAGGCGAAGCTCCAGCTTCTCGAAGAACAACTGCCGATAGCCCGCGACCGCGCCGCGCCGCGTGTCGAGGCCCTGGCTGGACTTGTGCTCGGCGAGGAATCCGAAGCTGTCCCGGGTCGCCAGGGTCCCGAGGTGCGCGCCGCCGAGGGTGCCCGTCGGGAGGTAGAAGTCCGCGTAACCGACCTGCTGCGTCTTGTCCACCTGCATCGCCGAATGCATGTCGTAGCCGCGGCCGAAGGCGTTCCGGTAGCGAAACGACACCTCGCCGCGCGCGCCGACATCGGAACCGTAACCCAGCGACAAGCCGACATCCGCGGCGGGCCGCTCGAGGATGGAAATGCGGACGGGGACACGCACGGGGTGGGCACGGTCGCGCTCGATCTCCACCACCACGTTCGCGAACCACGGCGCGCTCTGCAGGTTGCGTTGCAGTTCCAGCAGGCGGTCGGTGCGGTAGGGCTCGCCGGGGTCGATGTCCAGGGCCCGATCGACGAGAAATTTCGGATAGCGCGACAGGCCCGTGACCTGCACTTCCCCCAGCGAAAACGCGGGGCCGCTGTCGAGCACGAGCGTGATGCTCACCTGCGCCGATGCCGCATCGACCTGCGCCTGGCTCATCGCGAGCTCGCCCGCGGCATAGTCGTCGGCGGTGAGCGCCTCGATGAGCCGCGCCTTGGCCTCGTCCCAGTCGGCCTGGCGGAAGACCTTGCCCTTGCCGAGGAGCCAGGACTGCTCGAGTGCGCCGCGTCGCGAAGCGCGAAAGGCGCCCTCTTTCCCAAGGTCGCCTTGAAATTCGATCGTCACCGAGCCGACCGTCGCCCGCTCGCCGGGCGTGAGGGCCACGCGCACGCGGCCCTCGGCTTCGGTCACCTCCACCTGCGCCGAGAACCATCCCTCGGCCGCGGCGATCTCCACCGTGCGGCGGCGCGCATCGCGCATCCAGCGGCGAAGTGCCCCGCGATCATCCCTCGCATCGACGGGCGGCGGCGGGAGGTGCTGCTCGAAAAGGACGCGCAATTCCTGGGGCGCGTCCCACTGGACCGGATGAGTGGCGGCTTCCCCGTCCTGCGTGGCCGATGCGACCCCGGCGACCAGGAGAGCGACGAATGCGACGGCGGCGCGCGCGCTCACCTGGCCTGCAGGGTTCGAGACATGCGCAATTATCCCATTAAGGGACAGGCCCTCAATGGGCGCGGGCGAGCAGGATGGCGCAGGCGAGGACGAGGGCGCCTCCCGCCAGTTGCAGCGGTGCCAGGCTCTCGCCCAGCACGATCCAGGCGAGCGCCACGGTGACCACGGGCTCGAGCGTGGAGACGGTGGATGCGACCGCCGGCCCGACCCGCTTGAGGCCCGCGAAGAAAGCGAGGATCGAGACGACCGTGGACACGATCGCGATGGCGCCGATCGCCGCCCAGCCCCACGGCGCGTCCGGAAAGCGTGCCTCGGTGACGAGGGTGGACAGCGCGAGGACCGCAGCGGCCGAGAGGCAGACGACGGTGGTGCTCGCGAGGGCGTCGGTGTCCTTGAGCTCGCGTGCGCCGATCACGATGTAAACGGAATAGAACGCCGCGGCCGCGAGCCCCAGCGCAACGCCCGTGACCGTCCCCTGTCCCCCGCCGAGCGTCAGGGCGAGTCCCGCGAAGCTCACTGCGAGCAGCGCGATCTTCTCGACCGTCAGCCGCTCGCCCAGGAAGGCGGCCGAAAGCAGCACGACGAGCGTGGGATACGCGTAGAGGAGCAGCGCCACGAGACCCGCGGAAGCGTAGTTGAGCGCGGCGAAGAAGCACACTGCCTGCCCCACGTACCCCACGGCGCCCATGCCGATGGCCACCCCGAGGGGGCGGCCGCGGGGCCACGGGCGTTTCGTGGCGATCATCACCGCGGCAAGGAGAATCCCCGCGATCGAGAAGCGCGCCGCGAGAACGCCCGTCACGTTGGCCCCGCCCGCGTAGGCGTAGCGGGCGAAGATCGCCATCGCGCCGAACGCGCAGGCGGAGATGACGATGAACGCGATGCCTGGATAAAAAAAGGGGACAGACCCCATTTCATGAAAAGGGGTCTGTCCCCTTTTCTTGTTCAATCCCTCTCCAGTCTCTCGATGCGCTTTTCCAGCCGCTCGACCGCGTCGCGCAGCTCCGTGACGCCCGCGACGAACCCTTCCACCTTCACGCGCGAGGCGATGAGGGGATCTTCTTCCGTCCAGTATTCGGCAGCGCCGGCCGCGACTCGCCCGGACGCGTCCTTGCCCCACGCCGCGGCATCGCGCACGACGGACGCCATGCGATGCGCGGCGGCATCGCCCACGATCTTCGAGAGGTCCTCCTCCGCATCCCATTTGAGGTGCTTCGCGAGAAACGCGACCTCGCCGGCGAACTCCACGTCGCCCGTGGTCTCGACGTCGCGATAGGCGCTTTCGTCGTGCGCGGCCAGGCGCGGCAGCAGGAAGACAGAGAGGCGAACCTCGAGGTCGCTCGCGGCCGATTCCTGCGCCGGAAGCACCTCGCCCGTCGTCTGCACGGTGAGCGCGACGGGAAGCGGCCCCACGCGGAAGGCGGCTGTTTTCCCGGCAAAGCGCGCCAGGCGTTCGCGCGCCATCGGAGTCGCAGCGGTGAGCCGGTTGATCGCGCCCGCGGCAAGCGAGGCGGAAGCCGACGCGATCACGGCTTGAAGCCGCGGTGCAGCGCCACCACGCCCAGGGTCAGGTTGAAGTACTCCACCTTCACCAGCCCGGCGGCCTCCATCATCGCCTTGAGGGTCTCCTGGTCTGGATGCATGCGGATGGATTCGGCGAGGTACTGGTACGCTTCCTCGTCCTTTGCCACGTGCTTGCCGAGCCACGGGAGCACCGAGAAGGAATACGTGTCGTAGGGTTTCGCGAGGGGTTTCCAGATCTTCGAGAACTCGAGGACGAGCACGCGGCCACCCGGGCGCGTCACGCGCGCCATCTCGGCCAGGCCGCGATCCTTGTTCGTGAAGTTGCGCAACCCGAAGGCGATCGTGACGCAGTCGAACGTGTCGTCCGGGAACGGGAGCTTCTCGCCATTGCACAGGGCCGGCGGGGCCACCTGGCCGTGGTCGAGGACCTTGTCGCGGCCCACCGCGAGCATCGCGCCGTTGATGTCGGTCATCACCACCT
Source organism: Betaproteobacteria bacterium (assembly GCA_016720855.1). Taxonomy (NCBI): domain Bacteria; kingdom Pseudomonadati; phylum Pseudomonadota; class Betaproteobacteria; species Betaproteobacteria bacterium. The sequence continues at coordinate 545,005 of JADKJU010000002.1, read as the reverse complement.
GTCCCGTGGGGCCGGCGCGCTTCGCGAAGGCGAGCGCAAGGTCGCCGCTGCCGGAGGCCACGTCGAGCACGCGCTGACCGGGACGCACGTCCGCCATCTGGATGGCGAAGTGCTTCCACAGCCGGTGCATGCCGAGCGACATGAGGTCGTTCATCCGGTCGTAGTTCGTCGCGACCGAGCTGAACACTTCACCCACTCGGGTGGCCTTCTCGGCCTCCGCGACCTGCTCGTAGCCGAAGTGGGTGGTCTTGTCGCTCATTTCGGGTCGCGCGAGGCGTGGGCCTCCTCGAGGCGCGCAAGGTAGGTCTTCCAGCTCGAGGCCTGCTTTTCGCCCAGCTCGTGCAGGTATTCCCAGGAGTAGAGGCCGGTGTCGTGGCCGTCGGAGAACGCGAGCTTCACCGCGTAGTTGCCCACCGGATCGATCTCCCTGATCTCCACGTTGCGCTTGCCGACCTGGAGGACTTCCTGCCCCGGGCCGTGGCCGCGCACTTCGGCGGAGGGAGAGAACACACGCAGGTATTCGCAGGGGAGGCTGTAGCGCTTGCCGTCGTCGAACGCGATCTCGAGCAGGCGCGACTTCTGGTGCAGCTTGATTTCCGTCGGGCGGGGGGATTTGCTGTCCATGGGGGAAGGGGCCGGAGCCCGGTCATTGCGGATTCGGCCCCTATTATCGCCGATGCCGCGCCGGTAGCCTAAAATGCCCCCATGATCGGAATCCTCCTCGTTTCCCACGGCGCCTTCGGCGAAAGCCTCATCCACTGCGCGAGCCACGTCCTGGGCAAGCGCCCCCTCTACGTGCGCCAGCTGGGCGTCACCGTCCACGACGACCCGGAGGAGATCCTTCCCACGGCGAGAGACCTCATCCGCTTCCTCGACCAGGGCCAGGGCGTGCTGGTGATGACCGACATCTACGGCGCCACGCCGTCGAACATCGCCTCGCGGCTCCTCGAGCCCGGCCGCGTGGAAGGCATCGCGGGCGTGAACCTGCCGATGCTCATCCGCGCCCTCACCTACCGCGAGGAGCCGCTCGAGGCGGTCGTCGCCAAGGCGCTTTCCGGCGGCACGGAGGGCGTGACGCGCATGCCCGCGAAGGTCTGAGGCCCCGCGCCCGTGCAGAAGCAGACCGTCACCATCGTGAACAAGCTCGGGCTGCACGCCCGCGCTTCCGCCAAGCTCACCCAGGCCGCGGCGCAGCACGCGTGCGGCGTGCACCTCACGAGGAACGGAAAGCGCGTCAACGCGAAAAGCATCATGGGCGTGATGATGCTTGCCGCCGGCATCGGCGCCACGGTCGAGATCGAGACCGACGGCGAGGACGAGGAGGCCGCCATGGCCGCCCTCGTGAAGCTCATCGCCGACAAGTTCGACGAAGGCGAGTAGGAAGGCGCCCGCCATGGCCACCGACACACCCGCCCCGGCCGGGCACAACGTCTGCTTCACGATGCACGGCATCGGGGTGTCGAATGGCATCGCCATCGGGCACACGCACCTCTTCCTGGGCATGTCCACCGAGGTGGACCACTACGACATCGCCCACTACGACATCGGGCGGGAGCAGCGCCGCTATGACCGTGCCATCAAGGAAGTGCGCGACGAGCTGAAGGAGCTGGCCGACAGCGTGCGCCACAGCGCTTCCTCCGAGCTGGCGCCGTTCGTGAACGTTCACCTGATGCTGCTCGAAGACAGCGCGTTCTCCGAGGCCCCGCGGGACATCATCCGCGAGCAACGCTGCAACGCCGAGTGGGCCCTGCGCACGCAGCTCGACGAGCTGACCGCCCAGTTCGACGACATCGAGGACGAGTACCTGCGCGAGCGCGAGGCGGACGTGCGGCAGGTGGCCGAGCGCGTCCTGGGCGCCCTGGCCGGATCCAAGCGGCGCATCGCGATCAAGCCGACCCGCCAGGATTCCGACATGATCCTCGTCGCGCGCGACCTGTCGCCCGCCGACGTGATCCTCTTCCGCGAGCACCCCTTCGCGGCGTTTGTCACCGACATGGGCGGCGCCACCTCGCACACGGCGATCATCGCCCGCTCGCTTGCCATCCCCGCGATCGTCGCGCTGCACCACTCGCGAACCATGATCCGCGAGGACGAGCTGGTGATCGTGGACGGCACGCAGGGCGTGCTGATCGTGAACCCGGACCGCGCTGTCCTTGCCGAGTACCGGCTGAAGCAGAACGAGGCGCGGCTCGAGAAGGACAAGCTCAAGCGCCTGAAGACCGCGCCGGCCGCCACCCTGGACGGCACCGCGATCCAGCTCTACGCGAACATCGAGCTGCCCTCGGACGTGGAGGCGGTCCGGGCGAGCGGCGCTTCGGGCATCGGCCTCTTCAGGAGCGAGTTCCTGTTCATGAACCGGCGCGACCTGCCGGACGAGGACGAGCAGTTCGAGGCCTACCGCGAGGTGATCGAGGGCATGAAGGGGCGGCCGGTCACCATCCGCACGCTCGACATCGGCGCGGACAAGGTGATCGGTGGCCAGGAGCACACCACCGAGAACCCGGCGCTGGGACTTCGCGCGATACGCTATTGCCTGGCGGAGCCGCAGATATTCAACACGCAGTTGCGTGCCATCCTGCGTGCCTCGCGCCACGGCAAGGCGATGATCCTCATCCCGATGCTCTCCTCGTACCTGGAGCTCAACCAGACGCTGGCGGCCGTGGCCCGCGCCAAGGAGGAGCTGAAGGACGAGGGGGTGAAGTTCGACGAGTTCGTGCCCGTGGGCGGCATGGTGGAGATCCCGGCCGCGGCCATCGCGCTGCCGATGTTCATCAGGAAGCTCGATTTCCTCTCGATCGGCACCAACGACCTCATCCAGTACACGCTCGCCATCGACAGGGCCGACGACGCGGTGGCGCACCTCTACGATCCGCTGCACCCTGCCGTGCTCTCCCTCATCTCGGCGGTGATCCGCACCGCCCTCCAGCACGAGAAGCCGGTGGCGGTGTGCGGCGAGATGGCGGGCGACGTGAAACTCACGCGTTTGCTGCTGGGCTTCGGCCTGCGGAATTTCTCGATGCACCCGACGAGCATCCTCGCGGTGAAGCAGCGCGTGCTCGCGACGAGCCTTCCGGACATCGCGCCGATCGTGGCGCGGGTGATGAAGGCCGACGAGCCGGACAAACTCGTCGCCCTGCTGGACAAGCTGAACGCCTAGAGGCGCCTCACCAGAGCTCGCGCCGGATTTGCGCCATCACGTCGCGCTGGCGGATCTCGCCGCGCGGAATGGCGACCGGAAGCAGGACGGCGCTCTGCCCCGCGTAATTGCGCAGCTCCTGGAGCTTGAGCTCGATGACGGGGCCGCCGGGAACCGCCTGCTTGATGCCGAGGCGGTCCATCACAACACTCACCGGCTCGACCCAGGTCTGCACTTCCGCCCTGGAGAGCGTCTCGACGAGGATGTCGAGATGCCTGGGCAGTGCCGTCGACCCCGCCCCCACTGCGGCGAGGTTCAGCTCGATCTCGGCGAGCCGCGACTCGATCGACGCCGCATCCGGCGTGTCGTTTCCTTGCTCCCGCTCGAATCCCAGCCGGGCCGACTGCAGGGCCCGCAGCTTGGCGCGAAGAAGCGACTGCGACTGTTCCAGGGATTCGCGTTCGCTGGCGACCTCCGTGATGCGCGCGAGGGCCATCGTGAGGAGGTGGTCGAACGCGCGGCGCTTGAGCAGCCGGCGCAGCTCCTCGTCGGTGGCGGACGGGTCGAGGAGCCGGTGACGGTCGAAGCTCACCTGCACCTGCGCGACCTCATGCTGGACCTGGTCCCCCTGCAAGGCCATGCCGAGCACCTTCTTCTCGCTGCGCTCCACGAGCAGGAGCGCCAACACGGGCTCGGTGCCGTCCCCCGCAGGACTCGCGAGAAACTCGATGAGCGCGCGGTCGGCGCCGAAGACCTCCGCCATGCGGTCGGCCGACGCGAAGAAGGCCGCGAGCCGGTCGTCGGTGCCACAGGCCTTCCGGCTCGCCTCGATGGCCGGGGGAAGTGCGTCGACGAGCCCGACGACGTGCCCGATGGCGTGCAGGATCGCCGGCTCGAGCCTGGCGCGGTGGCCGGAAACGGCACGGATGCGCGGATCGGTTGCCTCGAGCGCCCGGTCGAGCGCGGCTGCGCGAAGCGCCGCGGGGTAGCGATCGCCTGCGTCCCCGCCCGCCCCGAAAATCGACTGGAAAAGCTTGAACACGGGCATCGCCTCGGTTGGTTGATTCGGCTCATGTGACGATACCAAAGGCGTGGCACACTTTCAGGAATTCCTCCCGGGCTTCTCGGGTGCCTGACGAAAGAGCGGTTGCGAATTCATGCACGGACGTCATGCCATCGTCGCGATGCTGGGTCTCGCAGCAGCCGCCTGCGGACCGGCGCAGCAGCCCCCGGTTTCCGTTCCCCCCTCTTCGGGCTGGCACGAGTTCGATGGCACCTGGAATGCGGTTGGCACGCGCCGCACGCTCACCCTGGGCGAACGCGGCCGCAGTTCCCTCCTGGATCTCCAGGGAACGATGCTGCTCGGGGGCGCGGGCCGGCCCGGCGTCGGCTTCCGCGCGGAGTCGATCGCGCTGGCCGACGCAAGGACGGGCCTCGTGGGCCGCAGCGTATGGACCGACGAGCGCGGCGACCAGGTCTACAGCGAATTCACCGGGGAAGGCACGGCCGCGAAGAACCGCATCACCGGCACGTTCACCGGCGGCACGGGGCGATTCGCGGGAATCACGGGGGGCTACGAGTACTCCTGGCAATACGTGGCCGAGACCGAGGACGGGACGATCCAGGGGCGCGCCACGGGCCTGAAAGGCCGCTTCCGCATCGGGGCGGCGGCGCAAGGAGGGGCAAGATGATTCCGGCCGGCAAGCTGCTCAAGGGCGCTCTGCCCTTCGCGATCGCGATCGGCATCTGGCTGGTTCCCGTGCCGGCCGGCCTCACCGCCCAGGCCTGGCACCTCTTCGCCGTGTTCGTCGCGGCGATTTCGTCCGTGCTCGTGGGGGCCTTCCCGCTGCTCACCGCGGCGATGATCGCGGTGGCGGCCGTCATCCTCACCGGCACCATCGACGCGGCAAAGGCCTACTCCGGCTTCGCCAACGCGAGCGTCCTGCTCGTCGTCGTCGCCTTCATCGTGGCGCAGGCCGTGGTGAAGTCCGGGCTCGGGCGGCGCATCAGCCTGTTCATGGTGAGCCGCTTCGGGGGCTCGTCCCTGGGGCTTGCCTACAGCATCGTCATGACCGACGCATTCATTGCACCGGCATTTCCGAGCAACACGGCGCGCGCAGGGGTGCTGTTCCCCATCGTGCTTTCCGTCGCGCAGGGCGCGGGCTCGGTACCCGGCGACGAGAACAAGCGCCGCCTGGGCGGCTACCTCATGTTCTGCTGCATGGCGAGCCTTGCGGTCTCCTCCGCGCTCTGGATGACCGCCACCTCCGCCAACCCGATCGGCGTGCAGATCGCGAAGCAGTTCGGCCTGGAGATCGGTTTCGGCAGCTGGCTGCTCGCCTCCTGCGTGCCCGCCATCGCGACGATCGCGATGTTGCCATGGGTCGTGTCGAAGCTGTTTGCGCCACGGGTGGGAAAGACGCCCGAAGCGCCGAAGGCTGCCAAGGTTGAGCTCGCCGGCATGGGGCCGATGTCGCGCGCGGAGCGCATCACCGCCGTGGTGTTCGTGATCATGGTCGTCGGCTGGGTAGCGGCGGATTCCCTCAAGCTAAACGTCACCAGCATCGCCTTCGCGGGGCTGGGGACGCTCCTGCTCGCGGGCGTGCTCACCCTCGACGACATCGCCGCCATGGGCGACACGCTCGCCACCTTCCTCTGGCTCGCGGTCCTCTTCGCCCTGAGCGGCCAGTTGAACGAGCTGGGCTTCATGAGCTACGCCGGCGAGCGGCTCGCCTCGCACCTCGGGGGCCTTTCGTGGCCAGTCACCTACGTGACCCTGATCGTGCTCTATGTGGCGATCCACTACCTGTTCGTGAGCCAGTCCTCGCAGGTGCTGGCATTGCTGGGCGTGTTCCTCGACGTGGGCGCGCGCGGCGGGGTGCCGGTGCCGCTGATGGCGTTCGGGCTCCTCTTCGCGAGCAGCTATTTCTCGGTGATCACGCCGCAGGGCGGGAGCCAGAACATCATCTTCGCGGCAAGCGGCTATCTCACGCAGGGCGAGCTCTATCGCCTGGGGCTCTCGATCACGCTCGTCTTCATGGCGGTGTTCCTGCTGGTGGGAACGCCGTGGGTGCTCTTCGTCACGGGCTGACGGGGAAAGAGAGCCGGGACAGCCGCTGCCGGGCGCAAGACGGCCGGATCGAATGCACCATCCGGCCGCGCGATTGGCCTACTGCGCCTTGCTCCAGGTCTTGTCCGGATTGAAGGCTTTCATCTTTCCGGCTGCCGACGCCGAGGACGGGCCGAGATCCTTCTCGTACACGACCCCGTCGTGGCTCACGATGAAGGACTTGACCCCGGAATTGCCGTACGACGCGGGATACGCGACGACGGCGAAACCGCCCCACATCTTTCCCTTGACCACGTAGTCGAACGCGCCGCCGGGCGCATCCTTGCCCTGCGAAGTCAGCATGCGGTAGTAGTAGCCATGAAAGGCCTCCGGCTTGCCGGCCCGCGTCTTCGCGCCGTAACCCTCACTGACTGCCTTTGCGGCGATCGGCCCGAGCGGGCTGGGCTTCTCTCCGTCCTTCGTCGCCCAGTACAACCCGTCCTTCTTTCCGGGAGTGGAAGTGAACCGCGCTGCGTAGTCGGACGTCCCGTTGCCGTCGGCATCGGTCGCCGCGTACTCACGCTGCGCATCCACGATCGCGAGCATCGCCTGGATCGCGTTGAGCTCGTTGCGGCCGACGCGGCGATTCGCGATCTCCTCGTGCCCTGCCTCGGCATCGAAGGACCACTTGTCGCCCTTCTTCGCCAGCGGCGCGGGGAACGGCCAGTCGTCGCCGCCGCAATTGAGCACCGCCTTCGCCTCCCCCTGCTTCGCGATGGAATTCTTCTTGTCGTAGCAGGCGAGGAATTTCGCCCATTCCGCCTTGTCCGCGACGTCGTCGCCCGTGAAGAGCCAGCTCTTCGATTTCGGCCCCACCACCGCGAGCAACGCGTCCGTGCTCCCGGCGCGCACGGCATCCGCAAGGGCCTTCGCCGCATCCTCCGGCGTTGCAAACGTCTTCTGTGCAGCCGCCTTGGAAGCAGTGCTTGCCGCGGGCGCCTTCTTCTCCTGGGCGAAGGCCCCGGGTCCTGCCGCCGCGAGCATCGCACCGGCGATCGCCGCGGCCATCCATTTCATCGTGTTCATGTCTGTATTCTCCGGATCGATTGGTGGGGGAACGGCTAGCGACGCCCGCCGCCACCGCCGCCACGCCCGCCGCCACCCCCGCCGCTGCGCCCGCCGCCGCCGCCACCACCCGAAGATGCCCGGCTGCTGCTGCCGCGCGAGCTGGCCTGACGCGTCGACGATCCGCTGCCCGCGCCCGAAAATCCGCCGCCGCCATCGCCGCTTCCCCGCGACGCGCTCCCGCCGCCGGAACGGTCCGCCGTCGAGGCGCGATTGCCCGCGGAGGACCGATCGCCCGCCGATGCCCGATCGCCTGCCGAGGCGCGATCTCCCGCCGATCCCCGATCAGCCTGCTGCGAGCGATTCTGCAGTTGACTCTTGTCCATGCTGCCCATCTCGGAGCGCCCCTGCTCGGCGCGGCCGCGGAACTGGTCGCGCGATTGCGCCGCCTTCGCGTCGCCGCCCCGGTTGTATTTCTGTGCCGTGGCGTTGTCCCGGTACGACACGCCCTTGCGGTGGTCGACGTTGTGGTTCCAGTTGCCGTTGCTGATGTTCGCCTTGTTGTAGCGGTTGTAGTTGTTGACGTTCACGTTGACGTTGCCGCCACGCCAGTTGCAGTTGCCCCAGATCGCGGCGCCGACGATGACGCCCGTGGCGAACGCGAGGCCCGGCGCATAGGCGTAGCCCGGCGGGTACATGTAATAGGGCGGATAGGAGGGGTACCACCACGGGCCGTAGATCGTGGCCGGGTTGTAGGCCGGCACGTACACCGTTTCCGGCTTCGCCGACTCGATGATGTAGACGGTCTTGCCCGCCTCCTGCTCAGTCTTCACGTTCTGCTCCGGCGTCGATTTGAGGTTGCCCGCCGCCTGGGCCTTGGCACGCAGGTTCTGGACGGTAGCCAGCACCGCGGCCTGATCGCCCAGGAAGGCGTCGCCCAGTTTCTGCGTGAGGGAAAGGTTGTCGTTCATCTGCTTGAGCACCTGCGGCACGGCAGTCAGCGCCTTCACGGCCGGATCCCAAGGCTGCTTCTCCATCGCCGCTTCCAGCGCCTTGTCCGTCACCTTCGGGTTCGCCGCGGACCAGCGCGCAGCTTCCACCACTTCCAGCGGGTAGGTAGAGGCCATGAGGATCTGCGCGATGAGGGCGTCGGGGTACAACGCGATCGGCGCAAGGATCTGGTCGAGGTCCTGCTGCGAGAAGGATTTCGCGGCCGGCGCGGCAGCCGCTGCGGTCGGCGGCGGCGATTGCGCCAGCGTGACCAATGGCGCGGCCAGGAAGGTCAGGGCAAACAGGACTTTCGGAACAGCTTGGAAGGGGTGCATGCGACGCTCCAAAAGGAATCTTCTTGGGGGACTGGTGTCCAGCAATCCATGCGAGGTGTTTGGGCCAAGCAGGCGACCGAAAGGTGCGTGTGTATAATGCACCGCAGCATGAAGGCGCAATTCGCCGCCGCATATGGTATCAGAATTTCCCTTCCAGAACCTGATCAGGAGCATCAAACGATGAAGAGCCTCACCACTGCACTTGTCCTTGCCGCCGGTCTCGCGGCTGCCCCCGCGTTTGCGCAGAGCTGGTACTTCGGCGCCGGTGTCGGCGTCGGCAACCTCAACAAGAGCGGCACCGACCTCACGGGCCTCTACAACGCAAGCGTCGACGACAGCGACACGACCTATACCATTCGCGGCGGCTACAAGTTCTCGCCCAACATCGCCGTGGAACTGGGCTACTACGATCTCGGCAATTACAGCTTCTCGGGCAGGCTGGCCCCGACGAGCACGACGGAGATCTCCGGCTCGGCCAAGGCCAAGTCGTGGGGGATTTCCGTGGTCGGAATCGCGCCGATCCACGAATCCTTCGACGTCTACGCCCGCATCGGCATCGAGCAGTCCGAACTGAAAGCCAACGCCAACTCGGCCACCCTGACGGCCAACGACTCCGACAAGCAGACCGGGGCCACGTACGGCGTCGGCGCGCACTACTACTTCAACAAGCAGTGGGGCCTGTTCGGCGAATGGATGAAGAACGACAAGATCAACGTCGACAGCTACCTCATCGGCGCCGATTTCAGGTTCTAGGTTCCGCGCCCGGCAACGGGTCTCCGGTTGGAAAACGAAACGCCCGGCACTGGCCGGGCGTTTCGCCGTTTGCGGCCCGGAAAAGGCATGCGCGAAGGTTCCCGCGCGGGCTTTTCTCCAGCCGACAATCCGGATTAGAATGTCCTCACGCGCCGATTTGAGCTTCAGCTTGCGGGCGCGAAACAAATACGGCTAAAGCGAAAGGCAGGTCTCCCGACGAGAACCCGACCCCGCGACAGCCGGTCGGGTTTTTCATTTGCGGGACACGTCATGAATGCAATGGCCATCGGCTCGGTGGGTGAGGTGGCTCCCCAGCGAGCGGGGTTCCTCGAGCCCCTGATCCTCAAGGGCGGGCGCACGCTTGCCTCCTACGAGCTCGTCTACGAAACCTACGGGAAGCTGAACGCCGACCGCTCCAATGCCGTGCTCGTCTGCCACGCGCTCTCGGGCAACCACCACGTCGCCGGCTGGCACGCCGACAGCCCGAAGAAGCCCGGCTGGTGGGACAACATGGTGGGGCCCGGCAAGGCGATCGACACCGACCGCTTCTTCGTGATCGGCGTGAACAACCTCGGCGGCTGCCACGGATCGACGGGGCCCGCCTCCATCGATCGCGCCACGGGCCAGCCCTACGGCGCGGCCTTTCCGCTCGTCACGGTGGAAGACTGGGTCGCATCGCAAGCGCGGCTCATGGACCGGCTCGGCATCGAGCGGCTAGCGGCGGCCATGGGCGGCTCGCTGGGCGGCATGCAGGCGCTGCAATGGACGCTCGATTTTCCGGATCGCATCCGCCACGCCCTCGTGATCGCGGCCGCGCCCAAGCTTTCCACGCAGAACATCGGGTTCAACGACGTGGCGCGGCAGGCGATCGTGTCGGACCCCGATTTTCACGGCGGCAACTTCTACGCGATGAAAACCTTCCCCGCGCGCGGGCTCAGGCTCGCGCGCATGCTCGGTCACATCACCTACCTGTCCGAGGACCTGCTGGGGGAGAAGTTCGGCCGCGAGATCAAGGGCGACGACTACGGGTTCAACTACGAGGTGGAATTCGAGATCGAGTCGTACCTGCGCCACCAGGGCGACAAGTTCGCGCAGGTGTTCGACGCGAACACCTACCTCATCATGACCAAGGCGCTCGACTACTTCGACCCGGCGCGCGAGACCGGCGGCGACTTTGCAAGAGCCATGGCGCCGGCGAAGGCGGGCTTCCTCGTGGTCTCGTTCACGAGCGACTGGCGCTTTCCCCCGGAGCGCTCGCGCCAGATCGTGCAGGCGCTGGTCAAGGGCGGCAAGCACGTCACCTACGCGGAGATCGACGCGCCGCACGGCCACGACGCATTCCTGCTCGACAACGCGCACTACCACCGGCTGGTGGCGGCCTACCTGGACAACGTGGCGCAGGAAGTCGGGGCGGGCCGGCGCGAGCGCACCCTCATCGTCGGCGGCACGGAGCTGGAGGAAATGAAGGGCTATTCCGGGCGGGTGAAACCATGACGCCGCGCTTCGAATTCGACCTCATCGCTTCCTGGATTCCGGAGGGCGCGCGCGTGCTGGACCTGGGCTGCGGCGACGGCGAGCTGCTCGCGGGGCTGGAAGCCACGCGGGGCGTGAAGGGCTATGGCGTGGAGATCGATCCCGATCGCGTGCTCGCGGCGGTGGCGCACGGAGTCGACGTGATCCAGATGGACCTGGAGAGCGGGCTTTCCGCCTTCGAGGACGACGCCTTCGACTTCGTGATCCTGTCGCAGACGCTGCAGGCGATGCGCCGCTCGGACCTCATCCTTCGCGAGATGCTGCGCGTGGGCCACGAGGGCATCGTCACCTTCCCGAACTTCGGCTTCTGGAAGCACCGCCTCGCCATCCTGCGCGGCCACATGCCGGTGTCGGAGTCGCTCCCCTACGAGTGGTTCGACACGCCCAACATCCACCTTTGCACGGTAAAGGACTTCGAGGACCTGTGCGTGAAGGTGGGCGCGCAGATCCTCGACGAGCGCGTGCTGCACGAGGGAAAGATCGTCGAGACGCTGCCGAACCTCCTCGGCAGCCTGGGCGTATTCCGGTTCCGCCGGCGAGGGTAGCGCCGCCTTTGCCAGCCGCCGGGCACGGCTCTTCCCGGCCCCTGGCTGCTGCCGGTGGCCGCTGCACGGCCCTCGCGGCAAGGGGGACGGGCGTGGGGGGCCCCGGAACGGTCCCCGCGTTCATTCGAGGGCCCGCAGCGACTCGCGCTTCCACCAAAGGAGCAGCAGGCCCGGCAGCGCGACGATGAAGGTGAGGAAGAAGAACGCGGTCCACGACAGGCCGAGGAACTTCGGGTCCGTGGCATAGCCGGCGGCGGGTCCCACGTAGACGCGGCCGAAGGCAGCCAGCGCCGACAGGAGCGCGTACTGGGTAGCGGTGAAACGGTGATCGCACAGCGCCATGAGGAGGGCCACGAAGGCCGCCGTGCCCATTCCGCCGCAGAGGTTCTCGAAGCCGACGGCGAAGATCATCAGGGGCCAGCTCTTCCCGGCACTTGCGAGCGCCATGAAGCCCAGGTTCGAGACAGCCTGAAGGATGCCGAAGACCATGAGCGCGCGGTACAGGCCCAGGCGCACCATCAGCGCGCCGCCGAACAGCGCGCCGAAGATCGTCGCCGCGAGCCCCATGCCCTTGTTCACGTAGCCCACATCGTCCAGCGAGAAACCCGCGCCGCGCAGCAGGAATGCCGTCGTGAGCGAGCCCGCAAAGGCATCCCCCAGCTTGTAGAGGACGATGAGCGCCAGCAGCACCCATGCGCCGGGCCGCGAAAAGAATTCCCTGAGAGGCGCCCACACCGCCTCATCGAGCGTGCGCGGCGGCGGCGCAACCGTCTCCGGCTCCGGCCCCCATAGCGTCGCAACGGCTCCCACGGCCATCAACGCCGCCATGACGAGATAGGTGTTCTTCCAGCCCAGCGCCGGAATGAACCCCGACCCGCCCACGAGCACGAGCGCTGCGGCACCCGAGGTGAGCATCGCCACACGGTAGCCCACGACGGTGAATGCCGCGGCAAGGCCGCGCTGCTCGGGCTTCGCGACATCGGTCCGGTAGGCGTCGAAAACGATATCCTGCGAGGCGGAGGTGAAAGCCACGAGGACGGCCAGCGCCGCGAGCCAGGCCAGGTTGCCCGTGGGTGACGCGAAGGCCATGGCCGCGATACCTCCGGCGAGCGCGAACTGGGTGACGAGCAGCCACCCGCGCCGGCGCCCGAGGAACGGGGGCACAAAGCGATCCATCATCGGTGCCCACAGGAACTTCCAGGTGTACGGCAGCCCGACGAGCGTGAAGAAGCCGATGGTGGAGAGGTCCACGCCCTCCACGGTCATCCACGCCTGCAGCGTGCCGCCGGTGAGCGCCAGCGGCAGGCCCGAGGAGAAACCGAGGATCAGGATGACCGCGAGGTTGCGGTCGCGCAAGACGGCAGAGTAGTCGTGGGACGCCAAGGTGCGAAGAGAATACCGGAAGCCGGCGCGTCCCCGGGCGCAGCCCGCGAACTAGGGCGCGCTTGTGCGCTCATCGCCCTGCGCGACCTCCCCGATCCTCGTCCCCCGCGGCTTGAAGGCGGCGCGCTGTTCGTAGGCCGCGCTGTCGGAGCGGGCGCTCTGCGCAGCGAGTTCCGCCGCTTCGGGGTAGGCCATGGGTTTCCTGGCGCGTTCGATCCCGAGCCGCTTCGTCGCCTCGTCCACGCGAACGACGTACTTGCCCAGGTTGTAGAAGAGGTACATCGCGTAGAGGTTGTCGAAATCCCGGTATTCGCCGGCGTCCTTCCGGAAGTCGCGGGAGAGCACCGAGGGAAACCGGTTGGGCAGGTCGCGGAACTCCACGGGCTCGTCTTCGTGCGGATCCACATACGTGGAGGCCGCGTACTTGCCGTACAGCACCACGTCCATCCCGTAGCCGCGCGCGTTCCACTGCCCGAGCAGCTTCACCGCCATGTCCGTCGGCGTATTGGCCGTCAGGGCCGCCACCAGCCGGATCCCCTGGAAGAGCCATGCGCCGCTGATATCGAGGCCCTCGTAGCCGGCGCCGTATCGGAACGCCGAGCCGATCGTCTTGGCGCAGTTGAGGGTGAGGTATCCGTACTTGACCTCCCCGGTGTGGTACTCGGTCCCCCGCGTGCGGCCGTGGAAATCGTCGTTCACGCGCGCGAAGAAGGCCGTCAGCGCCTCCTTCTCCCGAGCCGGGACGCCGTACACGCGCACGCCGATGACCGACCGCTTGTAGGTTTCGCCGAAATCGAGGCCGAACGAGGCCTTGTCGCCGAGCGAGGAGGCCGTCCCGAACAGGTACTCCTTCTTCGGGATCCGGACCACGAGGTCGTCCGCGTAGAAGTCCTTCTCGTGCTCAGGCGCCCGGTCGGCGTAGAAGTTGGCGGAATAGACCCGGTCGTCGCCGGGCGCCTGGTCGCGAATGGCCAGGGCCAGGTGGCCCGCGGACCCTCCCTTCGAAGTGCCGAAGCTGATCAGGAGCTCCAGGTCGTACGGGTCCTTGCGCAGGACTTCCATGACTTCGTCGATGTTGTCAGGCGCCGGTCCGCCCTTGCTTCCGAAGTCGACGGCGGCCGCACCCGTGACGAACACGAGCGCCGCTGCCATCCCCCATGCATTCACCCCCATTTTCGCGGCTCCTTTACCACCCCGAAGTCGTCGCCAAGGGGCGGCAACGAGGTGCCGGAAGGATACCGGAACCTTGCTCGTCCCCGCCTGTCGAGGTCTAGAATGCCCCGTTTACCCGGGCCCGGACGGGCCGCCCGAGAGACCGCCATGGCCAAGATCCTGAAGACCTACGAAGAGTGGAAGCAGCAGCTCACCCCGCGGCAGTTCGAAGTGACGAGGAAGCGCAGCACCGAACGCGCCTTCACCGGCGAGTACAACGACTGCAACACGCCCGGCACCTACCTGTGCGTGTGCTGCGGGCAGGACCTCTTCACCTCCGAGACGAAGTACGACCCGGGCTGCGGCTGGCCCTCGTTCTGGCAGCCCGTCACGCCCGGCGCCGTCGAGGAAAAGGCCGACGTGAGCCTGTTCATGACTCGCGTCGAGGTGGTGTGCTCCAACTGCGACGCCCACCTCGGCCACGTGTTCGACGACGGCCCGAAGCCCACGGGGAAGCGCTACTGCATGAACTCCGCTTCGCTCAGGCTCAAGCCGCGATAGCGCGGGTTTCGTAGCGCGCCTCGCCGGAGGGCGGCAGCTTGCCGAGCTTCTCCAGCCGCAGCCGGATGGAGCCCTGCGTGCGCGCATGCTTGCGGGCCATGTCGGGTATCGCCACCCCCGCGTCGAAGGCCACGGCGATGGCGCGGTCCTCGCCCTCGTTCCAGGGCTTGCCGAAGTTGGCGGGCAGGCGCTCGCGGCGCTTTTCCTTTTCCACTTCCCGCTGCATGAGATCGACGGCGGAGAAGAGCGCGCGAAGGGCGCGGGGCTCGGCATAGGGACTGTCTTCGGGATACTGCTCGCCGGTGACGGGATTCACGCCGTCCGCCAGCGCTTTCACGATGGGCAATGCGGATTCGAGATGCATGGGGCCTCCGGTGGGTGAGGCCGCGTCGATATGCGCGGCCGCATACCGGACAACGCTCATTCGCGAACGCGGTTGACCTCGGTGTCCATGGCGGCATTGGCCCAGAGCCAGTCCTCCTCGAGCTGCACGATGCGCGCGACCACTTCGCCATGGCGCTTCGAACGCTCGGAAAGCTCCGCGCGCTTCGCCTCTTCGTACGCCTCGCCCGTTGCAAGCCAGGCGTCGAGCGACTCCTTCTCGGGTTGCAGCCTGGCCAGCTCCTTCTCGATGGCCACGATCTTCTTCTCCAGGGGCTTCCTCGCATCGGCGAGCTTCTGCCTGGCTTCGGCTTGCGCGCGCTTCTGCGACTTGCGATCGGCGCCCCTGCCCGGCTCGTCGGGCTTGGCGCCTCGCGTGCGATATCGCCGCGACCACTCGCGGTAATCGTCCAGGTTGCCTTCGAAAGGCGCGACCGCGCCGTCGGCCACCAGCCACCACTGGTCGGTTGCCGCCTCCAGCAGGTGGCGATCGTGCGCCACCACGATGAGGGTGCCCTCGAAGTCCTGCAGCGCCTGTGCGAGGGCCTCGCGCATCTCGATGTCCAGGTGGTTCGTGGGCTCGTCCAGCACCAGGAGGTTGGGCCGCTCCCACACGATGAGGGCGAGCGCCAGGCGCGCCTTCTCGCCACCCGAGAAATCGGCCACGCGCTGGAAGACCTGGTCGCCGCGGAAATCGAATCCGCCGAGAAAGTTGCGCAGTTCCTGCTCGCGCACGCCGGGGGCCAGCCGTGCGACGTGCCACATCGCGCTTTCATCCAGGCGCAGGTTTTCCACCTGGTGCTGGGCGAAGTACCCGATGCGCAGGTCGGGCGAGCGGATGATCGTCCCGGCCACCGGCGGCAGGTCGCCCACGATCGTCTTCAGGAGCGTGGACTTGCCCGCGCCGTTGGGGCCCAGAAGCCCGATGGCCTCGCCGAAGTACACGCTCCATTCGATGTCCGATACCACGGCCTCGCCGTCGTAGCCCACGCTCGCTTCGGCCACGCGGAAGAGCAGCTTGGGCTTCACGGGCGGCTCGCGGAAGACGAAGGTGAAGGGCGTGTCCACGTGGGCGGCGGCGATGACCTCCAGCTTCTCCAGCGCCTTGATGCGGCTTTGCGCCTGGCGAGCCTTGGTGGCTTTCGCCCGGAAGCGGTCGATGAAGGCATGCAGGTGCGCGACGGTGCGCTGCTGCCTTTCGTGCGCCGATTGCTGCTGCGCGAGACGATCGGCGCGCTGGCGCTCGAAGGCCGAGTAGTTGCCCGCATACGACGTGAGCTTCTGCGCGTCCACGTGCACGATGGTGTCCACCACGGAATCGAGGAACTCGCGGTCGTGCGTGATGAGGAGGAGCGCGCCGGGGTAGCTTCTCAGCCAGTCCTCCAGCCACATCACGGCATCGAGGTCGAGGTGGTTCGTGGGTTCGTCGAGAAGGAGAAGGTCGGAGCGGCACATGAGGGCGCGTGCGAGATTGAGGCGCATGCGCCAGCCGCCAGAGAAGAAGGCCACCGGGCTTGCCTCTGCCTCGGGGGCGAAGCCCAGGCCGGACATCAGCGACTGCGCGCGCGGACGCGCCGCGTAGCCGCCGATCTCGTCGTAGCGTCCGTGGAGCAGCGCCGCGCGCTCGCCCTCCTCGTGCGCCGCTTCCGCCTCCCGGATCGCCGCTTCCACTTCGCGAAGCTCCGTGTCGCCGTCCATCACGAAGTCGAGCGCGGCGCGGTCCGTGTCGTGCAGCTCCTGCGCGACATGGGCCAGCACCCAGCGCGCCGGCAACTCCACTTCGCCCGCGTCCTGGTGCAGCTCTCCCCGGATGAGCGCGAAGAGACTCGTCTTGCCGGCGCCATTGGCGCCGACCAGCCCCACGCGGTGGCCGGGAAAGACGGTGACGGACGCGTCCTTCAGCAGGACGCGCGCGCCGCGCGCCAGGGTGATGTTGGAGAGCTTGAGCACTACAGGGTGAAGTCGTAGTCGATGGTGAGCGGCGCGTGGTCGGAGAAACGCGCGTCCTTGTAGATGCGCGTGTACTCGGCCGAGCGCGCGATTCCGGGCGTGGCGATGTGGTAATCGATGCGCCAGCCCACGTTCTTGTCCCACGCGCGCCCGCGGTTGGACCACCAGGTGTACTGCTCCGGCAGCGGGTTGAGCGTGCGGAACACATCCACCCAGCCCACGTTGTCGAGCACGCCGGTGAGCCACTCGCGCTCCTGCGGCAGGAACCCGGAATTCTTCTGGTTGGAGCGCCAGTTCTTCAGGTCGATCTCCTTGTGCGCGATGTTCCAGTCGCCGCACAGGACGAATTCCCTCCCCGAGGCCATCATCGCCTTCAGCTTCGGCAGGAAGCGCTTCATGAAGGAAAACTTGCGCGCCTGCGCCTCCTCTCCCGAGGAACCGGAAGGCAGGTAGAGCGAAACGACCGAGAGGTTGCCGAAATCGAGCTGCAGGTAGCGGCCCTGCGCGTCGATGTCCTTGATGCCCAGTCCCCGCACCACGCGGTCGGGCTCCCTGCGCGAATAGATGGCCACGCCGCTGTAGCCCTTTTTTTCGGCGGGGTGGAAAAAGGCGTGCAGCTTGCGGGGCGCGAGGATCTCGCCGGGGAGGTCGGCCTCCTGCGCCTTGATTTCCTGGAGACAGACCAGGTCGGCCTTCTGGCGCTTCATCCAGTCGAGCAGGCCCTTGGAGGCGGCCGACCGGATGCCGTTGGCATTGAGAGTGACGATTCGCACGGAAAAGCTCGTTTTCTGGGGGCTGTTTGGGGGAAAATAGTGGGCATTCTAATGGTCCCGACCTCCATGGACACCGCCAACACCGTCACCGGACAGGATTTCCGTCGCCAATTCGTCGAATTCACCATTCGGACGGGCGTGCTTCGCTTCGGGGAATTCAGGACGAAAGCGGGGCGGCTTTCCCCCTATTTCTTCAATGCGGGCCTCTTCAGCGATGGCGCGAGCCTCGGGGAGCTCTCCCGGTATTACGCCCAGGCGGCCCTCGCCTCGGGGATCGCCTTCGACCTCATCTTCGGGCCGGCCTACAAGGGCATCACGCTCGCCAGCGCGACGGCCGTTGCACTGGCGCAAATGGGTCACAATGTGCCGTTTTCATTCAATCGCAAGGAAGCGAAGGATCACGGGGAGGGCGGGAACATCGTCGGGGCGCCGCTCGAAGGACGGGTCCTGATCATCGACGACGTGATTTCGGCAGGGACTTCGGTACGCGAATCGGAGGCGATGATCCGGGCCGCCGGGGCCGTTCCGGCTGGCGTGCTAATTGCTCTGGACCGGCAGGAACGGGGGCGGGCAGCGATGTCCGCCACGCAGGAAGTCAGCCGGGCCTACGGCATCCCCGTGACTGCCATTGCAACGCTGGATGACGTCGTCGCCACCCTGCGGGGGCGGGCGGACTTGCGTGATCGAGTTCCTGCGATCGAGGAGTACCGGCGGCAGTACGGGGTATGACCCCATAACAGGATTGATGGTGCACGGGCTCGCAGAAGCCCGGCCCGGGCGCAAAGGAAAGTGCGATGAGGATTCTGCTTATCTTGGCGATTTTCGCCGCTGGCGCAGCGCAGGCGGCCTACAAGTGCAAGGACGAGAAGGGCATCACCCACATCGGGGACACGCCCCCGGCCGGGTGCGCCAACGTCGTGATGTACGAGATGTCCCGGTCGGGAATGGTCCTGCGAAAGATCGAGCCCTCCCTCACGCCCGAGCAGATCAAGGCCAGGGACGACGAGGCCGCGCGTCTGAAGGAGGCGGAGAAGGCCGCGGCCGAGCAGCGCCGCAAGGACCTGGCGCTGATCGCGACCTACAGCTCGGAAAAGGACATCGACACCTCGCGCGACCTGAACCTCAAGCCGATCGAGCTGCGGATGAAGAGCGCGCAGGACCGGACGGTGGAGGTCGACAAGCGCCTGGCGGAGCTCGAAGCCGAGATGGAGTTCTACAAGGCGGGCAAGAGCAGCAAGGCGACCGGCAAGACCCGCGAGGCGCCGGCCCAGCTCAAGTCCGACCTCGAACGCACGAAGAACGAGAAAGTGGTGCTCGCCAAGGCGATCGTGGAGTACGAGAAGGAAATGCAGGAGGTGCGAAGCCGCTACGAGACCGACAAGAAGCGGTGGGTGGCGCTCAAGCAGCTCAAGCGCGAAGGCAAGCTGGACCTGCGCGACCAGAAGGAAATCGAGGCGGCCAGGAAGGGCGACCCGTCGAAGCAGCAGGGCGTCAAGAAATACAACCTCTACCTCGTGCCGGCCAACTGAGCCTTGCGCCCGCGCGTGCTTTCCCCGGTCTGCGGGGAGGTCAGCCCAGTTTCTTCTTCAGGATAGCGTTCGCCTGCGCGGGGTTGGCCTTGCCCTGCGTGGCCTTCATCACCTGCCCCACCAGCGCGTTGAAGGCCTTTTCCCTGCCGGCCCGGTAGTCATCCGCCAGCTTCGCGTTCGCCGCCAGCACCCGGTCCACGATCGCCTCGATGGCGCCGGTGTCCGAGATCTGCTTCAGGCCCCGCTTCTCGATGATGGAATCGACGCCGCCTTCGCCATTCCAGATCGCATCGAACACGTCCTTCGCCGACCGATTGTTCAGCGTCTGATCGAAGCTGCGATGAATCAGGGCTGCAATGTCGGGAGGGCCGACGCGGGCACCTTCGACATCGATGGCCTCTTCGTTCAATCGTGCGGAAAGCGGCCCGGCGACCCAATTGCACACGGCCTTGGCCACGCCCGGCTCACGTGTGTCCGTGAATCGATCATCGCCACGCAGACGCGCCAGTGTCAGCTCGAGCGAGCGATCGAAATACTCCGAGACCTCCCGTGACGAAACAAGAATGGACGCCTCGGCCGGCGACAGGTGGAGATCGTCCCTGTATCTGGCGCGCCTGGCGGCCGGTAAGGTTCCGAGCGACATCCTCACTTGCTCGATCCACGACGGCGCGATTTCGAGGGGGAGCAGGTCGGGGTCCGGGAAGTATCGGTAGTCGTGCGCGTCCTCCTTCGAGCGCATCGAGCGCGTCTCGCCCTTCTGCGGGTCCCACAGTCGCGTTTCCTGGCGGACCTTGCCGCCGTCCTCGATCAGCGCAATCTGGCGGTGCACCTCGTGTTCGATGGCCTTTTCGAGGAAGCGGAAGGAATTGAGGTTCTTGATCTCGCAGCGCGTGCCGAGCGTTTCGGAGCCCGACGGCCGCACCGACACGTTGGCATCGCAGCGGAAGGAGCCTTCCTGCATGTTGCCGTCGCAGATGCCGATCCAGCGCACGAGCGAGTGCAGCACCTTCGCATAGGCGACCGCCTCCTTCGCGCTGCGCATGTCCGGCTCGGACACGATCTCGAGGAGCGGCGTGCCGGCGCGGTTCAGGTCGATGCCGCTCATGCCGTGGAAATCCTCGTGCAGGCTTTTCCCCGCGTCCTCCTCGAGATGCGCGCGCGTGAGGCGGACGCGCTTTTCCACGCCCTCCACGACGATCAGGATCTCGCCGCCGGAGACGACCGGCGCCTCGTACTGGCTGATCTGGTAGCCCTTGGGAAGGTCCGGGTAGAAATAGTTCTTGCGCGCGAAGATGCTCCTGGGCGCGATCGCGGCGCCCACCGCCAGGCCGAAGCGGATGGCGCGCTCCACCGCCGCCCTGTTCAGCACCGGCAGCACGCCGGGAAGCGCGATATCGACGGCGCAAGCCTGCGTGTTGGGGGCGGCGCCGAACGCGGTCGAGGCGCCGGAAAAGATCTTCGACGCGGTGGACAGTTGCGCGTGGGTTTCGAGCCCGATGACGACTTCCCACCGCATGGTCAATCGATCCCCGGCGGACGGCGGCGGTGCCAGTCGGTCGCCTGCTGGTAGCGGTGCGCGGCGTTCAGCATTCGCGCCTCGTCGAAATGGTTGCCGATGAGCTGCAGCCCCACCGGGAGCCCGTGCGCGCCGAAGCCGCAAGGCACCGAGAGCCCCGGCAGGCCCGCGAGATTCACCGAGATCGTGTACAGGTCCTCCAGGTACATCTGCACCGGGTCGCTCGTCTTTTCGCCGATCGGGAACGCGACCGTGGGCGCCGCGGGGCCCGCGATAACGTCGCAATGCGCGAAGGCCTCGGTGAAGTCGCGCGCGATGAGGCGGCGCACCTTCTGCGCCTGCAGGTAGTAGGCGTCGTAGTAGCCGTGCGAGAGCACGTAGGCGCCCACGAGGATGCGCCGCTTCACCTCGGCGCCGAAGCCCTGCGCGCGGCTCTTCCGGTACATGTCGTTCAGGTCGGCGTAGTGCGCCGCGCGATGCCCGTAGCGCACGCCGTCGAAACGCGACAGGTTCGACGACGCCTCCGCCGGCGCGATCACGTAGTACACCGGGACCGCGAGCGCCTGGTTGGGAAGGCTCACCTCGACGATCCGGGCGCCCTGCGCCTTCAGCTCCCCGACGGCCGCCATCACGCAGGAGGCGACATCGGGCGCCAGATCGGCCGTGAAATACTCTTTCGGCAACCCCACGCGCAGGCCCGCCAGGGGCTTGGCGAGGTCCCGGGTGTAGTCCTCCCGGGGCCGCTCGATGCTGGTGGAATCGCGCTCGTCGAACCCGGCCATGACGTTCAGCATCAGGGCGAGATCCTCGGCGCTCTTGCCGAAGGCGCCGCCCTGGTCGAGCGAGGAGGCGAACGCGACCATCCCGTAACGCGACACCGCGCCGTAGGTCGGGCGGATGCCGCAGGTGCCCGTGAGAGAGGCGGGCTGGCGGATGGAGCCTCCGGTGTCGGTGCCCGTCGCCGCAGGGGACCAGTCGCGCGGCGACGGCCGCGGCCGATCCGCCGGAGCTTCCCCCCGGGACCCGCGTCCGGTCCCAGGGGTTCCTCACCGGTCCGAAGAAGGAGTTCTCGTTGGACGAGCCCATGGCGAACTCGTCCATGTTGGTCTTGCCCACCAGCACGGCGCCCGCGCGCCCGAACTGCTCCACCACGTGGGCGTCGTAGGGCGATACGAAGTTGGCGAGCATCTTCGAGCCGCACGTGGTCTTCCATCCCTTCGCGCAGAAGAGGTCCTTGTGCGCGATGGGGATTCCGGTGAGCGCGGCCGCCTCGCCCTTCGCGAGGCGCAGGTCGGCGGCGCGCGCGGCCGCAAGCGCCTTTTCCTCGTCCACGGTGATGAACGCGTTGAGGCCGGGGTCGAGCGTCGCGATGCGGCCGAGGAAGAGCCGCGTGAGCTCCTCGCTCGTGGCCTTGCGGTCGCGAAGCAGGCAGGCGAGTGCGGAAAGAGTGAGGTCGAACATGGGCAGGCGTGTCGGGGCGCGGCGACAATCCGCGCCGCGCCGTTTCTACTCGATGACCCTGGGCACGAGGTAGAGCCCTTCCTCGACCTGCGGGGCGGCGGCCTGGAACAGAACGTGCTGGTCATGCTCCGTCACGCAATCGTCGCGAAGACGCTGCGTGACATCGACCGCATGCGCCATGGGCTCCACGCCGGCGGTGTCGACGGCGCGCATCTGCTCGATCAGGCCGAAGATGCCGTTGAGGCTCTGCTGCATTGCGGCAACATCGGTCTCGGGCAGTTCGATCCGGGCGAGTTCCGCGATGGCTCGGACTTCATCAAGGGACAGCATGCGAAAAGTGCTCTAAGGCCTTAATTCATCGTGATTTTGGGCTATTATAGGCGACCCCCGCCCCCCGGGGAATGGCTTCAACCCGAATTCTCATACGGATCAAGATGTTCTCTTTCGTTTCCAAGTACTTTTCCACCGACCTCGCCATCGACCTTGGCACCGCCAACACGCTCATCTACGTACGCGGCAAGGGCATCGTTCTCGACGAGCCGTCGGTCGTCGCCATCCGCCAGGAAGGCGGCCCCAGCGGCAAGAAGACCATCCAGGCCGTGGGCCTCGCGGCCAAGCAGATGCTCGGGCGCACGCCGGGCAACATCACGGCCATCCGCCCCATGAAGGACGGCGTGATCGCGGACTTCACGATCACGGAGCAGATGCTCAAGTACTTCATCAAGAAGATCCACGACAACCAGTGGTTCCGGCCGAGCCCGCGCATCGTGATCTGCGTGCCCTACGGCTCCACGCAGGTGGAGCGGCGCGCCATCAAGGAAAGCGCCATCGGCGCGGGCGCCTCGCAGGTGTTCCTCATCGAGGAGCCCATGGCCGCGGCCATCGGCGCGGACCTGCCCATCGCGGACGCCACGGGCTCCATGGTCGTGGACATCGGCGGCGGCACCACGGAAGTGGGCGTGATCTCGCTGGGCGGCATAGTCTATTCCGCGAGCGTTCGCGTGGGCGGCGACAAGTTCGACGAGGCCATCATCAACTACATCCGCCGCAACTACGGCATGCTCATCGGCGAATCGACGTCGGAGAACATCAAGAAGACCATCGGCTCCGCCTTTCCGGGCTCGGAAGTGCGCGAGATGGAAGTCAAGGGCCGCAACCTCGCCGAGGGCATCCCGCGCTCGTTCACGATTTCCTCGAACGAGATCCTCGAAGCGCTCACCGATCCGCTCAACTCCATCGTCTCCGCCGTCAAGAGCGCCCTCGAGCAGACGCCGCCCGAACTGGGCGCCGACATCGCCGAAAAGGGCATGGTGCTCACCGGCGGCGGCGCCCTCCTTCGCGAACTCGACCGCCTCCTCATGGAGGAGACGGGCCTGCCGGTGATCGTCGCCGACGACCCGCTCACCTGCGTGGTACGCGGTTCCGGGCGGGCGCTGGAGGAGATGGACAAGCTCGGAACGGTGTTCACGAACGACTGACGGCTTCGCCGGCGTGACTCGCGAGCCGCCTCAGTTCTTCCACCGCGGGCCCAGCCCGCTCGCGCGCCTCACCTTCTTCGCGTTGCTCGCGGTGGCGACGATGATCGCCGACCATCGCTTCGGCGCGCTAGAGGCGGTGCGCCTCTCGCTCTCGGTGCTCGTCCATCCCCTGCAGCAGGTGGCTGGCGCGCCCGCCATGGCGCTTTCGCGCGTCACGGATTATTTTTCCTCGCAGGAGCGCCTGCTGCGCGAGAACGACGAGCTGAAAGCGAGGCTCCTAGAGTATGCCGCCGCCGCGCAGCAGTCGAAGCTGCTGCAGGCCGAGCAGGATCACCTGCTCGCCATGACGCCGGCCAGAAGCCGCTTTGCAACCGACGGCGTCCTGTCGGAAGTGCTCTCCTACGGGCGCAATCCGTTCGTGCGCAAGCTGATCCTCGACAAGGGTCTCGCTCAGGGCATCAAGGCGGGCATGCCCGTGATCGACGCGCAGGGCGTCGTGGGCCAGGTGACGGCCGTGGGCACGTTCACCAACGAAGTGACCCTCCTCACCGAGAAGGACCAGTCCGTCCCGGTGATGCTCACCCGCAACGGCCTGCGCGCGATCGCCGTCGGCTCGGGCAAGGACGGCTCGATCGACGTGCCCTTCATGCCCGTGTCGGCCGACATCCAGAACGGCGACCTTTTCGTGACCTCCGGCATCGACGGCACCTATCCCGCCGGTCTCCTGGTCGCCCGCATCACCGCGGTGGAAAAGAACGCGGCCTACGTCTTCGCGAAAATCACCGCGAGGCCCGCGGCCGGCGTGGAAAACCATCGCTTCGTGCGCATCCTCACCACGACTCGCCCCGCGCTTGCGCCGCTGCCGGATGCGCGCGCGGACGAGAAGCGGCCGGTCAGGGAGCGCCCGGCCGGCAAGGGCCGGCGCCAGCCATGAGACCGGCCGATCTCACGCCAGTCGCACGTGACTTCATGAAGGTTCCGGCGGGACCGGGGCTCATTCTGGCCTCGTTCGTCGCCGCCTACCTCTTCAACTCGCTGCCCTGGGCGGGGTGGGCATTGCTCGCGCGGCCGGACCTCGTGCTGGTCGTCCTCCTGTTCTGGGTCATCCACCAACCCGGATCGGTCGGCCAGGGACTGGCTTTCGCCATTGGCCTCGCCATGGACGTGGGCGACTCGACGCTCCTGGGCCAGCACGCGCTCGCTTACGTCGTCGCCACCTACGGCGCGCAGGTGCTGCGCGTGCGCGTGCTTGCGTTTCCGATCCTCGAGCAGACGCTGCACGTGCTCGGCCTCTTCGCCGGGGCGACGATCGTGATCGTGGTGCTCAACCTCCTCCTGGCCGCCCCGCCACCGGGGCTCGCCATGGCGCTATCGCCGCTCCTCGCCTCGGTCGCGTGGGGACCGCTCACCTGGATCCTCTACCTGCCCTGGCTGCGCCGCATGCGCGGGGAGTCGTCCGCATGATGGTCGGCCAGGCGCTTCGCGACCAGCGCGCCGAGCTGAACGTCTTTCGCGCCCGCCTCACGGTGACGGGGGTCCTCGCGCTCGCGGCCTTCGGCCTGCTCGTCGCCCGCTTCGTCTGGCTGCAGGTGGTCCAGCGCGAGCATTACCACACGCTCGCCGAGGCGAACCGCATCTCGGTCGTCCCGGTGGTCCCCAACCGCGGCCTCATCCTCGACCGGAACGGGGAAGTGCTCGCCGCCAACTATTCGGCCTACACGCTCGAGATCACGCCGAGCAAGGTAGGCAACGTGGAACGCGCCATCGACGAGCTCTCGCAGGTGATCGAGGTGAGCCACCGCGACCGCCGGCGGTTCAAGCGGCTGCAGGAAGAGAGCAAGAACTTCGAGAGCCTGCCCATCCGCACGCGCCTCACCGAGGCGGAGGTGGCGAGATTCGCGGTGAACCGCTACCGCTTCCCGGGCTTCGAGATCAAGGCGCGCCTCTTCCGCTCCTACCCGCACGGGGATTTCGCCTCGCACGCCGTCGGCTACATCGGCCGCATCAACGAGGCCGACGTGCGAAACATCGACGCCCAGGGTGCCACGACCAATTACAAGGGCACCGACCACATCGGCAAGCTCGGCATCGAGGGCGCCTACGAGAAGGAGCTGCACGGCATCACCGGCAGCGAGCGCGTGGAGATCGACGCGGGCGGGCGCGCCATCCGGGCGCTTTCGCGCTCCGAGCCGCAATCGGGCAACAACCTGTTCGTCACGCTCGACATCAAGCTGCAGCGCGTGGCCGAGGAGGCCTTCCAGGACTATCGCGGCGCACTCGTGGCCCTCGACCCGAAGACGGGCGACGTCCTGGCGCTCGTTTCACGGCCCGGGTTCGACCCCAACCTCTTCGTGGACGGCATCGACCCCGTCAACTGGGACGCGCTCAACAACTCGCCCGACAAGCCGCTCAACAACCGGGCCCTGCGCGGGCAGTATCCGCCGGGCTCGACCATCAAGCCGTTCATGGCGCTTGCGGCGCTTACCTACGGCAAGCGCACGCCCGAGTACACGATTTCGGATCCCGGCCACTGGATGCTGCCGGGGGTCTCGCGTCCCTTCCGAGACTGGAAGCCGGGAGGCCACGGCATGGTGAACCTGCACAAGTCCATCGTGGTCTCGTGCGACACGTACTATTACGGGGTCGCCAACGACCTGGGCGTCGATGCGATCCACCGGTTCATGACGCAGTTCGGTTTCGGTTCCCGAACCGGCGTGGACATCGACGGCGAACTGTCGGGGCTGCAGCCCTCCACCGACTGGAAGTGGCAGCGCTTCAAGCAGAAGTGGTACGCCGGCGACACGATCAGCGTGGGGATCGGGCAGGGCTACCTGCTCGCGACCCCGATCCAGCTCGCCTCGGCCGTGGCCACGCTCGCCAACGGCGGCACTCCGGTGCACCCGCGATTGGTGCGGGCCGTCCAGGACGCGAGGACGCAGCAGATGCGCGAGCTGCCCGTGCGCACGGGCGAGCCGCTGGCGATCAAGCCCGAGCATCTCGAGCTGGTTAGGGCCGCCATGGTGGACGTGACGCGCCCCGGCGGGACGGCAGTGCGTGTCGCGCAGGGGGCGCCCTATCTCGTTGCCGGAAAGACCGGCACCGCCCAGGTGATCGGCATGAAGGCGGGCGAGAAATACGACGAGAAGCGCGTGAAGGAGCGCAACCGCGACCACGCCCTCTTCATCGCCTACGCCCCGGCCGACGACCCGAAGATCGCACTCGCGATCCTGGTCGAGAACGGCGGCCATGGCGGTTCGACCGCCGGCCCGATCGCCCGGGAGGTATTCGACTTCTACCTGCTGGGCAAACGCCCTGAACGCAAGCAACCGCTGGTGGACGATGAGGTCGAAAATGATTAGCCGCCTTTTCGACCTGATCTCGCGCCGGATCGACGGGCCGCTCATGGTGGCGCTGGTGCTCACCCTGGCGCTCGGACTGACCGTCGTCTATTCGGCCTCGGGCGGCGCGTCGCTCGACCGCGTGCTCGGGCAGTCGCGCAACCTTGCGCTGGCCATCGCCGCACTGTGGATTGTGGCCAACATCCCGCCGCAGGCGCTCATGCGACTGGCCGTCCCGGTCTACGCCGCCGGCCTCATGCTCCTCGTCGGCGTCGCGCTCTTCGGCGACGTCCGGAACGGGGCAAGGCGCTGGCTCAACCTCGGCTTCACGACCATCCAGCCCTCGGAGATCATGAAGATCGCGGTGCCGCTCCTGCTCGCCTGGTATTTCCACCGCCACCAGGAGGGGATCCACTTGCGCGACTACGCCGTGGGCGCCATCCTGCTGGCTCTCCCGGTCGGCCTGGTGGTGCGCCAGCCGGACCTCGGGACGGCGCTCCTCATCTTCGCGTCCGGCGCGTTCGTGATCTTCCTGGCCGGCCTGTCGTGGAAGATCCTCGCCACGCTCATGGCGACCGGGGCGGCAAGCCTGCCGTTCCTCTGGGGCATGATGCACGACTACCAGCGAAAACGGGTGCTCACGCTGCTCGATCCCACGGAGGATCCCCTGGGCGCGGGCTACCACATCATCCAGGCGACCATCGCCATCGGGTCGGGCGGCGTGCTCGGCAAGGGGTGGCTGAACGGCACGCAGGCGCAGCTCGACTTCGTGCCGGAGCGATCGACGGATTTCATCCTCGCGGTGTTCGGCGAGGAATTCGGCCTGGCCGGCATCCTCGTGCTCATCGTCCTCTACATGCTCATCGTCGCGCGCGGCCTCATGATCGCGGCCAACGCCTCCACGACCTTCGCCCGCCTCATGGCCGGGGCGGTCACGCTCACCTTTTTCACGTATGCCTTCGTCAACATGGGAATGGTGAGCGGGATACTGCCCGTCGTGGGGGTGCCGCTCCCGATGGTGAGCTACGGCGGCACGGCGCTGCTATCGATGCTGGTGGGGTTCGGCATCCTCATGTCGATCTCCACGCACAAGCAGCTGGTGTCGAGTTGATGCGCAAGGCCGTCCCGGCACTCCTCGCCCTGGCGCTGGCCGCCTGCGGCACGGCGCCCAAGGCGCCGCCCGCAAAGCCCGCCTACTATTCCGAAGACGGCCCGCCCGACAAGGTCCCCGCGGACATCGCTTCCATTCCCGACGCCGTTCCCCGCGACGAGCCCTACCACCGCTACGCGAACCGGCCCTATACCGTGTTCGGGCGAACGTATGCGCCCACGGTGAACGACGATCCCATGAAGGAGCGCGGCCTCGCCTCCTGGTACGGGCGCAAGTTCCAGGGACAGAAGACTTCCTCGGGCGAGGTTTACGACATGTTCGCGATGACGGCCGCCCACAAGACGCTGCCGATCCCGAGCTATGCGCGCGTGACGAGCCTGAAGACCGGCCAATCGGTGGTGGTGCGCGTGAACGACCGCGGTCCGTTCCACGACGGGCGCGTGATCGACCTTTCGTACGCGGCCGCGGCAAAGCTCGGCGTGGTCGGTCCCGGCAGCGGGCCGGTCGAGGTCGAGCGCGTTTTCGCACGCGATGCCGGCACCCGCCTTGCGGCCGCGACGCCACCCGCCCCCACGGCGCTGCCGCTCGCCGCGCAAGTCGCCACTCCCCTCGTCGCGCCCGAGCCCGCGGGCCTTTACCTGCAACTCGGCGCGTTCTCGAGTGTCGAAAACGCGGAGAGCTTCCGAAGCCGCATCGCACGCGACCTGCCGTGGCTGCTCGAGCCGATCCAGGTCGTTGCGGCCGGAAGCCTGCACCGCGTTCGCCTCGGTCCCTACAAGTCGCGCGACGAAGCGCAGGCCATCGCGGACAAGATTCGCGCTTCCCTGGACTTCGCCCCCGTCATCACTCCCGCCTCCCGGCAGAACGCCCCTCGATGAATAGCCTCCTCACCGTCCTCCTCGCCCTTTCGCTCCCGCTTGCCGCCGCGGCGCAGGCCGTCACGCCGCCACCCGTCGCGGCACGTGCCTACTACCTCCTCGACATTCTGTCCGGCCAGGCACTTGCCGCGCAGTCGGAGGAGGACCGCTTCGAGCCCGCCTCGCTCACCAAGCTCATGACCGCCTACATCGTCTTTTCGGCGATCCGCGACCACAAGCTCGACCCGTCCAAGGTGGTACCGGTCTCCGAAAGGGCGTGGAAAGCCGGCGGCTCGAGGATGTTCATCGAGCCCAGGAAACCCGTGACCGCCGCCGACCTCGTGCGCGGCATGATCGTCCAGTCCGGCAATGACGCCACCATCGCCCTGGCCGAGGCGCTCGCCGGGACGGAGGAGACGTTCGCCCAGCTCATGAACCGCGAGGCAAAGCGCCTGGGCCTTCGCAACTCGAATTTCGTGAACTCGACCGGACTGCCGGCGCCGAACCACTACGCCACGGCGCGCGACATGGCCGTGCTTGCCGCCGCCTTGATCCGCGACTTCCCGGAGTCTTACGCCCTGTACTCCCAGAAGGAATTCACCTGGAACGGCATCACGCAGGCCAACCGCAACCGCCTGCTGTGGATGGACCCCACGGTGGATGGCGTGAAGACCGGTTTCACGGAGGCTGCGGGATACTGCCTGGTCGCTTCGGCGAAGCGCGGCGAGCGCCGGCTCGTGTCCGTCGTGATGGGCGCGCAGTCCGACGCGCTGCGCATTTCGGAGAACCAGAAGCTCCTGAATTTCGGCTTCCTCGCGTATGACACGCAGCGCTTCTACAAGAAGGATGAGGTCGTCGCCAACCCCGAGATCTTCAAGGGCACGAGCGCCACGGTGAAGCTGGGCTTCGACGCAGACGTGTGGCTCACACTGCCGCGCGGCCGGTTCCAGGGGCTCAAGGCGAATCTGCAGACCCGGCAGCCCTTCGTCGCGCCCTACTCCCGGGGGCAGAAAGCAGGGATAATGAAATTCGCCCGCGACAATGCTTCCGTCGCCGAGATCGCCGTGGTGGCGCTCGAGGATGTGCCGGTGGCCGGGTTCCTTTCCCGCGGATGGGACACGATCCGCCTCCTTTTCCGGTGATGCCATGACTTCCCCCATCGCGTACTTCAACGGCGCGCTGCTGCCCCTCGATGAGATCCGGATCTCGCCGCTCGACCGCGGCTTCCTCTTCGGCGACGGCGTCTACGAAGTCGTCCCCGTCTACGGCGGCAGGTTCCTGCGCGCCCGCGAGCACTTCCAGCGGCTGCAGCGCTCGATGGACGAGATCAAGCTCGCCAACCCGCACACCGTCGATGAGTGGATCACCCAGGTGAACCGGCTCCTGGCCCACCATCCCGGCGACCAGTCGGTGTACATCCAGGTCACGCGCGGCGCGGCGCCCACGCGCGACCACGTCATGCCGAAGGGACTCGTCCCCACGGTCTTCATGATGGCAACCCCCCTGCCCACGCCCTCGCGCGAGATGGTCGAGAAGGGCGTGGCCTGCGTCACCGCGAGTGATTTCCGCTGGGAGAAGTGCCACATCAAGTCCATCTCCCTCCTGGGCAATGTACTCGCGAGGCAGATTTCGGCCGACGCTGGCGCCGCGGAGACGATCCTCTTCCGCGACGGCTTCCTCACCGAGGCCGCAGCCGCCAACATCTTCATCGTGAAGGACGGCGTCGTGGCTGCCGCGCCGCAGGACAACCATATCCTCCTGGGCATCACCTACGAGCTCCTCAGCGAGCTCGCGCGCGAGGGCAAGGTCCGCTACGAAATCCGCCCGATCCCGCTGGCCGAGGTGCGCGCAGCCGACGAGATCTGGGTCACGTCCTCGACGAAGGAAGTGCTCGCGGTCACGTCGCTCGACGGCAAGGCGGTCGGCGCCGGCGTTCCGGGGCCCGCCTTCCGGCGGATGCACGCCCTCTACCAGGACTACAAGGCGAAGCTCGCCGCCCGTTAAGTGGAAGCGGACGGCCCCGGGGCGAAGCCCCTCCTCGCGTTTCCGACCCCGTTTCCGATCAAGGTGATGGGACGGCGCGAGGAAGGATATGCGCAGGCCATCCTCGAAGTAGTGATGCGCCACGCGCCCGATTTCGAGCCGGCCACGATGGAAATGCGCCCGTCGAAGGCGGGCACCTACCTCTCGCTCACCGTCACCATCAACGCGCGCTCGCGCGAGCAGCTGGACGCACTGTACAGGGACCTGTCCGGCCACCCGATGGTGAGGATGGTGCTCTGAGAGACGGGGAAATGAATCCCACGCCGCATGGCCAGCGGGCCGGAGTCGGGGCTCGCCACGAGCCGGCCATCCGCGCACTCGGGCGCGCGGAATACGAGCCGGTGTGGCGGGCCATGCAGGCGTTCACGAAGGCGCGCGACGCCGCCACCCCCGACGAGCTGTGGTTCGTCGAGCACCCGCCGGTGTTCACCCTCGGCCTCGCCGCGAAGCCGGAGCACGTGCTGGACGCGCAATCGATCCCGGTCGTGCGCATCGACCGGGGCGGCCAGGTGACGTACCACGGCCCCGGGCAACTGGTTGCCTATGTCCTGCTCGACCTGAAGCGCGCGGGACTCGGAGTGAAGGATCTGGTGCGGCGCCTCGAGCAGTCGGTGATCGAGGTTCTCGCCGGGTACAACATCGCCGGCGAACGGCGACCGGGCATGCCGGGCGTCTATGTGAGCGGCGCCAAGATCGCGGCCATCGGGCTGCGCGTGTCCCGCGGCTGCTCCTTCCACGGCGTCGCGTTCAACGTGAATGCCGATCTCGCGGCGTTCTCCCGCATCAACCCGTGCGGCTATCCGGGGCTCGCGGCCACGCGCCTGGCCGACCTGGGCGTGCGTGATACGATGGCCGCAGTGCAGCAGCGCTGGCAGGCGACCCTTCTCGACGCGCTCTTCGCTCCCTGATTCCCGCCATGGCCGACACCCGGACTCCCGAGAGCAAGCTCGACGCGAAGCGCGCCGGAAAGACCGCGCGCATCCCCATCAAGGTGGTCGCGTCCGAGCCCCTGCGCAAGCCCGACTGGATCCGCGTCCGCGCCGGGGGCGGGGAACGCTTCCAGGAGATCAAGAAGATCCTGCGCGACGCGAAGCTGAACACCGTCTGCGAGGAAGCTTCCTGTCCCAATATCGGCGAATGCTTCGGCCACGGCACCGCCACGTTCATGATCATGGGCGACCTGTGCACGCGCCGCTGCCCGTTCTGCGATGTCGCCCACGGGCGCCCGCAGCCGCTGGACGCAGACGAGCCCCGCCACCTGGGCGAGACGATCGCCGCGATGAAGCTTCGCTACGTCGTGATCACGAGCGTCGACCGCGACGACCTGAGGGACGGCGGCGCGCAGCATTTCGTGGACTGCATCCGCGCCGTGCGCAGCCTTTCGCCCGCGACCCGGATCGAGATCCTCACCCCCGATTTCCGGGGCCGCCTCGACCGCGCTCTGGCCATCCTGGCCGCGGCGCCGCCCGACGTGATGAACCACAACCTCGAGACGGTGCCGCGACTCTACGCGCAGGCCCGGCCCGGTTCCGACTACGCGCATTCGCTCCGGCTCCTCGGGGACTTCAAGGCTGCGCACCCCGGGCCGCCCACCAAGTCGGGCCTCATGGTCGGGTTGGGCGAGACGAACGAGGAGATCCTCGCGGTCATGGCGGACTTGCGCGCCCACGGCGTGGACATGCTGACCATCGGCCAGTACCTGCAGCCCTCGAGGAGCCACCTTTCCGTGGCGCGCTTCGTGCATCCCGACGAGTTCCGGATGTTCGAGGTGGCGGCGGCAAAGATGGGCTTCGCCAACGCCGCCTGCGGACCGATGGTGCGTTCCAGCTATCACGCGGACCTCCAGGCACAGGCATCGGGGATCGAATGAGGCCGCGTCCGGTTTTCGTCCTCGCCATCCTGGCCGTCGGCCCCGTTGCGGCATCGGCGCAGACGATCTACAGGTGCGCGAGCCCGAACGGCGCCGTTACCTACCAGGAGACGCCCTGCCCGGCGAAGGGTTCCGAGAAGCGCGTCGACACCACGCACGGCGACGCCGCCGACCCCGTCGCGCGAAAGATGCTGGAGCGCGAGGCCTACCGGGGCGACCCGCTCGCGAGGGAGTTCGTCCTCGAGGCGCGCGAGCGCGAACGGCAGGCGTATCTCGAGCGGCGCGAACGCGAGGAACGTGCCCGCCTGGAGCGCTTGAAGGAATCCCGCCCCGCGGACGAGCCGCCGGTGTGGGATACGCCGTGGGGCTGGCCCGGCCCGCCTGGGCTTGCACGTCCGAAGCCGAAGCCCGCGTCCTGACCGGTGCGGATGATGAGTCAAGCGCACCGGGTCGTCGTGATGGCGCTGGCGATCCTCGCGCCTGCTTCGGCTCATGCCCAGGAAGTCTTCCGCTGCGCCTCTCCAGACGGCAAGGTCACCTACCAGCAAGCGCCCTGCCCGAAGACGGACGAGGGGCGCCGGATCGATGCCACCCCCGCGAACACGGACTACGACCCTGCGCAGCGCGAGCGCATCCTGAAGCAGGGCGAGGAGGCGGGCCGGAAACTGGAAGAGCGGGCGGCGCGCGAGCGCGAGGAAGCCCGCCTGCGCGAGGAAGCCCGCCTGCGCGAAGCGCAACTCGAGCGCGAGGCGATGGAGCGCGAGGCGGCCCGGGAATCGCCCGTATACGTCAGGGGGTTCCCGGGCAATGGTCCGTATCCGCCCATCCGTCCGCCGGTAAGGCCGCTGCCGCGCCCGACGCCTCTACCCGCCACTCGATAGCGGGCGCTTGCCGGGTTCTCCCGCCCGTCCCGGTGCCTTGCAACCGTGCGCGTTGCCTGCGAGCATCCTCGGCAAATGGACATCGCGTCCCGCATCGGCAAGGTTGGCTTCCGCAAGTGGTACGAGCGGCAGCTCATCGACAGCCACCTCTCGTTCACGACCTGCTTCCTGTCGGGAATCACGGTCGCGGCATGCCTGGAGGCAGTGGACCTCGCCGAGTTCGGCTGGAAGCCGATGTCGCTCCTCGTGATCGTCTTCGGCGCAGCCGCGCTGGGCTGGTATTCCTGGCGCCGCTACATAGAGGTGCTCGAGCGCGCAGAAGCCTACGGCAGCCGCTCGACCTGCCCCACCTGCACGACCTACGGGCGCTTCGAGATTCTCGCCTCGGGGCACACGACGCAAGAACCCTACCTGGACCCGCAGGACACGGCGCTGCCCTACCCCTGGCTGCGCGTGCGCTGCCGCAAGTGCGGCACCGTCTGGCGCATGCCGGACTAGCGTCGCCTGGAGAATTGCGCCCCCTCGTCTTCAGGGGGGGGAGCCGGGTGAAGTCCGGTTCAGGCGAGGGCGCGATAGGCGGGCAGCGTGAGGAACTCCACGTAATCGTCGGAAGCCGTGATTTCCTCGAAGAGCTTCGCGCCCTGCGCATACTTGCCGGCCGCGTAGGCCTCGGCACCCACGATGGAGGGTGTCTTCTTCAGCTCGTCCACCAGGATCTCGTGGAATAGCGCCTTGGTCACCTTGCGGCCATCGGCCAGCACGCCCTTGGGCGAGCGGATCCACTGCCACACCTGCGAGCGCGAGATTTCCGCGGTGGCCGCATCCTCCATCAGGTTGAAGATCGGCACGCAGCCGTTGCCGCCCAGCCAGGAGCCGATGTACTGGATGCCCACCTGCACATTGTTGCGAAGCCCCGCCTCGGTGATGGGCGCCTCCGGCCTGAAGTCGAGGAGCTCCTTCGCGCTCACGTGCACCTCGGGGTGCTGCTTCGTGTACTGGTTCGGCTGCGGCATGTGCTCGTCGAACACCGCTTTCGCGATCGGCACCAGGCCAGGGTGAGCGACCCAGGTGCCGTCGCATCCGTCGGTCACCTCGCGCAGCTTGTCGGCGCGCACCTTCTCCATGGCGGCCTCGTTGGCCGCCGGGTCGTTCTTGATCGGGATCTGCGCGGTCATTCCGCCCATGGCCGGGGCGTTGCGCCGGTGGCTGGTCTTCACGAGAAGCAGCGCGTAGGCACGCATGAACGGCGAGGTCATGGTGACCTGCGCACGGTCCGCAAGGCAGAAATCGGGATGGGAGCGGAATTTCTTGATGCAGGAAAAGATGTAGTCCCAACGGCCGATGTTGAGCCCCGCGGAATGATCGCGCAGCTCCCACAGGATCTCGTCCATCTCGAAGGCGGCGACGACGGTCTCGATGAGGACGGTGGCCTTGACCGATCCGTGGGGCACGCCCAGTTCCTTCTGCGCCACCGTGAAGATGTCGTTCCACAGGCGCGCCTCGAGGTGCGACTCCATCTTCGGCAGGTAGAAGTACGGGCCGCTTCCGCGCGCAAGAAGCTCCCGCGCGTTGTGGAAGAAGTAGAGCGCGAAGTCGAAGATGCCGCCGGCGACGGGATTGCCGTCCAGCAACACGTGCTTTTCGTCCAGGTGCCAGCCTCGCGGGCGGGGAAAGAGGACGGCGGTCCTCTCGTTGAGCTTGTACTGCTTGCCGTTCTGCTCGAAGGTGATCGTGCGGCGAATGGCGTCGGCGAGGTTCGCCTGGCCCTCGATCATGTTCTCCCAAGTGGGGCAGTTGGCGTCCTCGAAATCGGCCATGAAGGTGGAGGCGCCTGAGTTGAGGGCATTGATCACCATCTTCCGGTCGGTCGGCCCGGTGATCTCGACGCGGCGATCGAGAATGTCTTCCGGCTGGTCGGCGACCTTCCAGTCCGAGTCGCGCACGGACTTCGTGGAAGGCAGGAAATCGGGCATCTTGCCGGCGTCGAACTCCTTCTGGCGGGCGGCGCGGGCGGCCAGCAGCTCCACGCGGCGCGAGCCGAACCGGCGCAGCAGCCTGGCCGCGAATTCGAGGGCAGCGGGAGTCAGCACGCGGGCGTGTTCGGGCCGGAGCGCGGCCGTGATTTCCATTCCTGCGGGCAGGACGATCTGGGTATTCATGGTTCACCTTTCCGGGGCTTCGGGACGCTCGACGCCACTTTCGGCCGGTGGGCAATCCCGTTGTTGACACAACATTTTATTATGTCACAAGGATGGCGGTAATCGCCCGCATCTGCAAAAGGTCTTATACTTCCAGTCGACCATGGACAAGTTCAAGGAATTGACGACTTTCGTCGATGTCGCCCAGCGCAGCAGCCTGTCCGCGGCTGCGCGCGAGGAAGGCATCACGCCGGCGATGGTCGGCCGCCGCATCGACCAGATGGAAGAGCGCCTCGGGGTCAAGCTCTTCAAGCGCTCCACGCGCAAGGTGACCCTGACACCGGAGGGTGCCGCGTTCTACGAGGACTGCCACCGGGTCCTCGAGGAGCTGCGCTCGGCGGAAGACGCGCTCACCGTGGGTGCCAAGAGCGCGGCCGGGCGACTGATCGTCACGGCGCCGACCGCCTTCGGCCGCAAGCACATCGCCCCGCACCTGCCCGGCTTCCTCGCCGCGCACCCGAATCTCGCCGTCCAGCTGCACCTGTCGGAGCGCCTCGTCGATCTCAAGAACGAGCGCTTCGACCTCGCCATTCGCATCGCCGACCTGAAAAGCGCCGACCTGGTGGCGGTGAAGCTTGCGCGGAACCACCGCGTCGTGTGTGCGTCGCCGTCGTACCTCAAGCTGGCCGGCCGGCCGGGGAGTCTCACCGACCTGGCACGGCACAACTGCCTCGTGACCAGCACCGAGGACGGGGTAGCCGACACCTGGTCGTTCCACGATCGAGGCAAGCCGGTCACGATGAAGGTGAGCGGAAACCTGCAATGCAACGACGGCGAAGTGCTCACGCGGTGGGCCATCGCCGGCGAGGGCCTGGCATTTCGCAGCGCCTGGGAGGTGAGCGAGGAGGTGAAAAAGGGCCGCCTCGTGTCCGTGCTCGACGAGTTCGCGGTGCCCGGCAACAACATCTACGCCGTCTTCCCCGAGCGGCGGCTGCTGGCCGCGAAAGTCCGCTTCTTCATCGAGCACCTCAAGAAGGCCTTCGGCGATCCGCCGTACTGGGAGTAGACCGTCAAGGCACCCGGCGAGGGGCTCCCTTGGAGGATCGCCGGCAAGCCGCCGACGGTCGCGGCCGACACGCTGCAACATCAACCATTCCCGATGGCCAAAGGAGGCCGCCCGGTGATGATCGAAGTCAGCGGAACTCCTTCACCACGTGCTGCTGGCGACGGCTCACCGCGAGGCGCTCGCCGGTCCCGCGGATGACGACCGCCCATCCGGACTCGCTTTCCTGCGCGTTGCGCTCGAAACCCTCGACGGCCGCGCGCGCCACGAGGCAGTTGCGATGCACGCGCACGAAATCCTCCCCGAACTCCTCTTCCAGCCGGGTCAGGGATTCCTCGACGAGGAACTCCCGGGCGACCGTGCGGATAGTCACGTATTTCAGCTCCGCGCGCAGATAGAGGACGTCGGCCAGCGCGACCAGGTGGATCTTGCCGCGTTCGTGAACGCTCAGGTGCCTGCGCGGCAGATTGGCCGCGGCCGCAAGAGACTCGCGGCTGGGCGCCGCCGCCAGGGCCTTCCGGAGCGCGGCGAGGAGCCGCTCCACCCGGATGGGCTTGAGCAGGTAGTCGATCGCATTCACCTCGAACGCCTTGATCGCGTAGGCATCGAAGGCGGTCGTGAAGATGATCCCCGGTGGATGGGCCATGCCCGCGAGGTGGCGCGCCGCCTCCATGCCGTCCATCTCGGGCATCCGGATGTCGAGAAGCACGATATCGACCTTCTCCCGGCTCACGATCTCCAGCACCTCCCTCCCGTTTCTCGCCTCGTCCACGAGGACAAGCGGGAAGTCGGCGCGGCAGTCGTCGAGGAGGTCGCGAAGCCGGGCCCGGGCCGGGGCCTCGTCGTCGGCGACCAGTACGCGGGGGATGCGGGCGTCGGCGATCGTCATCGGGGGGCGGTGATATAGGGCAGGCGGATGATCACTTCGTAGGTCCCGTCGGACACCTGCGACTGCATGCTCGCTTCGGCGTCGAAGTGCAGCTGCAGCCGTTCGCGGATGTTGGCGAGCGCCATCTTGTTGCCCGCATGACGGTCACCGGAAGCGTGGAACGGGTTGGTGAGCCGGATGAAGAGCTCCTCGCCGACGGCCCTGACCTCGATGGCGATCTCCCCGCCCGCCTCGATGGGCTCGATGCCGTGATAGACCGCGTTCTCCACCAGCGGCTGCAGGAGCATGGCAGGGACGAAGGCGTCTTCGGGCATGCCCTCCACGCGCCAGGCGACGCGCAGCCGGTCGCCGAGCCGCAGCTCCTCGATGGCCAGGTACTGGCGGGCAATGCCGATCTCGTTCGCGAGCGGCGCAAGTGCGCGATTGTCGGCCATCAGCACGCGGAACATGTCCGCCAGATCCTCGAGCGCCCGTTCCGCGCGCTTCGGATCGGACCGGATGAGCGAAAGGACGGCATTGATGCTGTTGTAGAGGAAGTGCGGCCGGATTCGAGCTTGCAGCGCCTGGATGCGAGCCTGCGCGATGGCGGGCGACAGGGCCCGGGCGCGCAGGTCGAAATAGGTGAGGAGGATGCCGGTCACGAACAGGACGAAGAAGGCCACACGGGCGAAGGAGCCAGGCGCCTGGTCGGGAAACATGTTGCCGAAGACCTGCACCCAGGCCCAGGCGAGGCCGAGCTCGAGCGCCGTCACGACCACGAGGGCCACGGAATAGCGCAGGGAATGCAGGATGCGGCGGCCCGCACACAGCAGCGTCAGGGAAACGATGAGAACCGGCTCCGCGAGCGCCGCTCCCACAAGGAACTGCCCGCCCAGGTCGGCGAGCTGCCGGGACCGCAGCGCGCCAGCGGCCAGCACGAAGAGGTTGGCGATGACGATCACGCGCAGCATCACGCCCAGGTTGCAGAAATTCGGCAACCGGATGCCCGCTCCTGTCTGATTTATACTCGGCACGCCGCCATTCTCTCCAACGCCGCTGACTCCATGCAACAAGATGACCCCGAGACCGGCGCTCAATCGCCCGGAAAGGCCTGGTCCGGCCGGTTCGCCGAGCCCGTCGATCGCCTCACCCAGCGCTACACCGCCTCGGTCTCGTTCGACCGCCGCCTCGCGGAGTTCGACATCCAGGGCTCGCTCGCCCACGCCCGCATGCTCTCACGCTGCGCAATCCTGCCCAAGCCCGACCTCGAGGCGATCGAGCGCGGCCTGGCGCAGATCGCCGCCGAGATCCGCGCAGGGACGTTCGACTGGTCCGTGGCCCGGGAGGACGTGCACCTCAACATCGAGCACCGCCTCACCGAGCTGGCCGGCGATGCCGGCAAGCGATTGCACACGGCCCGGTCCCGGAACGACCAGATCGCGACGGACATCCGGCTTTGGCTTCGCGCGGAGATCGACTCCCTCCTGGCGCTGCTCAAGGCAGTCCGCACGCGCCTTCTCGACCTCGCCGAGGCAAACGCCGCCGTGGTGATGCCCGGATTCACGCACATGCAGGTCGCCCAGCCGGTGACTTTCGGGCACCACCTGATGGCCTATTTCGAGATGTTTTCCCGCGACGCGGAGCGCCTGGCCGACTGCCGTCGCCGCGTGAACCGCCTGCCGCTGGGCTCGGCAGCGCTCGCGGGCACCAGCTTCCCGATCGACCGGGAATCGGTTGCCGCCGAGCTCGGATTCGACGGCCTGTGCGAAAACTCGCTGGATGCGGTGTCGGACCGGGACTTCGCCATCGAATTTCTCGCCGCCGCCGCGATCGCCATGGCGCACGTCTCGCGCCTCAGCGAGGAGCTGGTGCTGTGGATGAACCCGCGGTTCGGCTTCGTGGACATCGCCGATCGATTCTGCACGGGCTCCTCCATCATGCCGCAGAAGAAGAACCCGGACGTCCCAGAGCTCATGCGCGGCAAGACGGGCCGGGTCTACGGCTCCCTCGTGGCCCTTCTCACCCTGGTCAAGGCGCAGCCGCTCGCCTACAACAAGGACAACCAGGAGGACAAGGAACCGCTCTTCGACGCCGCCGATACCCTCGCCGACACCTTCACGATCCTCGCCGAGATGCTGGGCGGCGTGACGGCGCGTCCCGACCGGATGCGGGAGGCGCTCGCGGAAGGTTTCGCGACCGCCACCGACCTTGCCGACTACCTCGTCCGCAAGGGCGTGCCATTCCGCGACGCCCACGAGATCGTGGCCCGCGCGGTGCGGGAGGCCGAGATCACGGGCAGCGACCTGTCCCGGCTCTCGGTGGAGCAGTTGAAGGTGTTCTCACCGAAAATCGACGCCGACGTGTTCGAGGTCCTGACTCCGGAAGGCTCCGTCGCCTCGCGCCGGCACATCGGCGGAACGGCCCCCGAAACGGTCCGCGGCGCGATTCTGCGGGCACGGGCAAAGCTCTAGCCCGCCCGGGCCGCGGGTGTTCACTCCGCCTCGCGCTTGGCCTCGAACAACAGGCAAAGGCGCCGGGTCTCCGGGCCGGAGAGCCGGTCACCCATCAAGCCGCACCGGAAGATGCGCTGCGAGAGCTTCTGGCAGTGGGCGCAGTCGGTGCACTCGCCGAACATCGCCCCCTCGTTGTCTTCCTGGAAGGTGGCGAGCGTCTCGCGAAGTGCCGAGGTGGCGTTGCGGATTCGGTTGGGGCTGATGTTTCGCGTGGCGTTCTGCCAGGGGAGCGCGGGCTGGGCCTCGTAGAGGAGCTGCTCGCCGGAGGTGGAAAGGCGCAGCCGCACGACCCGCCGGTCGATGTCGTCCTGGTACCGCTCGATGAGGCCCCGCCGGTCCAGGATGAGGAGCGTCTGCGAGACCGTGCCCTTGGTGAGCCCGAGGTAGGCCGCGAGCGCCTGCGGGGTGTTGGAGTACCGGTTTGCCCTGCTAAGATAGACGAGCGAGTGCAGGTGGACGGGCTGGAGGTTTTCGTCGGCCCCCGCCCTGCGCAGTTCCGAGCGCATGAGATTCGCCAGGCGCTCGACCAGTTCCAGCAGCACCAATGGGTTCTTGTCCACCGATTTGCCTCCTCGCGCCCCGCGCGCACGCCCAATTAGTATCGGGTCGATACGACAAAGTCAAGGATTTGCGCGCCCGCCATATCGTGTCGGGTCGATACCTTATCCGGATCTGACCTTCGAAAGGCGCCGGGTCAGGCGAAAAGCAGCTCCTCGCCCGCCTGCGCCCGCGAGATTTCCCGGAGAGAGGCGAAGAGTTCGGCACCCGACCGCGTGTCGCGCCAGGCGCCTTCCTTCCAGGCGAAGTGGAAGCCCCCCGAGCGCGCCGCCACCCAGATCTCGCGGTTGGGCGTCTGGCGATTGACGATGATCCGGCTGCGGTCGGGGCATTCCAGCGTGAGGATGCCGACCTCGAGATCGGCTTCGAGCGACTGCGTCGCCTCGGCGGCCCGCTCGATGCGGGCAAGGACTTCATCGACTGCGCGATGGAATTCGCTCTCGTTCATGGGGGGGCGCGAGGCCTGTGCTACGCTCTCGCGCATGATACGCGCACTCGCCTGGATCGCTCTCGCGATCGCCGTCGGCGCCTGCGGCCAGAGAGGCCCGCTCAAGCTCCCCGAGCCGCCGGCGCCGGCCGCCCCCGCCGCCCCGTGAGCACGATCCGCCGCATCGATACGGAGTTGTGGATGGAGGGAGTTCGCCTCGCCGACGTGGCGAATCGCTTCGGCACGCCCTGCTATGTGTATTCCCGGGCGGCGATCGAGTCCGCGTGGCGGGCCTTCGACGACGCCCTCGCGGGAACGGACCACCTCGTGTGCTACGCGGTCAAGGCGAACTCCAACCTCGCCGTGCTGGACGTCCTCGCCCGCCTGGGGTCGGGCTTCGACATCGTGTCCGGAGGCGAGCTGGCGCGCGTGCTCGCCATCGGCGGAAGGGCCGATCGCATCATCTTCTCCGGCGTGGGCAAGACCGAGGAGGAGATCCGCGCGGGGCTTGCAGCCGGGATCCGATGCTTCAACGCGGAAAGCGAGCGGGAGCTGGAGCGGCTGGACGCGATCGCGGGTTCCATGGGACGCCGGGCGCCCGTGTCGCTGCGCGTGAATCCCGACGTGGATGCGCGCACGCATCCCTATATCTCCACCGGACTCAAGGGAAGCAAGTTCGGCATCGCGCACGACCGGGCGCTCGCCGCCTACGACCTTGCGTCGCGACTGCCGCACCTGGACGTGATCGGCATCGACTGCCACATCGGATCGCAGATCCTCGACATGGCGCCGCTCGAGGAAGCCCTCGAGCGCGTTCTCGAACTGGCCGCCGCCGTCGTCGCCCGCGGCATCCCCCTGCGCCATGTCGACCTCGGCGGCGGCCTGGGCATCCGCTACCGCGAAGGCGAGGAATCGCTCGACATCGGGCGGTGGTGCGCCGCGGTGGCCGCGCGCCTTGCGGGAAGCGGGTATTCCCTCGTGCTCGAGCCCGGGCGCGCCATCGTCGGCAACGCCGGCGTCCTCCTCACCCGCGTCGAGTACCTGAAGCTCGACACCGGCAAGCGCTTCGCCATCGTGGACGCCTCGATGAGCGAACTCATCCGCCCCGCGCTCTACGAGGCGTGGCACGAGATCGCGCCCCTCGCTGCGCTCGACCGGCCAGCGGCGCTGTACGACGTCGTGGGGCCCGTCTGCGAATCCTCGGACGTGCTCGGCGTCGATCGCGAGCTTGCCATCGCGCCCGGCGACGGCCTGGCCATCCTGTCGGCGGGCGCCTACGGCATGGTGATGAGCTCGAACTACAACTCGCGTCCGCGCCCCTGCGAAGTCATGGTCGACGGCAGCCGGGCCGTGCAGGTGCGCCCGCGTGAGACGATCGCCTCCCTCTACGCCGGCGAGTCCCCCATCGACTGAACGTCGCGGCGCGATGCCGCAAAAACGCGCAACGGTGATGGTATCGACTCGATACCAATGCCGCACCAGTTCGATCAATTAGTCGCCCTTGACACGCCCCAAACCGCTGTTCCGCGGATTTTTTCGCATATCATCCGCTCCACCAAGCTGGCGCATCGATGACAAGAAAGCGTCGCGATGCACCGGAAAGAGCCACCAGGCTTTGCCGTTCGATCGAGAAATCCGAGCGCTTGGTAGTGCCGGGAGCCACGGCGAAGCTGCCGCCCGGCACGGGAAGACTATTCGGTCCAACAATCGAAAGGAGCAACACGATGGCAACCGCGAAGAAGAAACCTGCTGCGAAGAAGAAGGCCGCCAAGAAACCGGCCGCGAAGAAGAAGGTCACCAAGAAGCCTGCGGCGAAGAGGAAGCCTGCGGCGAAGAAGAAGCCCGCTGCGAAGAAAAAAGCGGCGAAAAAGACGGCGAAAAAGAAGGTCGCCAAGAAGAAGGTAGCCAAGAAGAAGCCCGCGGCCAAGAAGAAGAAGGCTGCGAAGAAGCCGGCCAAGAAAGCCAAAAAGAAGCCAGCAGCGAAAAAGAAGGCGGCAAAAAAGCCTGCGATGAAGAAGGCGGCCCCCGCGAAGATGGTTGCCGCGTCGGTCACACCCGTCATCACGCCGCTGATCAAGCCGA
Organism: Betaproteobacteria bacterium; assembly: GCA_016720855.1. Lineage (NCBI taxonomy): Bacteria > Pseudomonadati > Pseudomonadota > Betaproteobacteria > Betaproteobacteria bacterium. Next base: position 501,666 of record JADKJU010000002.1, on the reverse strand, counting down.
TGAGCTGAACGGAAGCCCCTGGCTTCCGGGCCCCCACGGCCTGAACCCGAATACGAGGCGCGACCCGGCGGAACGGCTTCGAAAGTTGCCGGAGACACCGAGCGGGGAGCGCCTCGCAAACGGGTGATTGTTTCAGGAAGGTCTTGCGCTGTCCGGCGCGGCCTTCATGTTTTCTCCTCTCCCAGTGGCCATTCGGCGAGGGTTCGGTAGGTGCCTTTCCCTCGCGCCGCCTCCACGAGCGCAAACGCCTTCGGGCACCACGACACCGGCTCGATATCCTGCGGATTCACCGGATCGCGCGTTCGACGGACCAGGGTCAGGTGCGGGGCGAACGGGCGGTCGTCCGGCGAGAACCCGGCCTCCCGGATTGCACGCTCGAGGGCTGCCTGGAGACCCAGCAACCCAGCGGGAGCACGACGGCATCCGGCCCAGACGACCCCGGTGCGCCGGAACTCTCCGATGCGATCGAGCGTGAGTGTGAAGGCGCTGCCTGCCACATCCTGCGCCAGTTGCCTCAACGCCTCGATTCGCGAAGCATCGACCTCCCCGAGGAAAACCAGCGTGAGGTGCAGGTTCCCCTCCGGAACCGGCCGGCCGCCGCAGGCACTCGCCTGCGTCGCAGCCCATGCGGCGAGCGCCGCGCGCGCCGGCTTGGCGGGCCACAGGGCAAAGAAGAGCCGTGCCATTGCCTAGAACAGGAAGATCGTGGCGAGCCCGAGGAAGATGAAGAACCCCATGCTGTCCGTCACGAAGGTGAGGAACACGCTCGAGCCGATGGCCGGGTCGCGCCCGAAGCGGTCCATCACGAGCGGGATGAAGAGCCCGGCGAGCGCGCCCACGATGAGGTTGAGCATCATCGCGAGCGCCATGACGCCGCCCAGGGCCACGTTCCGGTAGAGGAGCCAGGCCACGATGCCGAGCACCCCACCCCAGAAAGCCCCGTTGAGCACGCTGATGCTCAGCTCCTTGACGAGTAGCCGCCGGGCGTTGGCCGCGCTCACCTGGCGCAGGGCGAGCGCACGTACCAGGAGGGTCAAGGTCTGGTTGCCGGAGTTGCCCCCGATTCCGGCCACGATCGGCATCAGGGCAGCCAGCGCGGCAAGTCGCCCGATCGAGTCTTCGAAAGCGCCCACCACGCGGGAAACGACGAACGCGGTGCAGAGGTTGAGGGCGAGCCAGGGGCCGCGGTTCTTCGCCGAGGACCAGACGGACGAGAAGAGGTCTTCTTCCTCCCGCAGGCCCACCTTCGCGAACTCCTGGGTCTCCTGGCGCTCTCGAACGAAGGCAAGCACTGCGTCGACCGTGAGTCGCGCGACCACGCGGCCGTCGGCCGAAACCACGGGGGCGCTCACAAGGTCATAGCGTTCGAAGGCCTTCGCGGCTTCCTCGGCTTCGCTGTCGGGGGAGAACGACACGATCTCCGGATCGAGGAGGGTGGCGACGCGGATCTCCGGGTCGCTCACCAGCAGCCGCTTGAGGGGAAGGATGCCGCGCAGGTGGTCATTCCGGTCGACCACGAACAGCGCATCGGTCTGCCCGGGGAGCTCCTCGTAACGCCGCAGGTAGCGAAGCGCGACCTCGCAGGTCACGTCCTCCCGGATGCTCACCACCTCGAAGTCCATGAGCGCGCCGACGCTCCCCTCGGGATAGGACAGCGCTGATTGCAGCTGCGCGCGCTCGTGGACATCCTGTGACTCGATGATGTCCTGCACCACATCGTGAGGCAGGTCGGGCGCGAGGTCGGCAATCTCGTCGGCGTCGAGATTCTGGGCGGCGGCGACGATCTCGGCCGAGTCCATGTCCGCGAGAAGCGTGTCGCGGACGGCGTCGGAAACCTCGAGCAGGATCTCGCCATCCCGGTCGCTGCGCACCAGCCTCCACACCACGATGCGCTCCTCCAGGGGCAGGCCCTCGAGGATGAATGCCATGTCGGCCGGATGCAGGCCATCGAGCTTCTTCTGCAGATCGACGAGGTTCTGCCGATGGGCCGGGGACAAGGCCGGCCCGGGTTTGCTGCCCTCCTGCTCGCCCTGGCGGTGGGCGAGCGCGTCCACCAGCCGCTGCTTGGCGAGCAGCTTCGACACCGCGTTGAGGTGTTCCTGCGGCGTGGCGGAGCGCAGATTGTCGGCGGACAGGGGCATGGGCGGTCGATCGCGGACCCGGACGGGTCGCCGGTATTCTAGGCCGTGGACCCGGGCTCCGGTGCCTGGATCGCGCGGATTATTTTCGCGCAGGCTTCAGGGGACGTCCGCGGAGTCCATTCGCGCCATGATGATCTGCGTCTTCTTTTCGAGCCACGGCGCGGTTCGGTTGCGGTCATAGAATCGCGGATTGGGGACCATCGCGGCCAGTCGCGCAGCCTGGGCGGGCGTGAGCGCACCCGCGCCCACGCCGAAGTAATGGCGCGCTGCGGCCTCCGCGCCGAAGACGCCGTCGCCCCACTCGATCACGTTGAGATAGATCTCCAGGATGCGGCGCTTGTCCATGACGTTTTCCATCATGACGGTGATCATCGCCTCCTGGGCCTTTCGCCACGGCGTCCTGCTGCCCGAAAGGAAGAGGTTCTTGGAAAGCTGCTGCGAAATCGTGGAGCCGCCCGCGACCACCTTCCCGCGCTGCTGGTTCTTTTCCCAGGCTTTCTGCATCGCCTCCCAGTCGAAGCCCTCGTGGTCGGCGAATTTCGCGTCCTCTGCGGCGACGACCGCCCGCTTGAGGTGAGCCGAGATGCGCGAGTAGGCAATCCATTGGTGTCGCAGCTTCGCCGCGGGACGCTTGTCGCGAAGCCGACCGCGCTGCTCCTCCATGAATGCCGTCGACGTCGGGTCATGGCCGCGCCACCACGCCAGCCGCGCGAGTATGGAAAGCTCGTAGGCGACGAACACCACGGCGAGCGCGAGCGCCCCCCAGCCAGCGAAACGCGCGAAGCGGCTCACGCGGCCCGCAGCGAAGCGATGACGCCCGCCGTGTCCGGGCTGCGTCCCCGCCACAAGTGGAATGATTCCGCCGCCTGCTCCACGAGCATGCCCAGGCCGTCACTTGTCCTTGCCCCTGCGCGGCGCGCGCTTTCGAGGAACGGCCGGGCCGCGCCCCCATAGGCCAGGTCGTAGGCCATCGCGCCGGGCGCGAAAAGGCCGTCGGGCAGCGCCAGGGTTTCACCGCGCGTCGATGTGGAGGTGGCGTTCACCACGAGGTCATATCCACCGCCGATCGCCTCGAGTCCGACACCCTCCACGGGACCCGAATGCCTGAACCGGTCGGCGATCTCGCGCGCCCGTTCTTTCGTCCGGTTCGCCACCACGAGCACAACGGGAGACAACGCGAGCAGCGGCGCCATGATCCCGCGCGCCGCACCGCCGGCACCGAGCACGAGAATGCGCATCCCCGCCAGCGCGAGGCCCAGGTTCACGACCAGGTCGCGGGCGAGCCCTGCTCCGTCGGTATTGTCCCCGAGGACCGTCGCATCGCGACGCGCCAGCGTGTTCACCGCGCCCGCCGCCTCCGCCCGTGCCGTGCGCTCTCCGGCAAAAGCGAATGCATCGACCTTGAACGGAAGCGTCACGTTGGCGCCTCGTCCGCCGGAAGCAAAGAATTCGCGGGCTGCGCGCGGAAAATCCCCCGGTTCGACAAGAAGCCTTTCATACGTCATGACCGCGCCCGTTTCGCGGGCAAAACGCGCGTGGATCTCCGGCGAGAGGGAGTGCGCGACGGGATTTCCGATGACGACGTAACGGTCCATTGATTCCGGAGCGATTCTTGATCCAGGCGAAAAGCGGGCATTGCGCCCGGCGCCATGATAGCTGTCGGAAGATGCCCGTCGCGATTCCTATATATAGTGATCGTTCAAAAAGGAACCCGGCATCCGATTGCACAATTATGGTGCGGACGCATACCGGATGCACCGTAAGCGTGCGCCGTTACCGGCCTGACCGATTCAAATCATTGTAAATCAATAGCTTGAAAGCCAAGTCTCGTGGCATGCTTTCTGCTATTCCATGGGCTCCAACCGTTAATCTATCCGATCCATTCCCCATTCTGGGGCGTCATCCCTCAACCAGGAGAAAGAGTCATGGCAGCGGCCGATGTCTTCAAGATGATCAAGGAAAACGAGGTCAAGTTCGTGGACCTGCGTTTCACCGACACGAAGGGCAAGGAACAGCACGTCACCGTGCCGGTCAAGATGTTCGACCAGGACAAATTCATTTCCGGCCACGCGTTCGACGGTTCGTCGATCGCGGGCTGGAAGGGCATCGAGGCCTCGGACATGCTGCTCATGCCGGACCCGGGTTCCGCGCGCATGGACCCGTTCATGGACGAATCGACACTCGTCCTGTCCTGCGACGTGCACGAGCCGTCCACCGGCAAGGGATATGACCGCGATCCGCGATCGCTCGCGCACCGCGCCGAGGCCTACCTCAAGTCCACCGGCATCGGAGACGTCGCTTATTTCGGTCCGGAGCCCGAGTTCTTCATCTTCGACGCGGTCGAGTGGAAGGTGGACATGTCGGGCTCCTACTGCAAGATCTTCTCGGAGGAGGCTCCCTGGTCCACCGACGAGAAATTCGAGGGAGGCAACCTGGGCCACCGCCCCTGCGTGAAGGGCGGTTACTTCCCGGTGCCCCCGGTCGACGCACTGCAGGACATCCGCTCGGCGATGTGCCTCGCGCTCGAGGAGCAGGGCGTGGAAGTGGAAGTGCACCACCACGAGGTCGCCGGCCCCGGCCAGTGCGAGATCGGCACGAAATTCGAGTCGCTGGTGAAGCGCGCCGACTGGTCGCAGATCCTCAAGTACACCGTGTGGAACGTCGCGCGCTCGTATGGCAAGACCGCGACCTTCATGCCCAAGCCCGTCGTGGGCGACAACGGCTCCGGCATGCATGTGCACCAGTCGATCTGGAAGGGCGGCCAGAACCTTTTCGCCGGCGACGGCTACGCGGGCCTGTCCGACTTCGCGCTCTACTACATTGGCGGCATCATCAAGCATGCTCGCGCCCTCAACGCCATCACGAACCCCGGCACGAACTCCTACAAACGCCTGGTTCCCGGCTTCGAGGCGCCCGTTAAACTTGCCTATTCGTCGCGCAACCGCTCGGCTTCGATCCGCATCCCGTTCGTGACCAGCCCGAAGGGCCGCCGCATCGAGGTGCGCTTCCCGGACCCGACCGCCAATCCCTACCTCGCGTTTGCCGCGATGCTGATGGCGGGCCTCGACGGGGTGCAGAACAAGATCCACCCCGGCGACCCGGCCGACAAGAACCTCTACGACCTTCCGCCGGAAGAGGACGCGAAGATCCCGACCGTGTGCTCCTCGCTCGACCAGGCGCTCGACTACCTCGACAAGGACCGCGAGTTCCTCACGCGCGGCGGCGTCTTTTCCAACGACCTCATCGACGCATACATCGCGCTCAAGCAGGAGGAGGTCACTCGCTTCCGCATGACCACGCATCCGGTCGAATACGACATGTACTACTCGGCCTGACGCGTCGCGGGGCTAACACCGGACAAGGGGCGGCCCCGTCCGCCCCTTTTCTTTTTCGCCGCGACGCCGCAGCTTGTGGTCGGCGCGACGCCAAACCACAACGTATGGGGCATTTTCCGGCTAGGCCTTTGATCTTGTTGACTTTTTCGATGACCGCTCCCTATCCTGATCCTCCCCTGTCGCCTGTGGGAGTGCGTGATGAAAGCGCTCTGGATCGGTGTTGCAGTAAGCCTTGCCTCGCCGTTGGCGTTCGCGCAGACGACGATCTACAAGCACGTCGACGAGAGCGGGCGCGTGACCTATTCGAATCGCCCGATGAAGGGCGCGACCGTGCTGGACCTCGAACCACTGAGCACGATCCAGGGAATCGCGCCCCAGGCGGGCAAGGCACCCGACAAGCAGACCGTCAAACCCTCCGTCGCCGTGGTGACCCCGCGGCAGCTTCCGGTGACCGTCGCCTCGATCGATCGGAATACCCAGAAGGGACGCGACGACGTTCGCCGCAGGATTCTCGAGGACGAGCTCGTCCAGGAGGAGAAGACCCTCGGGGAAGCGCGAAAGGCCCTCCTTCAGGAACAGCAGAATCCGACGCTCATTGCCGCAGTGCGCATCGCGCAACAGACTCAAGAGCCGACTCCCGCGCAGCAGGCGGAAATACGCGCGAACATCGATCGCGCGTCCGGACGCATCCGGGGGTTGCAGGCCACCGTCGCCGAGCACGAGAAGAATATCGAGGCGCTCAAGAAAGAGCTCGGCGCGCTCAAGCCCTAGCCTCGCGCAGTCTCCCCTTCCGGCATCCCCCTTCTGCCGACGCGCCAGCACGCTTCGCTGGCGCGACCATTGGCAATCGCCTCCGGAGCAGGCCAGCGTGACGACGCCGTTTCCGGGGCTCGAGCTGCTCGCTACCGCCGTGCTGATGCTCGACGAGCACCTCCAGGTGATGTACGCAAATCCCGCCGCCGAGACGCTACTTGCCCACGGCAGGAAGCACCTGCTGGGCGCGGCCGCGGCGAAGGTGTTGCCCGGCAACGAGCGGTTCCTGGAGCTCCTCGCGCAAGCCGTGGCGGACGATACGGGCTTCAACGAGAACGAGCTCAGCCTCGAGCTGGGCGGCCAGGCCGTGACGGTGCAATGCGTGGCCGTGCCCGTCGATGAGGAAGGCGCCAGGCTCCTCATCGAACTGCATGAGCTCGACCAGCAGCTGCGCATCGCACGGGAGGCCAAGCTCCTCGAGCAGCAGCAGGCCAACCGGGAGCTGATCCGCAACCTCGCGCACGAGATCAAGAACCCCCTGGGCGGCATTCGCGGCGCGGCGCAGCTCCTCGAACGCGAGCTTCCGGAACCCGACCTGAAGGAGTTCACGCAGGTGATCGTGAAGGAAACGGATCGCCTGCAGTCGCTCATGAACCGGATGCTCACGCCGCATCGCCTCCCCCAGATCGAGATGCTCAACGTGCACGAGGTGATGGAGCGCGTGAAGACGCTGCTGACGGCCGAAAATTCCGGCGGACTCGTGATCCGCCGCGACTATGACCCGAGCCTGCCGGACCTGCCGGGGGACAAGGAGAGCCTGATCCAGGCGATCCTCAACGTGGCCAGGAACGCCGCGCAGGCGATGGCCGGTCGAGGCGAGATCCGCTTCCGCACCAGGATCACGCGCCAGGCAACGATCGCCAGGACACGCTACCGCCACGCGGTGGCGATCGAAATCGAGGACAACGGCCCGGGGGTGCCGGACGAACTCGCAGGGAGGATCTTCTTCCCGCTGGTGAGCGGCCGGGACGGCGGCACCGGGCTCGGGCTCCCGCTCGCGCAGAACTATGTTCACCAGCACCATGGACTCATCGAGTTCGAGAGCTCCCCGGGGCGGACGTGCTTCACGATCCTCCTGCCCGTTCGCAGCGTGGAGCAAGCCGGGCTCGTGCCCCAATGACAATGGAAGGCGACGAAATGAACCCCGTCTGGATCATCGACGACGACCGCTCGATCCGCTGGGTCTTCGAGAAGGCGCTCACCCGCGAAGGCATCGACCACCGCACCTTTGCCACCGCCCGTGAGGCGCTCGACCTCCTCGACACGCAGTCCCCCCGGGTCGTGGTGAGCGACATCCGCATGCCGGGGCTCGCGGGGATCGAGTTCATGCAGGCGTTCAAGGAGCGCCTGCCCACGACGCCGGTGATCATCATGACGGCGTATTCCGACCTGGAAAGCGCGGTGGCCGCCTTCCAGGGGGGCGCGTTCGAGTACCTGCCGAAGCCCTTCGATGTCGACCACGCGGTGGAGCTGATTCGCCGAGCCCTGGAGGAGAGTCGCCGGCGGGTCGAGGCGCCGCCGGCGGACGGCGATACGCCCGAGATCCTCGGACAGGCTTTCGCGATGCAGGAGGTCTTCCGCGCGATCGGCCGGCTGTCGCAGTCTCACGCCACCGTCCTGATCACCGGCGAGTCCGGCACGGGCAAGGAGCTGGTGGCGCGTGCGCTGCACCGCCACAGCCCCCGCGCCGGCAAGGCTTTCATCGCCATCAATACGGCCGCCATCCCCAAGGACTTGCTCGAGAGCGAGCTCTTCGGCCACGAGCGCGGAGCGTTCACCGGGGCACAGGCGATGCGCCGCGGCCGCTTCGAGCAGGCCGAGGGCGGAACGCTCTTCCTGGACGAGATCGGCGACATGCCGCAGGACCTGCAGACGAGGCTCCTGCGCGTCCTTTCGGACGGACAGTTCTACCGCGTGGGCGGCCATACGCCGATCACCGCAAGCGTGCGCGTCATTGCGGCCACCCACCAGGATCTCGAGGCGCGCGTGAAGCTGGGCCTGTTTCGCGAGGACCTGTTCCATCGCCTGAACGTGATCCGCCTGCGGCTTCCCAGCCTTCGCGAACGCCGCGAGGACATCCCGGTACTCGCCCGTCACTTCCTGGCGAAGAGCGCGCGCGAACTCGGCGTCGATGGCAAGCGCCTCACCGACGCCGCTGTCCAGTTCCTGGCGACGCGCGACCTGCCCGGCAACGTGCGCCAGCTCGAGAACCTCTGCCACTGGGTCACGGTCATGGCGCCGGGCCAGGTCGTCGACGTGGCGGATCTTCCTCCGGAGATACGCGGCGAGGTTTCCGCGGCCGCAGCCCCGGACGATGGCGGATGGCTCGGCGCGCTCGAGCGCGAAGTCGCGGCGCGCCTGGCGCGCGGCGAGACAGGCATCGCGCCGGCGCTGACGCGCGACTTCGAAACCGCCCTCATCACCCGCGCCCTCGCCCACACCGGCGGGCGGCGAATCGAGGCGGCCAGCCTGCTCGGCATCGGCCGGAACACGCTCACGCGCAAGGTACAGGACCTGAAAATCGACCGCGCCGCCTAGACCTCCCTGCGCGGCATTTGCCCGAAACCGGCCGAACGCAGCGGCTCCTCGACGCGATTCCAGCACCGTGGCGGCACAACGGTCAACCGCGCTGCGCCTTCGCTCCGGCGCCCTTCAGGAACGGACGCTCGACCCCGTAGTAGGAACATGCGCTGGCGACGATGACCGGGGGAGCCACCAGCAGCGAAAATCTCCACAGTTCCATTCCCGACATCTCCAGGAAGCCGGCTGCCCAGATGGCGATCGGGAAGTGCCACAGATAGATGCTATAGCTGATCGTGCCCAGGAACAGTGCGATCCGGTTCTCGAAGACGAGCCGGGTCGACGGACTGGAAATCACGATCGAAAGCACGATGCATGCGATGAATGCGGCCGTGATCGTGTGCCAGACGAAAAGCGCCCAATGTCCGGACCAGTACGCGCCATGGATCCGGTCGATGAAGTACATCATCGCGACCACGCCGCAGAGCCCGATCGCGAACAACGCCGTGGAGTGCCAGGCACGGGTGCCCGCGATCCCGGGCGCGCGGACGGACCTGGCAAGGCGATATCCGGCGGCCGTCCCCGACCCGATCATGAACTGGTCCAGGGTGCCCGGTATCTGGCTCGTCGCCCAGGCGATCGTGTTCACGGCACTGCCCTCATAGGCGCGAAAGACCACGTACCGGTAGGCCCATGTGGTCGCGATGAGTCCCATCACCAGCACCGCAAGCCGAACCCACGCCGTTCTCGCCTCCCGCGCTTCCCCTGCCGCAAGGTACCTCGCAATCGCCGGCAGGCAGAGGTAGAAGGCGAATTCGATCGGCAGGGTCCAGTAGACCGGATTGATGGCGAAGCTCGCCTTTTCCGAAAGGTTCTGGAGCATCGGGACGTGCAGAGGCAGGTATCCCGACCACGCCGGTGCCCCCCCGCGAGCGATGACCGCCACTGCAAAGAGGATCGCCAGCTGGACCCAGTAGGCGGGAAAGACCCGCAGGACGCGCGCACGAAAATAGCTGCCCATCAGGGCCTCGCGCCCCGTGACGCCCCAGCGCTCCAGGAGATGCGTCGTGAGCAGGAACCCGGAGAGCACGAAGAAGAGATCGACGCCGACCCAACCGATCGTCACGAGCGGCGTGACATCGAGGGACATGCCCGGCACCGCAACGGACAGCCGCGTCGGGCCGACGATGGAAATGAAGTGAAAGAGCATCACCCACAAGGCGGCGTATGCACGCAAGCCGGTCAACCCCGCGCAGTACAGGCGCGGCGACCTATCGGACATACCGGCGCTCGAACTCGGCAGGCGGCAGGGCGGGGCTGGCGTAGTAGCCCTGGAACTCGTCGCACCCCAGGGCCTTCAGGCTCTCGAACTGCGCGTGCGTCTCGACCCCCTCGGCAATCACGAGGAGCTTCAGCGAGTGGGCCATCGCGATGATGGCGCGCACGATTGCCTCGTCGTTCGCGTCGAGCCCGATGTCGCGGACGAACGAGCTGTCGATCTTGATCGCGTCAACGGGCAGAGTCTTGAGGTAGGACAGCGACGAGTAGCCCGTGCCGAAATCGTCTATCGAGATGCCCACCCCGAAATCGCCCAGGCGGTTGAGGAGCGCCGCCTTTTCCGCCAGGTTCTGCATGAGGATGCTCTCTGTAAGCTCCAGCTCCAGTGTCGAGGGATCGATGTCCGCATTGCGCACGGCGCGGCCGACCGCGCCGAACAGGCGATCGCCGTCGGCCACCTGGCCCACCGACAGGTTCACCGAGAACCTGAACTCCTTCCCGAGCACGCGCTGCCAGGTGCGTGCCTGCCGGCAGGCGCTCTCCAGGACCCACTCGCCGATGGGAACGATGAGGCCCGAGTCCTCCGCGACGTCGATGAATTTCGATGGGGCGAGGAGCCCGCGGCGCGGGTGCGACCAGCGCACCAGCGCCTCCATCCCGGTGAGGGCGCCGTCGGACATGCGGATGCGCGGCTGGTAGTGCAGCAGCAGCTCGTTGCGGCGCAACGCCAGCCGCAGGTAATTCTCGATCGACAGACGCTCCTGCGCACGCACGTTCATCTCCGAGGAGAAGAACTGGTAGTTGTTGCGACCCTTCTCCTTGGCGTAGTACATGGCGACGTCGGCGTGCTTCATGAGCGTGGCGCTGTCCTTGCCGTCGAACGGGTAGAGGCTGATGCCGATGGAGCATGAAGTGTTGAGGTGCTGGCTGCCGATGAGCATGGGCGAGCCCATGGCGGAGATCATCTTGTCGGCCACCTGCTGGGCGCCCTCGTCATCGGTGTCGCGCAGGTTCTCGAGAATGACCGCGAACTCGTCGCCCCCCAACCGCGCCACGGTGTCGGAAGCGCGCACGCACGCCATCAGGCGAGCGGCCACCCGCTTAAGGAGTTCGTCGCCCACGTCGTGCCCGAGGGAGTCGTTGATCGTCTTGAACCGGTCGAGGTCGATGAACATGAACGCGAAGCCGGTCCTGTGCCGTGCCGCATTCACGATGCCCTGCTCCAGGCGATCGTGCAGCAGGACCCGGTTGGGAAGCCCCGTCAGCGGGTCTCGGGTGGCCAGGTATTCGGCGCGCTCCTCTGCCTCCTTGCGTTTCGTCACGTTGGTCGAGGTTCCGGTCATGCGCAACGCCCGGCCCGTGTCGTCGCGCTGCGTGACCTTGCCGCGCGAGTAGATCCAGATCCACTCGCCCGAAGCGTGACGGACGCGGTACTCGCATTCGAACTCCTCGCTCACGCCCTGCACCGCGTTGGCCACCGCGGCCTCGTGGAGGTTCGCGTCCTCCGGATGGTTCCAGGATCGAACCTCGTCCCACCCGACCGTGGTTTCGCGCAAGGGCGCGCCCACCAGCGCCGCCCATCCCTCGTTGAAGTACACGCGGTTCGACCGGAGGTCCCAGTCCCACAGGGCGAGGCTGGAACCGGTGAGCGCAAGGTCGAGGCGCTCCTTGGCGCGCAGCGTCTGCTCCTCGGCGCGCTTCCTTTCCGAGATGTCGCGGCCGAACCCCATCACGTAAGTCTCTCCGGCAACGCGCAGGGCCTTGCCGGTGAAGACGTACGGCCTGCTCGCACCGGCCTTGTCCATCATCCGGGCTTCGATGGACATCTCGCGCCCCTCGTCGAGGATCCGGCAGATGGCCCTCTCGACGGCCGCACGATCCACCGGCGCGATGAGGTCGAGCGGGCGCATCGCCGCGATTTCGAGGCCGGTGTATCCGGTGGCCGCCTGCATGCGCGCATTCCAGCGCAGCATCTCGCCGCCCCGCGAGAAGAGGAAGAACGCCCCGGGCAGGCTCTGGATCACGGCGTCGGAGAATTCCCGCTCCCGGGCGAGCTGTTCCTGCGCTTCTTCCACCCGTGCCCCGGCGGCCGCGACGTCGGCTTCGGGCGCGGGCGAACTCCGCGCCTCTAGGCGGGCGACCGCGAGAGCGGCGAGGTTTTCGAGCGCCGTGCGTTCGGCGGGCTCGAGCCGGCGCGGCATGCGGTCGGCAACCGTGAGCGTGCCCATGGCGTGCCCGTCCGGCGTCACCAGCGGGACCGCGCACAGGAAGCGCATGCGCGGCTCCCCGGCCACGAGCGGGTGCGCGCGATGTTCCGTGGCCGACATGTCCTCGATCTCGACCGTGGCCACCGGCATCTCGCCCCGGAAGAAGATCCGGCGCGCGCCCGCGAGTTCGGTGAACGCGATGCCCACGCCCGACTTGACCCATTCACGCGCTCCGTCGTGGAACGCAAGCCAGGCCATCGGGACGTGCGCGGCCTCCTGCGCGCGCCGCGCGAGGTCGTCGAAGGCGGGCTCGGGGGTCGTATCGAGGATGCGGTAGCGGGCGAGGCGCGCCTTGCGCTCTTCCTCACGGGCCGAAGGTTGCGTCGCCACGGGTGGGCTCAGGCCCCGATCTCGCAGAGGACCGGTGCGTGGTCCGAGGGGCGCTCGAGCTTTCTCGGCTCGAGGTCGATCGTGCAGGACCGGCACCGGGAGGCGAGCGCGGAAGAAAGAAGCACATGGTCGATCCTCAGGCCCATGTTGCGCCGGAAGGCGGCCATCCGGTAATCCCACCAGCTGAACGACTTCTCGGGCTGCTCGAAGAGCCGGAACGCGTCGGTCAAGCCCAGTGCGATGAGGGCGCGCAACGCTTCCCGCTCCGCGTCGCTCACGAGCACCTGCCCCCGCCATGCCTGCGGATCGTGCACGTCACGATCCTCCGGGGCGACGTTGTAGTCTCCCAGCACCGCCATCTGCCGTCCCGCCGCCAGCTCGCCATGGAGCCAGCCCGCCAGGGCCGCGAACCAGCGCAGCTTGTAGTCGTACTTGTCGGAGTCGACGCTCTGCCCGTTGGGGCAATACACGCTCACCACGCGAACCTCCCCCACGTCGGCGGCGATCACCCGCTTCTGGAGGTCGGCGAAACCGGGAATGCCGCGCGAGACGTTGGCCGGCTCCTCGCGCGCAAGAATCGCAACGCCGTTGTACGTCTTCTGCCCGTCATGTACCCAGCGATAGCCGGCGGCCTCGATTGCCGCGGCGGGAAACGCGGCATCCTCGCATTTCGTTTCCTGCAGGCACATCGCGTCCGGCGAATGCCGCGCAAGGAACTCCACGAGGTGCGGCAAGCGCACCTTGAGCGAATTCACGTTCCAGGTGGCAAGCTTCACGGCCGGTCGTCCTTCCCGGGGGGCCGGCGCTGGGTGGCGCGCGCTACTTCGGCGCGGCGGCCGCGTCCGGCGCGGGCGGAGGCGCGGCGGCTGGCACGGCCTTCACCGGGGCCGCAGGCGGGCGAGGAGGCACCTGCCCTGGCAGTGCAGTGCGCGGGTAGCCGGCACCATCGAGCGCCGAATGCCAGGCACCTTCCTCGTACCCCTTCACCTTGCTCGCACCCACCACGAGGACCGGAACCTCGATGGCGCCCACCAGTTTCTTCAGCGCTTCCGCGTCCTCGGCATTGGCCTGCGCGTCGCGCTCGCCGAATGGAATCCCGCGCTTGACGAGCAGGTCGCGCCCCTGCTTGCAGGGGTCTCCGCAATCGGCGCCCGAGTACATCGTGACGGGCGACTTCTTCATTGCGATCTGGGTGGCATAGGGGAGCTGGGACGATTCCGCGTAGCCCCCGCCCACCCGCTTCTGGGTCAGGCTCTTCGCGGGCTCCGGTGGCGGCGTGTCGGAGTAATGAACCTTGCCGTCCTTGTCGACCCAGCGAAAAACGTTGGCTTGCGCGGCGGCCAGCGCCGAAAAGACCATCGCCACGGCGAATAATGCGGGAAGTCGGTATCGGGCGGGCATCGGTTCCTCCGTCAAGCGGTCGCGGTCATCCCATTATGCCGCAGGAGGGCTTCGATCCGGGGTTTGCGGCCGCGAAAGGCGACGAAGGACTCGAGGGCCGGCCGGCTTCCACCCACGCCCAGCACTTCGTCGCGGAAGCGCGCGCCGGTCGCCGGATTGAGGACGCCTTCTTCCTCGAAGGCGCCGAAGGCGTCCGCCGAAAGCACCTCGGCCCACTTGTAGCTGTAGTACCCCGCCGCGTAGCCGCCCCCGAAGATGTGCGAAAACTGGTTCGGGAAGCGGTTCCATTCCGGCGGGCGAACGACCGCGACCCGGTCGCGCACGCGCCCGAGCATCGCGAGAACGGTGTCGCTCGAACGGTCGAAATCGTGGTGCAGGTGCATGTCGAACAGGGCGAACTCGACCTGGCGCACGAACTGCATGCCGCTCTGGAAGTTCTTCGCGGCCACCATCTTGTCGAAAAGTCCGCGGGGGAGCGCTTCCCCCGTCTCGCCATGGCGGGCCATGTGCGAGACCACGTCCCATTCCCAGCAGAAGTTCTCCATGAACTGCGAGGGAAGCTCGACCGCGTCCCACTCGACGCCCGCGATGCCCGAGACGCCCAGTTCGTCCACGCGGGTGAGCAGCTGGTGAAGGCCGTGGCCGAACTCGTGGAAGAGCGTGATCACCTCGTTGTGGGTGAAGAATGCCGGGCGCCCTCCCACGGGGGCCGAGAAGTTGCAGGTGAGGAAGGCGACCGGCGTCTGGAAGCCGGCGGCAAGTCGCCTCCGGTTTCTCGCGTCGGCCATCCACGCGCCTCCGCGCTTCGCGTCGCGGGCGTAGAGGTCGAGATAGAACTGGCCCACGAGCGCACCGTTCGCATCCACGATGGCGTAGAACTTCACGTCCGGGTGCCACGATGCGGCCCGGGACGGCATTACCCGCACGCCGTAGAGCGACTCGATCACGCGGAACAGGCCGCTCAGCACCGCATCCTCGGGAAAATAGCGTTTCACCTCGTTGTCGGAAAATGCATAGCGCTTCTGGCGCAGCCGCTCGCTCACCCACGCGACGTCCCAGGCCCGCACCTCGGCGAGGTTCAGCTCCGTGCGCGCGAATTCCACGATTTCGGCCATGTCCGTTTGCGCGAACGGCTTCGCCCTCGCCGCAAGGTCCTCGAGGAACGCGATGACTTCCGGCGGCGACTGCGCCATCTTCGTGGCGAGCGACACCTGCGCGAAGGTGGCGTACCCCAGGAGCCCGGCGACCTGCGCGCGCTTCTCCAGGATGCCCGCGATGAGGGGCGAGTTGTCCCATTCGGGCTTGCCGAGCTCGGAGGCACGCGTCACGAACCCGCGGTACATCTGCTCGCGAAGCGCAGGGTAGTCCGCGTACTGCATGACCGGCAGGTAGCACGGCATGTGCAGCGTGAGCTTCCACCCCTCGCGGCCTTCCTTCGAAGCTGCGTGCCTTGCCGTCTCCAGGACGTCGTCGGGAATGCCGGACAGGTGTGCGGGATCGGAGACGATGACGCTGAAGTCCCTGGTGGCATCGAGGATGTTCTCCTGGAAGCGCGAAGAAAGCGCGGCCAACTCCTCCTGCAGTTGCTTGAACCGCGCCTTCCCCGCCGCGGGGAGTTCGGCGCCACCGAGCCGGAAATCGCGCAGTTCGTTTTCCACGAGGCGGCGCCTCGCGGGAGCGAGCCCGGGATATCCCGGGGAGGCGGCAAGCGCCTTGTAACGGTCAAAGAGCCGCAGGTCCTGCGCCTGTCCGGTCAAGAACTGCGTCACCGCCGGCAGCGCCGCGTTATAGGCTTCGCGCAGCGCAGGCGAGTTGACCACGGCGTTCAGGTGGGAGACCTGCCCCCAGGCCCGCGCGAGGCGCTCGTTCGCGCTCTCGAGGGGCTCGACGAAACCGTCCCACGTCGGCTCGCCGTCCGCCGTGGCGAGGACTTCGATCGTGGCGCGGGCTTCGGCGACCAGCGTGTCTATCGCGGGAACCACGTGTGACGGCAGGACCTCGTCGAAGCGCGGAAGAGCCGAAAAGTTGAGCAGCGGGTTCTCCATGGAATCCGTTTCGACAGTCAGGAAGGGGGCTCAGGCGGCGTATACGATGCGGCCGCCGACGATCGTCGTCGTCACGCGACCGGCGAGCTCCAGGCCCAGGAAGGGGGAGTTGCGCCCCTGGCTCGCGAGCGCGGCGGTCGACACGATCCAGGGGCGTTCCGGGTCGAAGAGGCACACGTCCGCGGCGCTTCCCGCGACCAGCGACCCGGCCTCGATGCCCAGCACGGCAGCGGGCCGCGACGTGACCGCGGCGAGTGTGGCCGCGAGCGGCAGCTTCATCTTCGCGCCCCACTCAAGGACCAGGGGCAGGAGGAGCTCGAGTCCGGTGGCGCCCGGCTCCGCCTCCCCGAATGGCACCTGCTTCGCATCGTCATCGACGGGCGTGTGGTCGGAGCAAACAGCGTCGATGATTCCGTCGGCGAGCGCGCGGCGCAGGGCATCGCGGTCGCGCGGACTCCGCAGTGGCGGCACGAGGTTCATGTTGGCGTTGAAGTCGCCCGCGTCGCGGTCGCACAGGTGCAGGTGGTGGATGCCCACGTCGCAGGTGACGGCGAGGCCGCGCGCCTTGGCGGCGGCGACCAGGGCCACGCCCCGGGCCGTGGAAAGCCGCGCGAGGTGCACCCGCGCGCCCGTGGTCTCGGCCAGCTCCAGGATCGCGTGCAGCGCCACCGTCTCCGCGACCTCCGGGATGGCGGGCAGCCCCAGGCGCGTGCTCACCTCGCCTTCGTGCGCGACGCCGCCATGCGCCAGGTGCGAGTCCTGCGGGCGCAGCCAGACCGCGTGGCCGAAGGTGGCCGCGTAACGCATCGCCTGCAGCAGCACGTTCAAGTCCGTCAACGGCTTGTCGGCCTGGAAGAACCCGATGCAGCCGGCCTCCGCGAGCTCGCCCATTTCGGCGATCTTCTGGCCCTTGAGCCCCAGCGTGAGCGCGCCGAGCGGGTAGACGCGCGCCTGCCTGAGGCTCTCGGCGCGGCGCTTGAGCATCTCGACCAGCCCCGGCTCGTCGAGCGGCGGATCGGTGTCCGGCGGGCAGGCGAGCGAGGTCACCCCGCCCGCGACCGCCGCCTGCATTTCCGATTCCAGCGTAGCTCGGTACTCGAAGCCCGGCTCGCGCAGTCGCGCCGAGAGGTCCACGAGGCCGGGACAAGCGACGAGGCCCTTCGCGTCGATCGTGCGGTCGGGACGGAACCCGTCCGGCGCGGAACCGATGGCCGCGATGCGTCCGTCGGCGATGAACAGCGGAACGGTTTCGTCACGGCCGGTGGCCGGATCGATGACGCGAGCGTTGCGGATGTCGATTCTGAGGTTCATGTCGGCCCGTTCCTCGACCATGTCATGCGTTCCCGGCGAGTATCGCCATGACGGCCATGCGCACGGCGATGCCGAAGGTGACCTGCGGCATGATCACGCTGTGGGTGCCGTCGGCCACGCCGGAGTCGATCTCGACGCCGCGGTTGAGCGGGCCGGGGTGCATCACGATCGCATCGGGCCTGGCGCGCGCGAGCCTCTCCGGCGTGAGTCCGTACGCCTTGTGGAATTCGCCGGCTGACGGCAGCAGCGGGCCGCTCATGCGCTCGTTCTGCAGCCGCAGTGTGATGATCACGTCGCAGTCGCGAAGCCCCTCGGCCAGGTCGTGGAAGACACGCACGCCCAGGCGCTCGATGTCCACGGGAAGGAGCGTCTTCGGCCCGATCACGCGTACCTCGGGCACGCCCAGGGTCTTGAGCGCGTGTATCTCGGAGCGCGCCACGCGCGAGTGCAGCACGTCGCCCACGATCGCGACCACGAGACGCGTGAAATCCTTCTTGTAGTGGCGGATCGTGTACATGTCGAGCAGCCCCTGCGTGGGGTGCGCGTGCCGGCCGTCGCCCGCGTTCACCACGTGCACGCCGGGCTTCACATGGCGCGCAATGAGGTGCGGTGCCCCCGCCTCGGCGTGGCGGACCACGAACATGTCCGCGTCCATCGCCTGCAGGTTCCAGATCGTGTCGAGGAGCGTTTCGCCCTTGGCCGTGGAGGAGGCGCCGATGTTCAGGTTGATCACGTCGGCCGACAGTCGCTTCGCCGCGATCTCGAAGGTGGTGCGCGTTCGGGTGGAGTTCTCGAAGAAGACGTTGAAGATCGACTTGCCGCGCAGGAGCGGGACTTTTTTCACCTCGCGCTCGTTCACGCTCACGAACTGCGAAGCGGTGTCGAGGATGTGCCGGATCATCTGCGCCGACAATCCCTCGGTGGTGAGCAGGTGGATCAGGCGCCCCTGCGAATCGACCTGGGGGTTCGGGTTCATTCGGGTCTTCTCACGGCAGCGAGCCGCAGCTTGCCGCCCTCGTTGGTGAGAACCAGGTCCTCGCCGGCATCCACCGCGACGACTTCCCCGGTGAAGTCGGCGCAAAGTGGCAGTTCACGTCCGCCCCGGTCGGCGAGTACGGCCACGCGCACGCTTCGCGGCCGGCCGAAGTCCCACAGCTCGTTCAGCGCGGCGCGCAGGGTGCGGCCCGTGTGCAGCACGTCGTCCACGAGGATGATGTCGCGGCCCTCGACCTCGAAAGGCAGGTGGCTGCGCCTCGCCTCCCGATGCAAGCCGATGCGGCCGAAGTCGTCGCGGTGCAGGGTCACCGCCAGGAGCCCGAGCGGCGTCTTCAATTCGAGCGCCCGGTGCAGGCGCTCAGCGACCCAGGCGCCACCGGTATAGATGCCGACGATGCCCGTTTCCGGTCCCATCGATGGTTTCATCCGGCTGGCGAGCGCCGCAAGCAGGTGCTCGGGATCAGGCAGGGGCGCGGCCATTTGCCCCCTTCGCATCTTGTCTGTTCATGTTGTCCAGGTAGCTTTGCAGGATCAGGGTGGCGGCATGGGCATCGAGGTCGCCCTTCGTCTTCGCGCGGCCACCCGCCTCGCGAAGACGCGCCCCGGCCTCGGCCGAGGTGAGAGTTTCGTCCACGAACGCCACGGGCAGGCCGAAGCGCGCGTTGAGGCGCCGGGCGAACTTGCCCGCCAGCCGGGCCACCTCGTGCTCGCCGCCGTCCTCGTGGTGCGGCAGCCCGACGACGAAACCGGCGGGATGCCACTCGGCGACCAGGCGCCCGATGGCGGCAAAGCGGGGCTCGACGGCTTCCTCCGCGATGGCTCCGATGGGGTGCGCCAGGCTCGTCCCGGTCTCGCCCACGGCAACACCCAGGCGCTTTTCCCCGAAGTCGAAGCCGAGGAGCGTCCCGGAAAGGGCCGGCCTTTGCCCGGCAGCGGCGATCACGCGTGTCCCGCCACTTCGGAGAGGTTCAGGCTCGTGATGCCCAGGGCGCCCAGCGCCGCGTCATAGCGCGCCTCGGGGGGCATGCGGTAGATCACGTCCAGGTCCGCGTTCACGGACAGCCAGCCGTTGCGCTGGATCTCGTCCTCGAGCTGCCCGGCCGCCCAGCCTGCGTAACCCAGGGCCACGAGGCGCTCGCGCGGGCCCTCGCCGCGGGCCATCGCCTCGAGGATGTCGCGCGAGGTCGTGAGCCCGGCATCACCCACCGGCAGGGTGGAGCGCCATTCGCCCACAGGACGGTGCAGGACGAATCCGTGCTCGACCTGGACGGGCCCGCCGAAGAATACCGGCTGCGAGGCAAGGAGCTCGTTGTCCAGCTCGATCTCGACCTGGCGGAACAGGGTGCCCAGCGTCACGTCGGTGGGGCGGTTGACCACGAGTCCCAGGGCGCCGCGCTCGTTGTGCTCGCAGATGAAGGTGAGGCTCCGGGAAAAATTCGGGTCCACCATGCCGGGCATGGCTATCAGGAAGTGGCCCGTGAGATTGATCGTTTGCATTTGCCACCGGCCCCATATTCTAATTCGAACGCCCCCCGGCCGCCATCGGCAGGCGGACTTCAGGTCCATGCCGCCCCCCAAGACCTCCTACGACAGCTCCCTTTTCTGGTTCCGACGCGACCTGCGGGACGAGGACAACGCGGGCCTGCACTACGCGCTCGCTTCCTCGCGCCGGGTGTACTGCGTCTTCGTCTTCGACCGCGAAATCCTGGACGCGTTGCCTTCCCGGCAGGACCGACGCGTCGAGTTCATCCACGACTGCGTCGGCGAGCTGCGCGCGGCCCTGCGTGCCCGGGGCGGTGAGCTCATCGCGATTCACGGCCGGTCGCGGGAGGAGATTCCGGCGCTCGCCTCCCGGCTCGGCGTGACGGCGGTGTTCGCCAATGAGGACTACGAGCCAGCCGCCGTTTCGCGCGACGCGGCGGTGGAACAGGCGCTCGCCGCGGCGGGCCGCCGCCTTCACCTCGCCAAGGACCACGCCATCTTCGCCAGGGACGAGGTCCTCACGCAGGCCGGCGGGCACTTCGCCGTTTTCACGCCCTACAAGCGCGCCTGGCTCGTCAAGGTCGACGACTTCTATCTCAAGGCCTACCCGGTCGCCCGATACGCACCTCGCCTCGCCAGGCCGCGGTTCACAACCATTCCCCCGACGCTCGGCAAGATGGGGTTCGAGCCGTCACCGGGCACCGACGACTTCGCGCCCCCGGGAATGTCGGGGGCGAGGCGCCTCTTCGCCGATTTCGAGGCGCGCATGTCGCACTATGCCTCGGCACGCGACTTCCCCGCAGTACAAGGCGTCTCCCGCCTCTCGGTGCACAACCGGTTCGGGACGATATCGATCCGCCAGCTCGCCCGCGCCGCGCGGCAGGCACCGGGCGACGGAGCCGCGACCTGGCTCTCGGAGCTCATCTGGCGGGATTTCTATTTCCAGATCCTCTGGCACCACCCGCACGCGGCCACCGGCGCCTACCGCCGGGAGTACGACGCCATCCACTGGCCGGGCACCGAAGAGCACCACGCCGCGTGGTGCGAAGCCCGCACCGGCTTCCCGATCGTGGACGCGGCGATGCGCCAGATCAACGCCACGGGCTGGATGCATAACCGGCTGCGCATGATCGTAGCCTCCTTCCTCGTGAAGGACCTGCTCCTCGACTGGCGGCGCGGCGAGAAATACTTCGCCGACCACCTCATCGACTTCGACCTCGCCGCCAACAACGGGGGATGGCAATGGGCCGCCTCCACCGGATGCGACGCCCAGCCGTACTTCCGCATCTTCAACCCGGTATCGCAATCGGAACGGTTCGACCCGGAAGGCAGATTCATCCGGCGCTTCCTTCCCGAACTCGCGCACGTCCCCGGCCGGTTCATCCATGCGCCGTGGACGATGGGGCTGTTCGAGCAGCAGGCCTGTGGGTGCGTGATCGGGCGCGACTATCCCGCACCGATCGTCGACCATGCCGCGCAACGGGTGCGGGCGCTGGCCCTCTTCAAGGCGGCGCGCTCGCCGTAGCGGGAGGGGTGCGGGGGCTACTCCGCCGACAACTGGTCGGCGCGGGTGAAAGTCCAGGTCCGGGTGATGTAGAGGATGTCCGTGTCCGTCCGGATGGCGTCTGGAAAGCGGTCGAAAGGAGCGGCGAGCCGCACGATGCGGATGGCGGCCTGGTCGAGCACCTTGTGGCCCGACGAGCGGTTGATCTCGACCGACTCCACCGCGCCATCGGTCTTCAGGCCCACCGTGAGCTGCAGCGACCCGTAGAGCTTCCTCTGGCGCGCCTCGCCGGGATAGTTGAGGTTGCCCACGCGCTCGATCTTGCGCCGCCAGTTGTCGACGTACATCGCGAAGCGGTACTCGGATGCGCGCGCCCCCACGAACTTCTTGCGGGGACGTTCCTGGTAGGCCTGGAAATCGCGCCGGATCTGGGCTTCCAGCCGCTGGATCTCAAGGCTCTTCTCGATGAGGTCCTGCGCAGTCTTGTCGGACTTCTCGCTCTTCTCGGCAACGGGGTCGGGCGGCGCGACAGCGGCCTGCGATTTCATCCGCGTCATGAGCTCATTGGCCTCGCGCTCCAGCTGCTGCACGCGGGTCTGCGCCTCCTTGAGTTCCGGCGCGCTCTCGCGGCTTTCCATGACGGGGAAAGGACTGGAGGCGCGGCGCTTCTCGTCGGTGTTGCCGCCACCGTCCAGGTTCGCCTGCGCCAGCGCGTCGGCCTTTTCAGGCTTGGTGGCCGATTTCGCGTTGACCAGAACCACGTCCATGACATTGTGCGGGGCGTCCAAACCCCGGGGATCGAGCACCTTGAATCCCAGCCCCACGATCGCGAATGCGTGGAAGGCCACGGAAGCCACGAGGGCAGCCTGCATGGAGACGACGAGCCCGGAACCGCTCCAGCAGGTAGTCGGAAAAGTGGACGATCGCGTCGGGGGGAGACTGCCTCAGTTGCATCGGCCGGCGCGCGGTCGCTCGATCGGGCGGAACATGAGCGCGGATGATAGCAGCGCCTACCCCGCGCCGGGCTTGCCCGCGTAGCGGCAGGGAAGGTTCACCTCCCAGGGATCCGGCTCGCCAAAGGTCACGCGGATGCGCTCGCCCGCGGCCGAAGGCGGCAGCCCGCTGACGCGGCAGACGAGCGGGACTCCCTCCAGCCGCACCAGTTCGTCGCGGATGATGGTGGCCTCGGCGCCCTCCAGGCCCTCCTGGGCGATCCAGCGAAGGCACCAGTAGCGCTCGAGGTGGCGCTGGTGCTCGGCATAGGCCTCGTAGGCGGCCTCGAACTCCCGCGCGGCCGCGCCGAGGTCCTCCCGGGAATACGGCGGCGGCTCCCCACGCAGGAGCGCGGCGAGCTGGCGCTGGTTCGCCAGGTCGGTGAAGCGCCGCAGCGGCGAGGTGGACCAAGCGTAATGCGTGACGCCGAGCCACTCGTGCGCGCCGGGTTCGACCTCCATGCGCGTCTTGATGCCCTTCTGGTTGCGGTAGATCGCGGGGATGCCCGCGTCGGCGAGCAACCGGCCCCACGTGGCGTTCACATGGATCATGAGCTCGGACACCAGCGTATCGACGGGTGTTCCGCGCCGGCGCGGCTCGATCGCCACGCGCCCGCCTTCGACGCGGAAGGTGTAGTCGAGCCTTTCACTTTTCTCCTCGCCGGCGCCTCGCGCCGCGCGCAGCTTCCTCGCGAACCGCCACAGCAGCAGGAGGTCCTCGCCATGCGCGCCCTCGACCCTTCCGGCGGCCAGCGACTCCTCGTTCAGGCGCCTGTCCAGTTCGGCGATGCGCAGGTTGGAGGCGATCGCCACGCGCTCCAGCCTCGACACGGAGCCCGTGACCTCGAGCGTGTCGGGATCCACGTCGAGGTACAGCGAGGCAGCGGGCACCTCGCACCCTTCCCCGAGCGTGGCCTCGGCGATGGCTGCGTCAGGAAGCATCGTGATCTTGTCGCCCGGGAAGTAGACGGTCGAGAACCGTTCGCGAGCCAGGGACTCGAGGGCATGGTCACAGCCGAAGAAAAGCGCGGGCGCGGCGATATGCACGCCGATGCGAAGCTTCCCGTCCGGCAGCCGCTGCACCGAAAAGGCATCGTCGATCTCGGTGGTCTCGTGGTCGTCGATCGAGAAAGCAGGCGCAGCGGCAACGGGGAGCCCGTGGGGCGCCACGACGGGCGGCACTTCAGGAAAACCGAGACCTTTCGGGAAGTACTCGAAGGCGAACCGGCGCAGGAAGTAATCCTCCGGCCCGGCAAGCGTGCCGATCTTCGCGAGCAGCTTCTGCGGCGCGAGCCCCGCTTCGGTGGCTGCCTGGTCGAGGGCGCGCCATTCCAGCGACATCTTGTCCGGCTTGAAGAGTAGCGGGTCGAGCTTCGCGGCGAGTTCCGGCGGCACGGTGCCCGCCACGAGCGACGCCGCCCACGCGTCCACCTGCTCCTGCTGGCGGCGCTTCCTCTCCACGCCAGCCAGCGCCGCCTTGAGGTTTTCCTCGGGCGCGGCCTGATAGCGGCCCTTGCCCCGCCGATAGAAGTACATCGGGCTCGCGTGCAGGGCGAGCACCATGGCCGCAGCCTCCATCGGCGCGGGCGCGTGGCCGTAATAGTCCTGCGCGAGCTGCGCGAAGCCGAACTCGTCCCTGCCGCACACCTCCCACAGGAATTGCGGGTCGAGCGCGTCCGCGCGTGATTGCGCCTCGGGGACGAAGGTGGAAAGCGACTGGCCGTCGAAGCGCAGCAGGACGGCGCTTGCCTTCACCTTCGAGCGCTTGCCGTGCGCGGCCTCGACCTGGAACGCGGACCCTGCTTCCGAAAGGACTGTGCCGACGCGAAACGCGCCATCCTCCTCGAAGAGCATCTGCCTCATGGCGCAGCCCTTGCAGGCGTGGCCGGACCCGATTCGCGCGCCCAGGCGACGATGTCGGGCACGAACTCGGCAAAGCTCGCGAACGAATGATCGCCGCCCTGCACCACCGTCTGGAAGGCCCCCGCGTAGTACGCGACCGCCTCGCGATAGTCGAGCACCTCGTCGGCGGTCTCGACGAGCAGCCAGTACCGCTCCGGGCGCGTGATGGCCGGCGGGTCGATCGCGGACAATTCCTTCACGTGCGCCCCGGTGAGGTCGAACCGCTCGCCGGTATGGAGATTGCGTTGCGGCCCGAGGTAGCGACCGAAGTGACTCTGGGGATGCACCGCGGGGTTGATCGCCAGGGCGCGGCATCCCGTCCGTTCCGCAGCCACCGTCGCATAGAACCCGCCCAGCGAGCTGCCGACGAGGACCAGGTCCGCGGGATTCGTTCCGGCGCACTGCTCCAGGACCTGCGACATGGCCTGCGCCGGGCGATGGTGGAGCGCCGGCACCCGATACCCGATGTCGGGAGCCTGGCTGCGCAGGTAGTCGCCCAGCATCACGGCCTTTTTCGAAGCAGGCGAGCTGATGAAGCCGTGCAGGTAGACGAGGGTCTTCAAGAGGTTCCTAGAGGTCGAGCGTGCCGCGAGCCAGTTCGATCACGTCGCCGCCGACGCTCACCTTGCCCGAGGTCACGGCGAGGAACAGCCGGGACGGGCGTTGCACCTCGTCGCCCTGAGAGACGACGCGCGTGATTTCATCGCCCGGGCGGGTCGCGCAGAACCAGCCGCCGAGGTTGGCGCAGGCCGACCCCGTGGCTGGGTCCTCGATGATTGCAGGGCCACGCGGGAAGAAGAAGCGCGAAACCACCGTTGCCTGCGCGTCGCCTGCATCGGCGAAGACGCAGGCCATGCTGTGGCCATCCTCGCTCCTGAGGCGCGAGAACACGTCAGCGTGGGGACAGGCGCGCCGAACCGCGTCCGGGGAAGTGACGGGAACCATGAGCTGCTCCTTGCCCGTGTTCACCCAGAGGGGTCTTTGCGCCATGTCGCCTTCGGCCAGCCCGAGAATTCCGGCGAGCTGCGCGGGCGACTCGCCCACCTCGCGCCAGCGCGGCGGGTTGGCGAAAAGGGTCCAGCGATCACCCGATGCGGCAACCGGGATGATCCCGGCCTTCATCTCCAGGGTGAGCGAATCGCCGGCGCACCGAAGCGAGCGAACCACGTGCGCCGTGCCCAGGGTCGGGTGGCCGGCAAAGGGCATTTCATAGGCGGGCGTGAAGATGCGCACGCGCGCCGTGGCGTTTTCCGAGGGCAGGATGAACGTGGTTTCCGAGAGGTTGAACTGGCGCGCCAGGGCCTGCATCGCCTCCTCCTCCAGTCCCCCACCATCCTCGAAGACGCACAGGGGATTGCCCGTGAGGACGCCGCCGCGCGTGAAGACATTCACGATCCGGTAGGCGCGCGATCCCATCAGCGGCCCGCCTTCGCGGCGAGGAGGGCGAGGAGCCTTGCGTGCACCGCGCCGAAACCGCCATTGGACATGACGAGAACGTGGTCGCCCGGCCGCAGCACGTGGCCCAGGGCCTCCACCATCGGGTCGAGTTCGGAATAGATGACGGCGCGCGAGGACAGCGGCGCCAGCGCCTTCTCCGGGTCCCACCCCAGATGGCTCGCATAGCAGTAGATCAGGTCGGCGCCTTCCAGGCTTTTCGCCAGGCGCGACTGCATGGTGCCCAGCTTCATCGTGTTGGACCGCGGCTCGAAGACGGCCACGATGCGGCCTCGCCCCACGCGCTTCCTCAACCCGGCGATGGTGGTCTCGAACGCCGTCGGATGGTGCGCGAAGTCGTCGTAGACGGTGACGCCGCTCACCGTGCCGCGAATCTCCATGCGCCGCTTCACGCCCTGGAAGCGCGACAGGGCATCCATGCCCGTGGCGAGCGGCACGCCCGCGTGCCGGGCCGCCGCCAGGGCGGCCAGTGCATTCATGCGGCTGTGCTCGCCCGCCTCGTCCCATTTCACGATGCCCTGCGCAGCGCCGTTCAATACGACCTCGAACGAATCGTCGGGACTCACCATCCCCACGCTCCACATCTGCCCGGGCCCGAAGCGCTCCACGCTCGTCCAGCAGCCGCGACCGAGCACGCGATTGATCGAGGCCTCGGCGCCGTTGGCCACCACCAGCCCGTTGGCCGGGACGATGCGCACGAGGTGGTGAAACTGGGTCTCGATCGCGGCCAGGTCCGGGAAGATGTCGGCGTGGTCGAACTCCAGGTTGTTCAGGACCGCGGTGCGCGGACGGTACCAGACGAACTTCGAGCGCTTGTCGAAGAAGGCGGTGTCGTACTCGTCGGCCTCGATCACGAAGAACGGCGAATCCGTGAGGAGCGCGGAGACGTGGAAGTTCCTCGGCACGCCGCCGATGAGGAAGCCCGGATTCAGCCCCGCATTGGCGAGGATCCAGGCAAGCATCGCCGAGGTGGTGGTCTTGCCGTGCGTGCCGGCGACCGCCAGCACCCACTTGCCGGGCAGCACGTGGTCGGCGAGCCATTGCGGCCCGGAGACGTACGGCAGGCCGCGATTGAGCAGCTCCTCGATCACGGGTTTGCCGCGGGTCATCGCGTTGCCCACAACGTAGAGGTCGGCCGGGCAACGGTCGAGCTGCTCTGCGTCGTAGCCCTCGTGCAGGGCGATGCCGAGATCGCGCAATTGCTCGCTCATGGGCGGATAGACCTGCGCGTCGCAGCCCGTGACTTCGTGGCCGGCCTCGCGGGCGATCTTGGCCAGGCCGCCCATGAAGGTGCCGCAGATACCGAGGATGTGGAGGCGCATCAGCCCTGGCACATGAAGGTCACGGCGCCCACGAGACACAGGACCGCCCGGAGGTGCTTCAGGTGCCCGTACCACGCGGGCGCCGTGAAGAGGTTCGAGGCCGCGGGCATCGTGGCGGTAAGCGCAAGCGTCTGCAGGGAGGTCATGGGGATCGGGCCGGCCTCGCGGGCCCGCGGGGGAGTCAGGGCGCGAATTTTATCACCCGGCCGGGTTAAACTAGCCCTCCGCTTTCGCGACGAGGGCGAACGCCCCCACCCCCGCCGATGGTCCCCCACCTCACCACCTCGCTCACCGGCCCCCTGCACGACCTCGAACGGCTCGTCCTCGACCGCCGTCCGCAGATCGAGCGCTGGTTGCGCACGCGATTCGCCGAACACGAAGTGCCGTTCTATTCCTCCGTGGACCTGAGAAACAGCGGCTTCAAGCTGGCGCCGGTGGACACGAACCTCTTCCCCGGGGGATTCAACAACCTGAACCCGGATTTCCTGCCGCTTTGCGTCCATGCGGCGATGTCGGCCATCCAGAAGCTCTGCCCCGACGCGCAGCGCTTGGTGCTGGTGCCCGAGAACCACACGCGCAACCTCTTCTACCTGCAGAACGTCGCCACGCTCAAGCGCATCCTCGAAAGCGCCGGGCTCGAGGTGCGCATCGGCAGCCTCATCCCCGACCTCGCCGGACCCGCCGAAGTGCAGGCGCCCGGCGGCGACACACTCCTGCTCGAGCCCCTGCAGCGCAAGGGCAACCGCGTGGCGCTCGACGGCTTCGACCCGTGCGCGGTCGTCCTGAACAACGACCTCTCCGCAGGCGTCCCGGCCATCCTGCAGGGGCTCGAACAGACTGTCGTGCCGCCGCTGATCGCCGGGTGGACCACGCGCCGCAAATCGCGGCATTTCCACGCCTACGAGCAGGTCGCGGAGGATTTCGCGGAGCTGCTGGGTATCGATCCCTGGTTCGTGAACCCCGTCTTCAGCCAATGTGGCAAGGTGAACTTCACCGAGAAGGCGGGCGAGGAATGCCTGGCCACCAACGTGCAGTACGTCCTCGACGAGGTGCGCGAGAAGTACGCGCAATACGGCATCACCGAGGCGCCGTTCGCCATCGTGAAGGCCGACGCCGGCACCTACGGCATGGGCATCATGACGGTGAAGAGCGTCGATGACGTGAAGAACCTCAACCGCAAGACGCGCAACAAGATGTCCGTCATCAAGGAGGGCCAGGCCGTGAGCGAGGTCATCATCCAGGAAGGGATTTACACATTCGAGAGCGTCGATGAGGCGGTTGCCGAGCCCGTGGTCTACATGATCGACCAGTTCGTCGTGGGAGGCTTCTACCGGGTGCACACGGCGCGCGGAAAGGACGAGAACCTCAACTCGCCCGGCATGGAATTCCGCCCGCTGGCCTTCGAAACGGACTGCCATTCCCCCGACTGTGCCGGCGCGCCGGGCGCGCCCCCCAACCGCTTCTACACGTACGGCGTGGTGGCGCGACTCGCGAATCTCGCCGCCGCGATCGAGATCGAGGAGATGGCAGGCAACGCCGACGTGTCGGCGCCGCTCGCCGCCCGCGCATGAAGATCGCGTTCATCCTCGACCCGCTGGAGAGCCTCGATCCGAAGAAGGATTCGTCCATCGCCATGATGCGGGAGGCCTCGCGGCGCGGCCACGAGGTCTATGCGCTGGGGATGCCGGACCTTTTCGTCGAGAACGGGGCCGTGCTCGCCAGCGTGGTCCCGCTTGCGATCGACGATGACGACGAGGCGTGGCGCCGCGAAGGAAGCGCGCAAGAGGTTCCGCTCGCCTTCTTCGACCTCGTGCTGATGCGCAAGGACCCGCCCTTCGATTCCGAGTACCTGTACGCGACCCTCCTGCTGGAGCGCGCCGAAGCCGAAGGGGCGCGCGTCGTGAACTCGCCGCGGGCCCTGCGGGACTGGAACGAGAAGCTCTCGATCCTGCGCTTTGCGCAGTTCACCCCCGCCACGCTCGTGGCCCGCGATCCGGCGCGCATCCACGCCTTCGTGGACCGCCATGCCGACGTGATCCTGAAGAAACTCGACGGCATGGGCGGCACGATGATCTTCCGCGTACGCCGGGACGATCCGAACCGCAACGTCATCGTGGAAACGATGGTCGGCGACGCCGAGCGCACGATCATGGCGCAGAAGTTCGTGGCGGAGATCTCCCGGGGCGACAAGCGCGTGCTGGTGATCGAGGGCAAGCCCTTTCCCTACTGCCTGGCCAGGATCCCGAAGGCGGGCGAGACGCGCGGGAACCTCGCAGCGGGGGGCACGGGCGTGGCCCAGCCCCTTTCCGCACGCGACCGAGAGATCGCGCAAACCGTGGGGGTGCAGCTGGTGGAAGCAGGCATCGTCCTGGCCGGACTCGACGTGATCGGGGACTTCCTCACCGAGGTGAACGTGACCAGCCCCACCTGCTTCGTCGAGATCGCCCAGCAGACGGGCGAGAATGCCGCGAAGCCCTTCCTTGACGCCATCGAGAGCCTCGCAACGCGAGGCGGGAATCCAAGATGAATTCACCACCGCGCCACGACCAGACGATCAGCTTCGAGGAGGTGCTTGCCGCCGCCGCCGCCGTCCACCAGGCCGGGCGCCTCGCGGAGGCCGCGGACATCTACCGGCAAGTGCTCAAGGCCATCCCCGGGCAATCCGACGCCCTGCACCTGCTCGGCCTCGTGAGCCTGCAGCAGGGGGATGCCGAGACCGCCGCCCGCCTCATCGGCGAGTCGGTGAAGCAGGCCGCGGACAACGCCAATGCCCACAACAACCTCGGGGCCGCCCTGCTGCAACTGGGCCGCATCGGCGAGGCCCAGGCCTGCTTCGACCGCGCCATCGCCGCGAATCCGGGTTATCCGGAAGCGCACAACAACCGCGGTAACGTGCTCGTGCGGCTGGGGCGTTTCGAGGACGCCCTCGCGAGCTACGACCGCGCGATGCAACTCGGCCTGGCGAATTCCACGCTGCATTACAACCGGGGAGTCGCCCTGCAGAACCTCGGCCGGACGCCGGAAGCGCTCGCCGCCTGCGACGCAGCGCTTGCCCTCGAACCTGCCTATGCGGACGCGCACCACAACCGCGGCGAGGCCTTGCTCGCCCTCGGACAGGCCGCAGCGGCGCTCGACAGCTACGACCACGAGATCGGCCTGGCCGAGGGTCGTGCCGATGCACACAGGGGACGCGGCACCGCCCTCATGGCCCTCGGTCGGCTCGACGAGGCGCTGGCGGGCTTCGGGCGCTCGCTCGCGCTCGATCCGCAACTCCCCGGGGCACGATATGGCCGGGCCGTGGCCCTCCTGAAGCTCGCCCGTCTCGACGCGGCCCTTGCGGACTGCGAGCTCGCTATCGAGCGCGAGCCGGGCAATGCCAGGCTGCACTTCCTGCACGGCGTCGTCCTTTCGGAGCTCAAGCGGCTCGACGAAGCCCGGGACGCCTGCGCCCGCGCGATCGCCATCGATCCCGAGGTGCCGTTCGCCTACGGGCATTGGCTGCATCTGCTCATGCAACTGTGCGATTGGAACGGGATCCAGGATGTCATCGGGACCACGCTCGCTCGCGTTCGGGAAGGCAAGCAGGCGGCCGACCCGTTCACCCTGATCGCGACGAACGCGACGCCCGCCGACCGCCTGCAGTGCGCGCAGGTCTTCGTCGAGGCCCGCTTCCCGGCCGTCCCGGCCCCGACGCGGCCAGCGCACCGCCCGCATGAGCGGCTTCGCCTCGCCTACCTTTCCTCCGACCTGCAGGATCACGCGACGGCCCACCTGATCGCGGAGGTCCTGGAGCGCCACGACCGGTCGCGCTTCGAGGTCATGGCGCTATCCTTCGGCCCCGAGTCCGTCGATCCGTGGCGTCGGCGCATCGAAAGCGCGGTGGATCGGTTCCATGACGTCGCCACGCAAACGGATGGCGCAATCGCCGACCGGTTGCGGGACCTCGAGATCGACATCGCCGTCGACCTCAAGGGCTACACGGCCGGCGCGCGCAGCGGAATCCTCGCGCGACGCCCGGCGCCCATCCAGGTCAACTACCTCGCCTACCCGGGCACGATGGGCGCAGGCTACATCGACTACCTCGTGGCCGATGCCGTCGTGATTCCCCCGGAACACGAGGCCTGCTACACAGAGCGCATTGCGCGCCTGCCCCATTGCTACCAACCCAACCTTTCGAACCGGCCCATTGCCGACCGCACGCCCTCGCGCGCCGAACTCGGGCTTCCGGACGACGCGTTCGTTTTCTGCTGCTTCAACAACGCCTACAAGATCACGCCGGAAGTCTTCGACGCCTGGATGCGCCTGCTCGGCGCCGTTCCCGGCAGCGTGCTCTGGCTGCTGGAGGGCCCGTCGACCGCTACCACCAACCTGCGGCGCGAGGCCCAGGCTCGGGGCATCGCGCCGGAGCGGCTGGTGTTCGCGCCGCGCCTGGCGATCGCGGACCACCTCGCACGACACCGCGCCGCTGACCTCTTCCTCGACACGCTGCACTGCAACGCCCATACGACCGCGAGCGACGCCCTGTGGGCGGGTCTGCCGCTGGTCACGGTGCTCGGAGAGGCTTTCCCCGGGCGCGTCGCGGCCAGCCTGCTGCGGGCGGCGGGCCTGCCCGAGCTGGCCTCGGGCTCGCTGCCGGAGTACGAAGCGATGGCACGCCGACTTGCGTGCAATCCGGCGGAGCTCGCCGCCATTCGCGCCCGGCTGGCGGCCACCCGGACGACGAATCCGCTCTTCGACGCGCAGGCCTACACGCGGCATCTCGAGGCCGCGTACACGACGATGTGGGAGCGGCACTCGCGGGGACTGGAGCCCGCGACGTTTGCAGTGCCTGCCTAGAAGACGGTGACGCGGTCGAAATCGGTGCCGCGGTCCAGGACTTCGTAGACCGTCGACTCCTTCGCGCCTCCCGACCACACCTCGACGCCGCGCCCCCGCGAAGCGATGCCCGTCGGCACCACCAGCGATTCCGGGACGCTCAACCGCGCGAGAGCCGGCAAGCGGAACGCCTGCACCCACTGCGCGCTCTGGCGATTGCGCGAATCGGCGGCGCGAACCGCGATCGGCTCGGGCTTGCCGGGGAAGAGCGACACCGTGATCACGACGCGCCCATCCGTCTCCTGCACGAGCGCCTGCACCATGCCGAGAAAGAACGGCGCGGCATCGCCCAGCCTCATGGCGACGATCCGCCCGATGGCTACGCCCTTGGAAGCGGTCGGCAGGCGAAGCAGGCGCCACGCGCCCAGCATTTCGTCCACCACTCCCCAGTTCTCGAGCTCGAAGTTGTAGTCCGCGACGCGCAGCTGGTGCGTGCGCTCCGTGACCTTGCCGAACACCGCAAGATCGTCCTTCTCCTGGCGCGTGAGCTCGCGCTCCTTGTCGGGCTGCTCGAAGGCGGCTCCGTTGGTCACGAAGAAGTGGATCTCGGGGAGCCCGAAGGCGAGTGTCGCGGACTTCTCGTCGGGGATCTTCGCGGGCGGACGTGGCGGCGCTCCCTCGCACCAGAGCTTGTGCAGGCGGCCGAGCTGCGCGAGGGCGTCGATGGCGCTCGCCTCCGCGGGAAGCCCCACGCTTGCCGGCTCCTCGCCCGCCTGCAGGCCCTTCAGGCGCCGCCGGATGCTCTTCGAAAGCCCCTCGACATCGAGCACGCGGCGCGTGGGCAGGCGGTCGTCGGCGTGCAGCGGACGCGCGCCGATGGGCTTGGCAAGGTCCACGGCCAGGGGAAAGGTCGTGCCCGCCTCGCCGTCGGCCGGCGCATCGACGAGGATGCGCACCTTCCGCGCCCACATGCGAAGCAGCGACTCGAGGAGGTCCATCTGCTGCGCGGTCATCTCCGACAGATAGGCCGCCTGCGTGAGAACGACGTGCACGTAGGCCTCGTGCACGCTGGAGACGCCATCCTCGCTCTCCAGGCTGTCCTTGACGCGTTCGTCGGCCAGGCCCTCGCGCTCGGCGGCGGCGAACTGCTCGTGCAGGCGCAGCCACAGCGGCGGGTCGAAGCGGCGATAGATCATCGCGTGGAAGAGCATCTGCGCGCCGAGGTAGCGGACGATGCGCTGCATCATGAGCGGCATGTGGCGCGCGAGCTCGCCCTTCTCGGCCTCGGCCGTCGCGAGGCACCGGCGGTAGCCGGTT
This sequence comes from Betaproteobacteria bacterium, assembly GCA_016720855.1. NCBI lineage: Bacteria > Pseudomonadati > Pseudomonadota > Betaproteobacteria > Betaproteobacteria bacterium. Next base: position 468,440 of record JADKJU010000002.1, on the reverse strand, counting down.
TCCATCTCCTCGAGGAGCGAGCGGCCGGTTGACCAGGCAGCGTGGTCGTTGTGCGACAGAGGAAGCGTCTTGCCGAAGTAGCGTGAGCGCTGCTCGCCCTGCAGGAACGCGATCTTGTCGCGCATCAGCTCCAGGCACTTCAGGCTCTCGAGGCCGCCGGGCTCGCCGCGATTCAGGGCCCGCAGCGCCTCCAGCACGACCTGCTGCGCCTGCGGGATGTTGGTGAGCGGCAGCCCGCCGAGCCACTCCTTGCAGCTCTTGGCGTCGCTGAACGCGAGCCCGCTACCGGGACGGGTGGGGGGATTGGCGGCCATTCGCCCCTCATGCCTCCAGCGAGGCGAGCATCGCGGGCAGCGTGGCAACCATGCGCGCTGCGGCGGAAATGCGAGCGGGCGGAACGGGCGTGCCGTGCTTCGCGGGCGCCCACACCGGCCCCGGGAAATGGCGGTCGTCCCGCCAGCGCGGGATGACGTGCCAGTGAAGGTGCGGGGTCAGGTTGCCCAGGCTCGCGAGGTTCATCTTGTCCGGTTCCAGCCACTGCCTTGCATGGGCCTCCACCGCGAACACCACGGCCATCAGGCGGTCTCGCTCGGCCGCGGGGAGGTCTGTCATTTCGCGCTCGTGGCGCTGCAACACCACCCGGAGGAAGCCCGGGAGACCGGGTTCGTCCACGGCCACGACCCGGCACAGGTCATTCTGCCAGAGGAGTGCCCCGCCTGCTCCATGACACAGTTCACAATCCACGATCAGTTTCCGGCGGGGGGTGGCGCATGGCGGTCGCGGCAGGCAGGGGAACCCGGGATTGTGGGTGAAGGCCAGCCCCGCGCGCAACCCGGCCCGCGGCGCTGCCTTCAGAGCAGGACGCGCTCGATGCCCCCCCGGTTGGCGCGTTCGACGAACTCGGGCATCCAGCGCTCCCCGAGCAGGTGGCGCGCCATCTCGACCACCACGTAGTCGGCGCTCGTTCCCGAATCGTTGTCGTAGCGCGAAAGCCCCTGCAGGCAGGACGGGCACGACGTGAGGATCTTCACCTCGCCCGTGTAGCCGTCGGCACGCGCCGCCTGCGCGCCCCTCACCATCTCCTCCTCCTTGCGGAAGCGGACCTGCGTCGAGACGTCGGGCCGGGATATGGCGAGCGTTCCCGATTCCCCGCAGCAGCGATCGTTCAGTGCGACCGGGGTGCCCATGAGCTCGTTCACCACCTGCATCGGGTTGTGGGTCTTCATGGGCGAGTGGCAGGGGTCGTGGTACAGATAGCGCACGCCTCGCACACCCTCGACCCGCACGCCCTTCTCCATCAGGTATTCGTGGATGTCGAGGAGCCGGCAGCCGGGGAAGATCTTGTCGAACTCGTAGTCCAGCAGCGCGTCCATGCAGGTGCCGCACGAGACCACGACGGTCTTGATGTCCAGGTAGTTGAGGGTGTTGGCCACGCGGTGGAAGAGCACGCGATTGCGAAGCGTGATCTCCTCCCCCCTGGCCGACTGCCCGCTCGCCGTCTGCGGGTAGCCGCAGCACAGATAGCCCGGCGGCAGGACGCACTGCGCGCCCACGTGGTAGAGGAGCGCCTGCGTGGCGAGCCCCACCTGCCCGAAGAGCCGTTCCGAGCCGCAGCCCGGAAAATAGAACACCGCGTCGGATTCCTCCGTGACCTTCGCGGGGTCGCGGATGATCGGCACCACCGAGGCGTCCTCGATGTCGAGGAGAGCGCGCGCCGTCTTCTTCGGCAGGTTGCCCGGCATCGGCTTGTTGATGAAATGGACCACCTGCGCCTTGAGCGCCGGCCGGCCCACGGTGGCCGGCGGATGGCGAGTCTGGCCGCGGGTCACCAGGAAGCGGCGCGCGACGGCGTGCGCGAGGCGTTGCGCCTTGTAGCCCCAGTCGAGCATGACCGTCTTGGCGACCTTGATGGTCGTGGGGTCCGTCGCGTTGAGGTAGAACATCGATGCGGCGGTGCCCGGGTTGAAGCGCTTTTTGCCCAGCTTCACGAGCAGGCCCCGCATCGCGATGGACACGTTGCCGAAGTCGATGTCCACCGGGCAGGGCGACTCGCACTTGTGGCACACCGTGCAGTGGTCGGCCACGTCGCCGAACTCGTCGAAGTGCCTCAGGCTCACGCCCCGGCGCGTCTGCTCCTCGTAGAGAAACGCCTCCGTGAGGAGCGACAGGGCGAGGATCTTGTTCCTCGGGCTGTAGAGGAGGTTCGCGCGCGGCACGTGGGTCGAGCACACGGGCTTGCACTTGCCGCAGCGCAGGCAGTCCTTCACGGAGTCCGCGATCGACCCGATGTCGCTTCGCTCGAGGATGATCGACTCGTGCCCGATGAGGGCGAAGGAGGGCGTGTAGGCGTTCGAGAGGTCGGCGCCCGCCAGGAGCTTGCCGCGGTTGAAGCGGCCCTCGGGGTCGATCTTCGCCTTCCAGGCGGCGAACGCCTCGAGCTCCTCCTTCTCCAGGAATTCGAGCTTGGTGATGCCGATGCCATGTTCCCCGGAGACGACGCCGCCCAGCTGCCTGGCAAGGCGCATGATGTACGCCACCGCCTCGTTGGCGACGTGCAGCATCTCGTAGTCGTCGGAGTTCACGGGGATGTTGGTGTGCACGTTGCCATCGCCCGCGTGCATGTGCAGGGCGATGAACACGCGCCCGCGCAGGATCCTGGCATGGATCGCCTCGATGCTGACCATGACGGGCTCGAAGACGCGGCCCGCGAACACCTGGCGCAGGGGGTCGCGCAATTCCAGCTTCCACGACACGCGCAGCTCGTGCAGCTGGATCAGCGAGAAGACCGTCCGGTCGTCGGGGGCTGCGGCGACGAGATGGGCCAGCCCGAGCGCATCCAGGTCCGCGCGCACCTCGCCCAGCCGGCGGTCGAGGTTGCGCAGGAGGTACGACCAGCGCTCCTTCACGAAACGCACCCGCTCGAGGGCCTGCGCGGGGCGGTCGCCCAGGAGGTCGTCGCGCGAAACCGCCTCGCCGTCCGTCTGGACCGGCAGCTCGCCCGAGAAATGTTCCTCCAGGGCCTGCGCGAGCCTGAGCTTGTTGCCGATCGAGTACTCGACGTTCCGGCGCTCCACCCCGTTGGTGTAGTCGGCCAGGCGCTCCAGGGGAATCACCACATCCTCGTTCACCTTGAACGCGTTGGTGTGCTTGGCAATGGCGGCGGTGCGGGCGCGCTCCATCCAGAAGCGCTTGCGCGCCTCGGGGCTCGCGGCGATGAACCCCTCGCCTCCCCGGGCATTGGCGATGCGCACGACCTCGGAGGCCGCCTGCGACACCGCGTTCTCGTCGTCGCCCACGAGGTCGCCGATGAGCACCATGCGCGGCCGCCCGTGGGCCTTGGCCTTCGTCGCGTAGCCCACCGCCTTCACGTAGCGCTCGTCCAGGTGCTCGAGGCCGGCGAGTGCCACGCCGCCCTGGCCGTTCACGCGCTTCGTGATCTCGACGATGGCAGGCACGGCCAGGGCCACCTCGCCGAAGAACTCCAGACACACGGTGCGCGTGTGCGCGGGCATGCGGTGCAGGATGAACGTGGCGGAGGTGATGATCCCGTCGCAGCCCTCCTTCTGCACGCCGGGAAGGCCGCCCAGCACCTTGTCGGTGACGTCCTTGCCCAGGCCGGCCTTGCGGAAGCGCTGGCCCTGCATCTCGAGGATCTCCTCGCCTTTCGGCGTCCGGCCATCGGCTTCGAAGCGGCGGATTCGGAAACGCGCGATCGCCGCGTCGTGGATCTTGCCGAGGTTGTGATCGAGGCGCTCGACCTCGATCCAGTCCGCCTGCGGCGTGACCATGCGCCACGAGGCCAGGTTGTCCACGGCGGTGCCCCAGAGAACCGCCTTCTTGCCGCCGGCGTTCATGGCGATGTTTCCGCCGATGCAGGAAGCATCCGCCGAGGTGGGGTCCACCGCGAAGACGAGGCCCGCTTGGTCCGCCGCCTCCATGACGCGGCGCGTGACGGCGCCCGCGCCGACGTGGATTACCGGGACAGGCTTCGCCACGCCCGGAAGCGGCTTTTCCTCCACCGCGGCCAGCCAGTCGAGCTTCTCCGTGTTCACCACCGCGGAAAGTCGATCGAGGGGAATGGCCCCCCCCGTGTAGCCCGTTCCGCCGCCGCGCGGGATGATGGTGAGCCCCAGTTCCACAAGCGCCCTCACCAGCGGCGCGCACTCGGCCTCGGTGTCCGGCGAGACGACGACGAACGGATACTCGACGCGCCAGTCGGTTGCGTCGGTCACGTGCGCGGCGCGCGCCAGGCCGTCGAACGCGATGTTGTCCTTGCGGGTGATGGCCGAGAGGCGGCGCATCGCCTTGCGGCGAAGCTTCGTCGTCTCGTCGAACTCGCGCTCGAGATCGTCCACTGCGCCGTGCGCGGCCTTCAGCAGCTTTTCCACGCGTTGGCTGCGCTCCGCGTCGGACGAGTCGGCCTGCCGGCGGCTCTCCACTGCCCCAAGCCGGTGGCGCAGGGACTCCACGAGCGCGTCGTGGCGCTTCGGGTTGTCGTGCAGGTCGTCCTGCAGATAGGGGTTGCGCCTGACGACCCAGATGTCGCCCAGCACCTCGTAGAGCATCCGCGCCGAGCGCCCGGTGCGGCGCTGCGAGCGCAGCGCGTCGAGCACCTGCCACGCCTCCTGCCCGAGCAGGCGGATCACGATCTCGCGGTCGGAAAAGGACGTGTAGTTGTACGGGATTTCGCGCAGTCGGGCGGTCATCTGGCGGGCTTCGCAATCCGTGGGCGCCACGGGGGGAATAGGGATTTTACCGCAATGCAGCATTGACCCCGGATGCTAGAGGAGCGACACCGCCTGCGCGAGGAGGGCGTAGCGCGCCGCCTTGCCCGCGGCCATCGCGAGCGTGCACCCGATCCAGTTGAGGCGCAGCCACCCGGCGGCGGCGCACAGGGCATCGCCCGCCAGGGGCATCCAGGACAGGAGCAAGGCCGCCGCCCCGTAGCGCCGCACGCGCGCGATCGCCCTTCCTTCCGGGATTCGCGAAGGCAGCAGGCGCCCGATGCCGTAGGTGGTGAGCCCGCCCAGCGTGTTTCCGATCGTGGCCACGAGAACCGCGACGGCCGGCGCGGACCCGCCCGCCTTGAGGACGGCCACGAGCACGATTTCCGAGTTGCCCGGCAGGATCGTGGAGGAAACGAAGGCGGACGCGAAGAGCGCCCAGAGCGAAAGGTCCACCGCTCAGGGAACCGCGCCGCGCGCGACCCTCTCGAGAAAATCGGCCATCGCCTCCACCGGTGCGCCCTGCCCGAAAAGCCGTCCCGCATTTTCGCGAAGCGCCTGCGAGGTGGCTTCGCGCCGGGCGTGGTCCATGGCGATCCCGGTCGCGAGGCGAACATAGTCGGCTGCGTCCCCGGCCACCAGCGCCTCCTGCCCCAGGATTCGCAGCATGCCCAGGCTCTGGCGGCCGCGCATGAGGCCGCCGGGCAGCGTCACGACGGGCAAGCCCATCGCAATCGCGTCGAGCGAGGCATTGCCGCCGGACCAGTGCAGCGTATCGAGCATCACGTCGCACTCGCGGTTCACGCCGAGGTAGGCCGCGTGCGAAAGATACGGCAGGAAGACCAGGTGCCTATCCGTGGCGAGGCCGTGGGCGGCGAAAATCGGCTTCAACCGCCTGACGAACCTGTCGATGAGCGCGTGCGGCCCCGCGGCGAACATCACGGCGACACCCTGCGGGTCATTCGCGAGCACCTCGGCGATGAGCGCATCGTTGTCGGGGTGAATCTTGAACACGGACTGCGGCACCAGGTAAAGGTGCTTGTCCGCGGGAAGCCCGAAATCGGCGCGGGTGCCCGGCTCCTCTCCCGAAGGCCTCTCATAGCGCGTCCCGAGCCCGGGAAGCAACGCGAGGCGCTCGCGGTAGGCGGCCTGCGCCCCCGGGGGCTCCATCGCCTCGGACGACAGGAACCAGTCGATCGTGGGCAGGCCCGTCGTCGTGGGATGGCCCCAGCCCGCGCATTGCACCGGCGCGAGGCGCAGTGACGCGAGGGCGAAGGTGTCCTGGTGCATGCCCAGTTCCGGATAGACGAGGACGTCGAGTTCGTCCGCGAGCACGTGTTGCGCAAGCGCGGTCAGCGAGCGCCCGGGCAAGTGGCGAAAGTGGTCCGCAGCCGTCGAAATGCCGCGGGTATCGTCGTCCGCGTGCGCGTTGGTGTAGTACACGAAGCGCTCGAACCGGCCCGCGTCCAGTCCCCGCACCCAGCTCGCGAAATAGCGGCCGGCCGTGCAGCCGTAGAAGAAATAGCTGACGAACCCGACACGGATGCGCCCCCCGTTCCGCGAGCGCGGCGCGCGGGGCGCGAGCAGGTCGGGCGCGGCGATCGTGAGGACCCGATGCATGAAGTCCCCGTAGAGCGACTGCAGGTCCCGGTCGTCGTGCCCCTGGTAGGCAAGGTAGAAATTCGTCCAGCGCGCCTCGGAAAGGAGGTCGGCGGGACGCGATTTCGAGAAGCGCCCCGGATCCGCCAGGAGTTCCTCGAGCCCGGCCCGGTAACGACGACGGCAGTCCTCCAGGTGTTCCGGCCCGTCGTACACCGCGGGCAGCGTGAGACGCGCCCCGAGGGCTGCGCGAAGATTGCCGGGATGGCGCGTGAGCGTTGCCTCGAATTCCCGGCGCGCCTCATCGACGGAGCCCGCCTCCCAGTGCAGTTCCGCCAGGGCATTGCGCGCCTTCGGGTTGTGCGGCGCCGCGGCGACTGCATTGCGATAGCTGGCGGCGGCCCGCTCGAGCTCCTGGCGCTTGCGGTAGAGGTCGCCCACGAGCAGGTGCGCGTCCATGAGCCGCGCATCGAGCCGGGTCGCATCCATCGCCTGCGCAAGGGCGCCCTCGGTGTCGCCCGCGTTGTTCGCGAGGCGCGCGAGATTGAATCGCGCGAGGGCATGGCGGGGGTCGATGGCGAGGGCGCGTTCGAACGCCCGCGTCGCCTCGGACGGCCGGTCGAGCGCAGCGAGCGCGAGTCCCAGGTTGTTCCAGGCCCGCGCGAGTTTCGGGTCGAGATCCGTGGCACATGCCAGCGCCTCGACGGCCTCGGGAATGCGCTCGGCCTCCTGGAGCGCCGCGCCCAGGTTGCTCCAGGCGAGCGCCCAGCCGGGCTCCAGCTCGGTTGCCCGGCGGAACTCCCGGACGGCGCGGGCGAAATCGCCCTGATCCTCGGCCACGCGCCCGGCATGCAACCGGAAGTGTGCGCGGTCCGGCTCGAGCGCGAGCGCTCGCTCGACATCCGCGCGCGCGTTCGCGAATTGCCGCAGCTGGGCGTGCGTGATCGAGCACAGGTACCAGAACTCGGCACGATCCGGCTGTTCCCGGGTGAGGCCAAGAAACTCCGCGAGCGCCTCGTCGAGCCGCCCCTCGCGCAGGAGGGCGCGTCCGCGGCTTGCGGAAGCCTCATCCATGCTTCAGTCCTTCCCCGCGCACCAGCGCCGCCATTCATCGCGGTAAAGCGCCTCGAGGTTGCGCGTGAAACCGGCCGCGTCCAGGAGCGGTGAGGCGCGCAGCCGATCGCGAAGGCCTCCCGAGATGAGGGCCAGGCGCTTCGGGTCGCGCGCAAGCGCCTCGGCGATTGCCACGAAGCCGGCGCTATCGGCCGCGCACAGCTCGCCCAGCCCGACCGTCGCGAGTATCGCCTTCGACTGCCGCGCGATGAGGGTATCGCCGCCCACGGCCACCACGGGTCGACCCATCCACAGCGCCTCCAGCGTCGTGAGGCCCCCGTTGTACGGGAAGGTGTCGAGCCCGATATCGATGTCGCCGTACTGTGCGAGCATCGTCGCGTGATCCGAGGCGCCGCGCCACTCGACGCGCGCAGCGTCGATGCCGCGATCGGTGAACCAGTGCGCGAACAAAGCGCGTTCCGGGTCGCCAGCGAGCGCCGCGTTCTTGAGAACCAGCCTCGCGTCGGGCACGCGGCGCAGCACCTCGCACCACGTGTCGAGCGTCGCGGTCGAGATCTTCGCCATGCGACTGAAGGAGCCGAAGACCGGCGCCGCGCCCGAGACGAGAGGCGGCGGCATGACCTGCGGCGCATACGCGGGCGGCTCCCAGGCGTAGCGGCAGTGCGGTAGCCGGGCAAGCCTCTCCGTGAACGGCTGGCCGTCGCCCGGGGGCGAGTGCACGGCGTCGGTCACGAGGAAATCGACGCACGCCAGGCCGGTGGTATTGAAGTAGTCGAGCCAGGTGCCGATCACCGGCGCGGGCCGGCGGGCGAGCGCGAGGAGGCGGTGGCCCGGCGTGTGCCCGGCGAGGTCGATCGCGATGTCGATGCCGTCGTCCTGCAGGCGCTTGGCCAGGGCCGTGTCGTCGAGCCCGGTCGTGGGCGTCCAGTGCACGCCCGAGGCACGGATGCGCGCGGTGACCTCGTCGTCGAGGTCCTGCTCAGCGTAGCAGTGCACGTCGAACGCCTGGCGGTCATGGTTCTCGATCACGGCCCCGAGCAGGAACGCGACCGACGCGAGGTTCAGGCGCGGCGAAAGATACCCGAGGCGCAGCCGCCGCCCGGGTTCGCGCGTGTTCGCGCAGGCAGGCGAGGGTTCGCGGTGCGGTGCGTACTTCGCTGCCCAGTCGCGGTGCGCGGCGAAGACCTCGTCCCGCCCGTGCTTCCCGCCGTATTGCAGAGCGAAGAGCCGGGCGCTGCCGATCCGCGCCGCGTCCGCGGGCGCCAGGGCCTCGGCCCGCTCATAAGCCTGCACCGCTTCCCCGGCAAGGCCCAGGTGCGCGCAGGTGTCCGCGAGACGCACCCACGGACCCGCATGCGACGGATCGATCGCCAACGCGCGCTCGAACGCCTGCCTGGCCGCAAGCAGTTCGCCGGTGCGCGCCCGCACGGAGCCGAGCGCGTCCCAGGCGTCCGCCAGGCGCGGGTCCCCGGCCACGGCTCGCTCCAGTTCCCCCTTCGCCTGCTCGTCGCGCTGCTGCGCGGCGAGCGCGCGGCCGAGGTTGTAGCGGGCCGTGGCATGACCCGGGTCAAGGTCGAGCGCCCGGCGCGCGCAGGACTGCGCCTCGGGGCCGCGGCCCGTTGCAAGGAAAGCCGCCGCGAGGTTGTTCCAGGACCGCGTTTCGGCGGGCCGCAGTTGCGCGACGATGCGCAGGTGTTCGATGGCCGGATCGGGTTCCCCGGCGTCCTGGAGCGCGACGCCGAGGCGGGCGTGAGCGGCGGCAAGGGTCGGCTGCAGGGCGACTGCCCGGCGCCAGGCGGCGATGGCCTCCGAAGGCCGTCGGAGGCGCTCCAGCACGTCGCCGAGCGCGAACTGGTACCGAGGCTGGTCGGACAACTCGATCGCCCGCTGGAGGGCCTCCAGCGCCGCCGGTAGCGTCCCGCGCTCGGCCTCGACCAGCCCGATGCGGAACCGGGGCTCCGCCTCGCCCGGGAAGGTCCTCCCGACTGCGGCGTAGCCGGCCAGCGCCTCGTCCAGCCGCCCGGCCCGGTGATGGGCCCACGGCGCTTCCAGCGCGGCGCGCAGGGACTCTTCGGGTCGGAGGGGCTGGCCCTCAGGCGCCCGTACGTCCGCCACGACCCGGCTGCCAACAGTGATCGAGGCGCACGAACCCGTAGTCCCGGGTCTCCCCGGTGACGACGAACTCGGCCTCAACCGTATCGAAGAGGCGAAGTCCCTCGGGGTCGAGCGCGTGCGCGCGGGTCACGTACTTGCCGGGCAGGAGCTGGATCGCGCGCAGGCACAGCCCGAACGCGAATCGCCCGTCGCCGAGCGGCGCGGGCGCGTAGTTTGCGTCGTCGCTGTGCGTGCCGAACACCGGCGCCCCGTCGGCGCGCACGAGGCCCACCAGGATCACCGGGGCGCGCCCTTCCGCGCCGCGGGCGACGCCCTGGAGCACGACGTCCTCCCCCATCGCAAAGGTCGTGCGCGGGACACCGTCCCGGTCCTCGATCCAGGTCTCGACGATCTGCGGCATCTCCGCGGACACCGGGCGCGCGACCTTGGGGTCCTTGCGCGATCGCTCCTCGTGCCAGGTGAGGTATTCGCGCGTCACGTCGAAGGCGGTGCCCGTCATTCGCACCTGCCCCTCATGCAGCCAGATCGCGCGGCGGCACAGCGACTGCACATGGAACATGCTGTGCGAGACGAGGAGCAGCGTCCCGCCGCCGTCGAGGTAGTCGTCGATCCAGCGGATGCACTTCTTCTGGAACGACTCGTCGCCGACCGCCAGCACTTCGTCCGTGATGAGCACCTCGGGATCGAGCGCCGAGGCGACCGCGAAGCCCAGGCGCACCGCCATGCCCGAGGAGTAGTGCTTGATGGGCTGGTCGATGTGCTCGCCGATGTCCGCGAACTCGATGATGGCGTCGATGCGCTCGCGCGCCTGGGTCCGGGTGAGCCCCATCAGCGCGGCCGAGAGGTAGATGTTCTCGCGCCCGGTGTACTCGGGATGGAAGCCGCTCCCCAGCTCGAGCAGGGCGGACACGCGCCCCTTCACCTCCACGGTGCCGCGCGTGGGCCGCACGACCCCGGCGATTATCTTGAGCAGCGTGGACTTGCCCGCCCCGTTCACGCCTACCAGGCCGAGCGATTCGCCGCGCCTGAGTTCCAGGTCGATGCCGTCGAGCGCGCGGAAATGCGGGATGTCCGTCCGGCCCGCGACGAGAGCGAAAAGTGTCGAAAGGCGGCGTGCTGCGGTGTCGAGCTTGGGGTAATCCTTTCCGACCCCGGCGAAGCGGATGAGCACCTCGCCGGTCACAGGAAGTCCTCGAAATACGGCGAAACGCGCTCGAAGAACGCCAGGCCCGCGGCAAGCGTCAAGGCGCTGCCGAGGGCGATCGCCAGATCGAGGGGCGAGGGACCCGCGCCGGTGAGCAGCACCTCGCGCAGCCGCTCGACGATCCACGCGAGGGGGTTCAGGCCGATCACGGGCTTGAGCGCGGCCGGGACGAGCGAGGCGGGATACAGGATCGGCGTGGCGTAGAAGAGCAGCGTGATCGCCACCCCTACCACCTGCTTCACGTCGCGCAGGAGCGTTTGCAGCGTCGCGAGGACGGCGGCGAGCCCCGTGGTGCCCATGGCGAGGAGGAGCAGCAGCACGAAGGCCCAGGGAAGCCCCGAAAGGTGCAGCGGCTCGCCGGCAAGGCGCAGCACGAGGAGCACGGCGAGGTAACCGGCCACGTGCACCGCGAAGCTCGCGAGTACCGCCGCGTGCACCACCAGCTGGTGCGGGAAGGCGACCTTGCGGATGAGGCCCGCGTTCTCCTGCACCGAGGCCATGCCGCGGTCCAGGCCGTCGGCGAACATGAGCCAGGGCCAGAGCGTGACGGCGACGAATGCGGTGTAGCCTGCGGTGCCGATCTCGGGCGGGAGTTTCACCCGGAAGACGCCCGTGAAGACGAAGGCGTAGACGGCGAGGAGCGCAAGCGGGTGGGCGAGAGCCCAGGCGATGCCGGCCGCCGAGCCGGCGTACCGATTCAGGATTTCACGGCGCGCGAAGGACCACAGCAGCCAACGGTGGCGCCAGATCACGGCCGGGGGCGCTCAGCGGGGCTGCGAACCTGCAAGCGGTGGCCGGTGCGCGCGGTCGACGGCGTCGCGGTCGACATTCACGATGAGCGCGCTGATGTTGTCCTCGTAGACCTTGGTCTGGGGCGTGTTCTTGAGCTCGCCAGCGCGCCGATCGGTGGCGAGATTGGTGAACCTTTCGCGCTCGAGGGTCACGAGGGTGTCTTTCACTTCCTCGAACGGCCGCAACCGCGATGCAAGCTTGCTTTCCACGCGCACGACGTGGAATGCACCCTTGGTTTCGATCGGACCGACGACGGCGCCCGGCGAAGCCGCGAAGATCGCGTCGGCGATGGGCTTCTCGAGATCCTTGGCCGCAACCTCCTCGAAGCGCCCGCCTGTCTTCGCGAAATTGGGGTCGTCCGTGTAGTTCTTCGCGAGCGCGGCGAAATTCTCGTCGGGCCGGGCCTTGGCAACCACCTCGTTGGCGCGGGCGAGCGCCATTTCGCGGGTGCGCCCCTCGAGGGAAATCAGGATGTGCGTCGCGTTGATCCGGGCGGGCTCGGTGAACCTCGCCTTGTCGAGCTTGTAGATTTCCTGCGCTCTCACGGTGAAATCGGGCGTCTGGACGGTCTTCGGGTATTCGTTCATCCAGAGCTGCGCGAGATAGCTTTCGTTGATCTGCTTCATGCGCAGCTGCACGCGCGGATCCTTGTCCAGGCCGATCTTGCGGGCCTCGTCAGCCAGCACTCGGTTGGCGTAGATGGTTTCCAGCGCCTTGGCAACGCGGTCCGCGCTTGCACGGAGCTCCGGACGAATGTCTTCAGGGGCGCGCAGGAGGAAGGCCTCGAAATCCTCGCTGGTGACCTGGACCGAACCGTTGGTGATGAGGGGCTTGCCCGCGGGGGCGGGGGCCTGGGCCCACGCTGACGAGGCGGCGAACAGGCAGGCAACGAAGGCGATGGTTTTCATGAGGGGCGCGGCTCGGGAAGAAAAAAGGCCCGCATGGTTCTCATGCGGGCCCGGGAGGGTGCGGTGGCTAGTACATGTCCACCAGCGCGCCGCAGGTGCCCGTGCAGCCGGGGAAGCGGACGTTGAGGTAGTAGGTCTTCGTCGGGTCGATCACGCAGAACCAGAACGGCCCGCCGCCCACCAAGAACTGCGTCGTCGAGTTTTCCCCGGGCGAATAGCTGGTGCACGCGTCTCCGAGCGACGTGGTGAAATCACCCGGGCATTCCGCGACGTTGACCTGGACATTCGGGGGAATGGTGTAGCCGGGGGTTTGCACCGAGGAAAGCGTGCCGGCGGTTCGCCCGTCGCCAGGCGCCCGGAATCTCACGGCGGCCGACTGCCCCGCTCCCAGCGCGAACGAGACGCGGTTGGTGGGACGGATGTCGGTGATGACGTTGGCTGCGGTGGTGCAGCCGGGCGTGGTGGGCGGAGGAGGCGGAGTCACAACAGTCGCAGCGACCGCAACCGTAACGGTGCTCTGAGGTCCCAAAGTCGCGCCTGCGCTGGGATTCGATAGCGTCAGGGTGCAGGACGTGGCAGTGGCACTGGTAGGAGCCTGGATGCTAACAGGCTGAGAGGTCGTTGCCAGGCCAAAGTTGAGTGTATTCCCACCGATTGTGCAGGCTCCCGCGGTCACGTTCACAGTAGCGGTTACGGCCCCAGTGGCGTTATTGGTGCCTCGCGTTACCGTGGCAGTCGTCGTGCCGCCAGAGGCGGCGTTCACCTGCGCGCTGTTGAATGCCAGGACATCAAGCGGGAGCGGCGGCGTGGTGGAAGCCGTCAGATTGAAATTGTTGGGTGAACCAAGGCTGGCAGGACCTGTTGCCTGGAGCGAAATCGCGCACGGCGCGCTGGTGATGCCAATTTCGAGTGCCGGAGCTGTGATGGCTATAGATGCGGACTCGGCGCCCGAAAACGTGAAAGGAACAGTGGCACCACCGTCAAGCAAACATGGCCCACCCGGCGCAACGCTGACAGTGCCAGACACGCTTGGGGCGGTCGGGTTCGCGCGCGTGACCTTAATCGAAGTCGATTGACCGACCAGAAGGGAGGTCGGCGTGGAGGCAAAAGCCAAGGCGTCTGCCACGACACTGCAATTGGACGCCGTGTCGACAGTCAGGATGCCTGTGCTGCCGATCGTGGCCGTGTTGTACGTGCAGCTCGCGTTGGTCGTGCCGGTGAGAACAAGAGTGGCGGCTTGGGCCGCGAAAGGCGCGACGCTGGCCAGGAGGCCGAAGGCCGCGGCGACTGCGAGGCCGCGGCGGAATGAATTCGTGGAACGAAAGGATGCGATTTTCATCTGGATTTTCCTTGCCTGACAGGCATTCGAAGGCAATCTAGTCGCGAAGTTCCCTAGTCGCTTGATTTTAGCATGGGGCCAATCACTTCACCGGCTCCCCGAATGCCGGGCGCGGTTGCACACGCAAAAAAAAGGGCGGGGGGAAACCCCCGCCCTTGAGTCGAGTTCGCCGAAGGCGCCTTGCGGCGCCTCGGGTCTTCCCACCTGTAATTACAGGATCGGGAAGATCGTCTGGGTGTACTTGTGCTCAAACGCCGAGCTGTAGTTGGACAGGAAGTTGCCCAGCACACCGTTGTTGAACGTGCGGACCATGAAGCCCACGACAGGCAGGCCGAGGAACTGCTGGCTGCCCGCGGTCGGCGCAAGGGCGCTGAGGTTGTTCTTCGTGAGCGACGACGCGGACGACAACATGCCGACAGCGGTTGCGTTGGCGCCCGAGAAGATCAGGTTCGCCCAGCCGTTCTGGAAGGTGCTGCGGATGGTGATGGCGGTCGTGTTGACCGCGCTGAGCGGGCCGGAGACGGACGTCGTCGGCATGTGCGAGGCACCGTTGCGGATCGAAAGAACCGTCGATTCCCAGCACACGGAGGACGGATCGCCACCCGGGGGCAGCGGCGAGAAGTCGCCACCGCCGGCCTGCGCCGCGGCTTCTTCGCGGTTGAAGTAGCCGAAGGCGATCACTTCGCACGCGCCGCTCGACTTCAGGACGTTGGTGAACGGGGCGACAGCAGCAGCGCTCGTCACGTAACGGTTCTTGGTCGGGAAGGTGAGGACCCAGTCGGTGTTGGACTTGGTGCCGGTGTCGAGGATGTATTCGTTGATCACGTTGGTATGCGCGATCACCGAGGACACCGCGTTGACACGGCCGGCTGCCGTGACGGGCCAGTTCGCCAGGTAGGTGTTGTTGTTGCTGACCACGACGCTCTGCGGATCGGCGTTCGTGAAGTTCGGGTTGTCGTTGCCGATGTTCGCGTAGATGGCAAGCGACGTCATGTTCGACAGGGCCACGGCGTTGTAGCCGGAGTCCGAGCCGATCGCGACGTTGATCAGCGTGCCCGTGCCGTTCAGGCCACCCGTGGGAGCGCCCTGCGCCGTGCCCGTGCCCAGTTCAAGCGAGACGAGGGGAACCGTCGCGCCGGTGAGACCCGTACAGGTCGGGGTACCGCCGTTGTGGACAGCCGCGCTGCCAGGAGCAACGAGGTCGCTGAGAACGCCCATCTCGATCATCTCGAGATAGCCTTCACGCGTGCGCTCAAGACCCGTGCCCAGACCGTCATCGTTCGCGCCGGCGTAGGCGAAGTTACGGAAATCGACGCCCGTCGCGGGGATGGCCGGGTTCGTGCACGACACGTCGGCGGTCACGAGACGGCCGACAGAGGTGGCGGAAGCCGCGTCGGCCGGGATGATGCCGGCGGTCCACACGTCGGACGGCGAGAGGTAGAGGTTAAAGTCAAGCACTTCGCGCGAGTTCTTGCCTTCGCGGAAGCGGACCTTCACGACCTTGACGCCGCTCGTGCGCGTGTTGACAACCGAAACGTAGGTGTTGTTGCCGTTCTGGACGGTGTAATAGGGATAGATCAGCGCCTGGCCCATTCCGCTCGGATCCTGATACACGGCGTGGGCAGCGCCAGCGGCGGCACCCAAGCCGGCGAGGACTGCAGAGACCAGCACTTTCCGATTGAAGGCATTCATGTTTTTCGCTACTCCTTGTTGAAGAGATGAAGTGATCACTTTTTTTGAGGCTACATCGACCGATTTTAGCCCAGTCACGGGACTTTTACAAATGCCAGATTTCAGCCATGAGCGCCCGTCCTGGCACGCGGCACCGCCCTATTTCAACACAAACCACCATTCCTCACCTGCTTTCGTCCAGGTTTCCCTGAGCGGCGTCGTCACGGTCATGCCCTTGAAGACGTATTCCACCAGGACGACAGCTACACAAACATCGGCTTCGGCGCACTCGACACGATCAACGCGCGCCTTTTTCCACAGACCCGGCTTGACCAGTGCCGCGTAGTCCTGCGCGGTATAGGCCTGACGGCTGCCGGGGCTCAGAAACTCGTACGCCCGGGACAAGTCGCCTGCGATCAGCGCGTCCCACCTCGCGGTGGCCCGCTTTCCGATCGCCTGGGCCGAATTCCCCGCTTCCGGACCTCCGGGTGGCGTCGCGGGAGCCGATGCGCAACCGGCGACCCCGATCATTCCCAGAACCGCAAGTCGCGAAAGCGACGCACGAAGCACACCCAACCAGTCCATCCGAATCCGCAAAGCCATTCCTTCAACGAAGAGTATTGAAATTGCCTACGACCGTCAAACAATAGGCGTAGATTTTTACAACACTGTTGTATTCACGCAACTCCCGCTGCAAACATCCAACAATCAGATGATTAGCGCCGAATGTTAGACCAATTTCTAGGATAAGCGCAATTGCCCTGCGTACTTCCTGCCCCGCTATTTCGCCGGCGGGGTGGTTCGGGGCATCAGGAACCCCTCCAGGGCGGGCATCTTGCGACGCAGTTCCTCGGTCGCATCGACCGCCTGCTGCGAATTGGTAAGTACCACCGGGCGGATGAGCAGGATCAGCTCCGTCCGGCGTTTGGTGATCGTCTGGGTACCGAACAAGGCACCGAGCACCGGTATCTTGGAAAGTAGGGGCAGGCCAGCCGTTCCCCGCAAGTTGTCCTCGCGGATGAGGCCGCCGAGGACGATGGCCTCACCGGAGGCCACGACGACGGTCGTGGTTGCGGTGCGTTGACTGATGTCGGGGTTCGCGCCGGGCACGGACACAGGCTGCGGCACGCTCACCTCCTGGTTCACCTCAAGCGTCACCTGCCCGCCCGAGTTGATGCGCGGCGTGACCGTCAGCAGGATCCCGGTCTCGATGTACTGGAAGCTGTTGATGATGCCACTCGTCGTACCGGCCACGCTCTGCTGCTGGGTCTGAACGGAAATGCGGTCGCCGACCTTGATCTGTGCCTTCTGGTTGTCGAGGACCATGAGCTGCGGCGTCGCCAGCACCTGGAGGCGTCCGTCCTTGCCCAGCGCATTGAGTACCAGGCGCACGTCCCCGCCCAGGCGGTTGATGAGCTGCAGCCCCGAAAATGCGGGCACGGCGCCTGCCGGGATATCCGGCAGCCCCGATCCGGTGTTGAGCCATCCACTGGTGATGCTGCCGTCGCTTTCCGTGCGATTCCTGAGGAACCAGTCCACGCCGAACTTGAGGTCGTCGGAGAGCGTCACTTCCGCGATGGTCACCTCGACCAGCACCTGCTTGGCGATCACGTCGAGCTTCGCGAGCGCCGATTCGATGATTTCGTAGTCGGCGGAAGAGGCGAGGATGAGGAGCGCGTTGTTGTCCTTGTCCGCGATCACGCGCACTTCGCCCTGCATGCTGGCGGCCGCGCCGGGAATCATGAATGCGGCTGCGGAAGCTGCCGTGGCGGCAGTCGTTGCGCCCGTGACCGCGGCTCCAGGGGTGGCGATCTGCGCAGGACGCGCGCCGGGGGCCAGGCCCGGAAGGGCGGTCGAGGTCGTGCTGCGCTTGGAAAACAGCTCGCCGATCAGGTTCGCCAGGCTTTCGGCCTTGCCGTTTCGCACCTGGTAGACGAAGAGACGCGCGCCGCCGGAGGTGCCGCCTATCTGGTCCAGGCGTTCCATCCAGGACTTGGCGGTCTCGAGGTACTTCGGCTGCGTCGTGACGATGAGTAGCGCGTTGAGGCGCTCGATCGGGATCACGCGCACGAGGCCCGCAAGCGGGCCGGCGGAAGTCGGGCCGAATATCTTGTCCAGGTCTCCGACGAGCGTCTTCACGTCGGCGCTTCGAACCGGGAAGATGCCCACGGAGTAGCCGGAGAGCCAGTCCACGTCGAAGAGCTCGATGGTATCGAGGAGGTGGCGCATCTCCTTCTGGTTGCCCGCCAGGATCACGAGATTGCGCACATCGTCAACGCGCACCGTGTTGTCGGCCGCGAAGGGCTCGAGGATCTTGGCCATCTCTCGCGCGCCGACGTATTTGACGGGCACCACCAGCACCGTGTAGCCGGGCGGGATGGGCAGGAGGGCGCCGCCAAGCTGCGGCGACACCGAGCCGCGAACGGCTGAAATGGGCACCACCTTGTAGATGCCATCCTCCCGCACCACCGCGGCGTTGTTCTGCCGAAGCAGCATCTCGAGGGTGGGCAGGAGGGCGCTTCTCGGAATGGGTTTGATGGTGCGGAAGGTCACGTTGCCCGTGACGGCGGGGTGGACCGTGTACGACTCGCGAAGGTAGTCGCCCAGGATCACCTTCGCCGCCTCGCGCATGTCCAGCGCCTCGAAGTTGAGGTTCGCCTCCTCGGGCCCCGCCGGCAGCTGGGGCGGCAGGGGCTTGGTGCTCAGGAAATTGCCCGTTCCCGAATAGAGCTTCGGCTTCTCCGCCACGGAACCGGACCGGGGCGCCGGCGCTGCCGGGGCGGGCGAACCGGGTGCCGCGGGCGGCAGCGGCCCGAACTCGGCTTTCGGCGCCTCCTCGGCGGAGCCTGAAAGCGAACGCGTCAGCGTGCTGCACGACGCCAGCAGCAGCACTGAAGCCGCCGCGACAAGCGCCGAGGCAATCCACCGATGGGTTCTCACGGGTTCTCCCCTTCGAGCTTCAGCAAGGATTCAAGGATCGGCATTTTGTCACACTTCAATTCGTCTTCTGGCCGCTGCGAGCGGCACGGCGGCGGGCCACGATATCCTCGGCCGAGAAGAAGTTCGGCGGGTACGAGCTGGGATCCACCCGGGTGGCCGGATCCGCTGCGCTGGCGGCCGCCTGGGCGGCGGATTGCTGCGCCGCCGGCAGCGCTGGCGCCGATGCGGCAGGCCGAACCGGTCTTCCGGCCGGTGCTGCAGGTGCTCCCCGAGGCGGTGTCGCGGCAGGTGTCGGCATCGGCGCAGCGGCGGCTGCGGCGGGCGCAGCAAACGGACCCGCGTTCGCAGCAGGCGCGGGCGCGCCGGAACTCCTCGCGACGAGCAACGGCACGGTTTCCGATTCACCGCCCAGGGACAGGACCGCATGCGTGGGCGAAACATCGGCAAGCGACATGTTGAGCACCTTGCCGCCCTTCTGCACGCGGTGCATCTTCCCCGTGGCAATCTCCTTCAGCATCGCGAAGGACAGACTGCCGACCACCGTCGTGCCCTGGAGCACGAACTGGCCCTTCTTCATCACCAGAGCATCCGCCACGGCCGCCGGGGGTGCGGGCCGGCGCGCCGGCAGGAACAGCGGGCGGGAAGTGGTCTCCGTGCCCGCCTGCGCCTCCGGGGGCAGGGCGAAGGGGGGAAGCAACCTCGCCTCGACTACCCTGGCCCGGACAGCCGGGCCCTCGCCCGTGTCCACCTGGCCGAAGAGATGCTCGAGAACCAGCACGCCCGCCAGCGCAACGCAGGCGGCGCCCCACAGCAGGGGCCAGAAGTGTTCGGGCTTCTTGAGGAGGGTGGCCATGGCTAGAGGGCGAGCGCGTAGCCCGAGACGTCGAACTGGATGAACATCTCCGGGTCCGCGCCCGGAAGCGGCTTGTATCCGGGAGGCACCTGGGAGCGCACGGTCAGCACGTCAACGAAGATGTACGGCTCATTGGTCTCGATCTGTTGCAGGATCTTGCGCAGGGCGACGATGCCGGCGTTGGCCTGGATCGTGACCGTCACCTGGCGGAACCGGCCATCTTCCCTGGCCGCACCGGGTTGCACGCTGATGAGGCGACCACCACTGCCTTCGACGAGACGGCGCACCCGCTCCTGGATCTCGGCCGTCGACAGGGACGCGGCGTTCGCCTTGAAGAAATACTTGCGGCTGCCCATCGCGCGCACCGCCTCCAGCTTCTTCTCGAGCTCCGGACGCGCCGCGGCGAGGCGTTCATAGCGCACGAGGCGGGCGTCGATGTCCTCGAGAGCCGTGTCGTAATGGCGGTGGGCGAGCACTAGCGGCAGCCCGATCACGACAAGCACCAGGGCCAGGGCGGCCGCGAGGATGCCGAGCGCTGCGTTACGCCGCTTCCGGGGGGGCCAGTTCGTCATGGCGATCATGGTCATTTCCCCGCAGGCCGGGCCGGTGCCGGCGGCGCAACGGGCGCGGCGGCGGGAGCGCCTGCAACCGCGGCCGCAGGGGCTGCGGCCGGCGCGGGGGCGGGGGCCGCGACGGGAGCCGAAGGGGGCGCAGCCGGGCCAGCGACGGCGCCGGGGCTGGACGACACGAGCGTAGCCTCGGGAATCGGATCCGGGATGGGGCGGGACTTGAGCTCGGCGCCGATGAAAAAGCGCTCCGTGTTGGGCGTCGCGCCCTTCGTGAGCGGCGACTTGAACACTGCATTGGCCACCAGGCCGGACTGCTCGAGCACCTCGATGAGTTGCGAGGAGGAGCCCGTCTCGCCATAGAACTGCAGGTCGCGCCCTTTCGGGCCGGGCCTGACTTCGAGCTGCTGTATCCAGGTGGTGTCCGGCAGGAGGCGCGAGAGCTCCTCCAGGAGCATGACCATCGGATACTGGGCCTGTTTCTTCGCGAGCGCGAAGTTGTGCTCGGCGGCGAGTTTCTCGATCTCCTTCCCGAGGTGTTCGGCGACGTCCGCGCCGGCCTTTGCCGTTGCCACCCGAGGCAGGAGCCGGATCACGGCCGAGCGCTTCTGCCAGAGCGGGTAGATCGCGGCGGCCATGGCGAGGATCACGGCGAGCACGGCGAGCACACGCGCCGCAATCGCGGCCCTCGACCCTACCGGGCGGCCACGCCGCTCGGGCGCAAGCAGATTGAGCGGCGAGTGGTTTCCCGCCAGGTCATGGCCGGGGGACACGCCGAGCACCGTCGCCCCGATCTCCTGCAGCTCGGCCAGGCGGCCGTCCACGACGGCCCGGCTGGCGACGGCAAGCTCGAGGGTGAGCTGCTGGGTCGCGACGTCGCGACCCGTGACGCGGAAGTCGAAGCACGCCTGCCCGGAAGCGAAAGGGGTGAAGCGATCGAGCTCGAAGCCCACCGCGTCCCTGAGCGCCTCTTCCGCCGCCAGCGGCAGGGTGATCGTGCGCACGAGGACGTCCTCATCCGGGAGCACGAGCCAGACATTGCCGGCCGCGCCGGGCCCTTCGGCCATGAAGCGCCGGAAGGCGGCACGCCGGCCAGCGACATCGAGCGATGCCAGGTCAACGCGGCTCATCTCGACCAGCCGCCTTTCGCTAGGCCGCATCTCGCGCCACACATCACCGCTCACGGCAACCATCGCGGAGGACCGGGAGGCGAGGCGCTCCCGCCACGCCGGCGGCACGAGCGCCGCGAGTTCGCCTTTCCACCAGGCGAAGAGCTCGGCGAGCCCGGCGC
Source organism: Betaproteobacteria bacterium (assembly GCA_016720855.1). NCBI lineage: Bacteria > Pseudomonadati > Pseudomonadota > Betaproteobacteria > Betaproteobacteria bacterium. Next base: position 447,364 of record JADKJU010000002.1, on the reverse strand, counting down.
GACGCGCGGCCGCGCGCACCGGGGCGAACAGCGATTCAGCGACGCTCGACAAGCGGGGTCTCCGGGGCGGCCGCAACCTGCCTGTCCGCTTCGCGCGAGGGCTCGCGCCAGGCGAGGACCGCATAGGGGCGCCTTGGGAACTGCGGGCTGATGACGATGACGGCTTCGCGTGCGACCTTGAGGTGGCCGTCCACGGTCACATCGGCCCGGATCGTGGCCGCGCCTGCCTGGGCGTAGCTTGCGAACGCGCCCGCGGCCGTGAATGCCGGCAGGAGGCGTTGGTCGCGCAGGGCCGCATCGCGTTCCGCGATGTACGCATCGACCTGCTCGGCGGTGACACCGGGGATGGCGAGCAGCACGCCGCGAGTGGCGTAGTAGGGGTTCACGCCGGGCTGGCGCGAGTAAACCGTGATCATGGGTGCGATGCGCTGGTAAACCTCGGGACGCATCCCGAGGACGAGCTGCAATTCCTCCGTGGCCTGGAAAGGGTAGTCCGCAGGCCGGCCCTTGAGGCCGGCCTGCGCGTATTCGGGCTCTTCAGCACCGAAGGGCCGCCGCAGCGAGTCGGCATCGCGCCAGTCGAGGAGGGCATCGAGCAGCTTCACCGCCTCCTCCTCGCCGAGGCCGGCGTACCGGAACAGCCCCTTCAGCAACTCGTTGTTCGCTGAATTGATGTCGATTTTAGCAGACTCGTCCGTGAACCTGACCGAGATCTCGGCGCCGTCGAAAGTCCATTGCCGCGGGAGGTCCTCCCGCTTCCAGACTTCGGGGCTGCCCGGCGTCTTGAACATTTCGATGGCCGTGCGCGAAATGGCCGCCTGAGCCAGCGCTTCGCCCTTCGCGATGAGGGCCGCGTTCCTCGCCGCGCGCGCATCGATTCTCACCGAGTAGGCGAAGCTGCCTGCCACGACGAGAAGCAGCGTCACCACGAAGACCACGAGCACGAGCGCGACGCCGCGCTCCCGGGAGGGCGGCGCTCTCATCGACGCGGCATGCACTGGCGCTGGAACAACCCTTCGAAGCATCCGGCCTCCTCGCCCAGCCGAAGCGCGATGACGATCGGCGACAGCTTGCGCCCGCCCACCTCCATGCTCAGGCGCACGTGGGAGGGCATCCGCTGCTTCACTTCCCACCTGTCGGACCACGCCGGAGCGATCACGTCGTTCTCGGAACCGAAGTACTCGAGTCGGGCCGCGGTGACTTCCTCGAGCAGCGTGAACTTCTCCGCCTCGTCGAGCGTCGCGAGGTCCTGTGCGTTCGCGGCCGCGAACTCACGCCGCATCACGAGCTTCCCGGCGCCCTGCGGGCCCGCCGCGGCCTCGTAGGCCACCGAGACGAAAGCGAGCCCTCCGCCGCCGACTTCCGCGGGGCGGGACGAGACGAAGCGCACGCGCTCGCGCTCGCCCAGGAATGCGAGGCGCGTGACCACCGGGTCCTTGAGGCGCCACGGGAAGGCATTGGAGAGATCGCGGCGCAGGAAGCCCATCGTGAGCAGCAGCTGGTCGGCGCGTTCGGCCCGGCCCAGGCCCGCGTCCCACGCGCGAAGGCCCGTGCGAAGGCCCGTGAAGAGCATGCCGAGCATGACCGCGAGCAGCGTGAGCGCGACCACCGTCTCGAGCATCGTGAAACCGCGTTCGCGCGCGCGGTTCATTGCTTGCCCACCAGCAGCAGGGTGGCCAAGCGCACGTTCCGGTCGCGCCCGTCGGACGCGTGCCACGCGACGACGGACTCCACCTTGAGCAGGCGCACGCGCAGGCTGTATTCCTTGGTGCGGTCGGCGTCGGTGTACTCCTCGCGCTCGTCGTACGGCGTGACGGCCAGCGACCAGGCGAACCCGTCCTCGGTCCCGGCGGTGGAACTTTCCTCGATGCGCTCGGCCGCGGTGACGCCGGCCAGACGCGACTGCGCAACCTGCGAGGCCCGCGCGTATTCGTCGGCGACCTGCGCCTCGCGCAGCCCGCCCGAGAAGACTTGCATCAGTGCGCCGAACGCCACCGCGAAAACCATGAACGCGACCAGGACTTCGAGGATCGTGAAGCCCGCTTCGGGTGCGGGCCGGCGCTGCTGCGCGAGCATGGCCGCGGGAGGGGCTAGCCCCCCTCCTTGATGCTCACGCGTCCCGTGAGCCATTCGACATCGACCAGGAACCTGCGCTCGCCCGAGGCGAGCGTGACGCGCCCGCCCGTGGAGCTGCCGTCGGGAAAGAACCGGATGGCGCCGCGCTTGTCGTCCACGATCTCCGACGTCGCGGTGTAGAGCTTGATCTCGAGCCGCTCCGGAAGCGCGCGCGGCCGGTTGGCGCCCGTCACTTCGATGGTGCGCTTGTCGAGGTCCACGCTCAGGGCGGCGCTCTCCTGCGTGGCGATCGCCTGGCCCCGTGCCTCGCGCAGGCCGGCCGCCACGGTACGCGCGGAGCTCTTCAGCTGCGCACCCGACACCCCGGAGCCGGCGAAGCGCACGGTGAGCGCATAGCCGGAAGCCGCGATCACCAGCACGAGCACCAGCTCGAGCAGGGTGAAGCCGCTCTGCCGGGCGCTGCGCATCAGTTGCGGATGTCCTTGTTCTCGCCGTCGCCGCCTTCCTTGCCGTCCGCGCCCAGCGAAACGAGGTCGTAGGCGGCCTTTTCCCCCGGCGAGCGGTACGTGAAGTCGCGCGTCCACGGATCCTTGAGCGCCTTCGCGTCCTTGAGATAGGGGCCGTTCCAGTTCGCCAGGCCCGAGGGTGCGGCGATGAGCGCCCCGAGCCCTTCCTGCGTCGTGGGATAGCGGCCCACGTCCAGCTTGAAGAGCTCGAGCTGCCCGCCGATCGTCTCCATCTTGGTCTTGGCCACCTCGGCATTGGCGCGCCCGAGGTTGGTGAAGATGCGCGGACCGACCATGGCGAGGATCACGCCGATGATCACGAGCACCATGACCAGCTCGAGCAGCGTGAAGCCTCGGTTGGCGCGGGAGGAAAGCGGGCGGTATGGGGTCATGGGAATTCCGGGTCGCGGGGGCTAGAGGGGGATGTCGTAGATCGTGAGCATGGCGGCAAGGATCGACAGGATGACGCCACCCACGACGACGGTGAGGAACAGGATGATCGCGGGCTCAAGGAGCGCAAGTGCGCGCTTTACCGCGCGGGCCACCTCCCGATCGTACACGTCGGCCACGTCCAGGAGCATGCGGTCCAGGCGCCCGGTCTCCTCGCCCACCTGGATCATGTGGACCGCGAAGGGCGGGAACCGGCGCGTCTCCAGCATCGGTTTCGCGAAACCGCGGCCCGTCTTGAGCTCGCGCCCGACCTCGGCGAGGCCGGCGATCATGTAGGTGTTGCCCATCGTCTCGCGTCCGATCGACAGCGCGTTGACGAGCGACACCCCGTTGCGAAGCAGCGTGCCGAGCGTTCGCGCGAGCCGGGCCGTCTCCACCTTGGCCGCCAGGTCGCCGAAGATCGGCAGCTTCAGCACGACGCGGTCCCAGTAGAGCTTGGCCTCCGGCGAGCGCAGGCGCCGTGAAATGATGAACACGGCGGCGACCGTGCCCAGAACGAGGGCCCACCAATACCCGCGCAGCAGGGCACCCGCGGCGAGCACCGTCTCCGTGATCCAGGGCAGCGCCTTGCCGCTTTGCGCGAAGATGGGCTCGAACTGCGGCACGACCACTGCGAGCAGGACGACCACGGAAAGGAGTGCCACCGCGACCAGAATCGCCGGGTAGATGAGGGCGGACTTGACGCTTTCCCGCAGATCCTTGGAGCGCTCCATGAATTCCGCCAGGCGCGCGAGGACATCGGCGAGCGAGCCGCCCGCCTCGCCCGCCCGGACCATGTTCACGTAGAAACGGGAGAAGACGCCGCCCTGCGCCTCCAGGGCCTTGGAAAGCGAGGCGCCTCCGCGAACCTCGTTGCGCACCCTCGACAGCACCTCGGCCACCCGCTCGTTTTCCGCGAGGCTCACGAGGATCTCGAGACTGCGGTCGAGAGGCAGCCCCGCCCCGAGGAGCGTCGAGATTTCCTCGGTCACGACGCCCACCTCGTCGGCCTTCACGCCGCGGCGAAAGAGAATTCCGGAGGATGCACGCCGTCCGGTGGCCGCGGGCGTCTCGGCCGCGCTCGCGTCGACCGCGCGGATGGGCGTGTAGCCCATGTCGCGCAGGCGTTCGATGACGCCCTTGTGCGTGGCCGCGTCCATGACGCCCTCGAGAACCTCGCCCGCGGGGGTCACGGCCTTGTACTGGAAGAGCGGCATGGTCAGTCTTCGCGGGTGACGCGAAGCACTTCCTCGAGCGTCGTCACGCCCGCGACGGCCTTGCGCAGGCCGTTCTCGAACATCGACTCCATCCCCTCCTCGACCGCGGCGGCGCGCAGGTCCGCCGAGTTGGCATGGCGCATCACGAGCGAGCGAAGGCGGTCCGTCAGCGGCAGCATTTCCATGATGCCCATGCGCCCGAAGTAGCCCGTGCCGCTGCATTGGCCGCAGCCCGCGGCGTGGTGGAGCGTGACCTCGCCGTCGGGCACGAAGCGCCGCAGACCCATCTGCTCGACCACTTCCGGGAGGGCCACGTAGGGCTTGCGGCAGTGCGTGCAGAGCGCGCGCACCAGGCGCTGGGCGAGGATGCCCACCACCGTGGAGGTGAGCAGGTAATCCTCGATGCCCATGTCGAGCAGGCGGTTCACCGTGGAGGGCGCATCGTTGGTGTGCACGGTGGAGAGCACGAGGTGGCCGGTGAGCGCCGACTGCACCGCGATCTCCGCCGTCTCGAGGTCGCGGATCTCGCCGATCATGATCACGTCCGGATCCTGGCGCACGATGGAGCGCAGCGCGTTCGCGAAGGTGAGGTTGATCTGCGGCTTCACCTGGATCTGGTTGATGCCGGGCATCTGGTATTCGACCGGGTCCTCGACCGTGAGGATCTTCACGTCCGGCCGGTTCAGGCGGTCGAGCGCCGTGTAAAGCGTGGTCGTCTTGCCCGAACCCGTGGGCCCGGTCACGAGGAGCACGCCGTGCGGCTGGTTGAGCGCCTCGAGGAAGGCTTCGAGCAACTTCCCGTCGAAACCCAGGGAGGCGAAGTCGAGCGGCACGCCGCCCTTGTCGAGGATTCGCATCACGACGCTCTCGCCGTGCATCGTGGGCACGGTGGAGACGCGAAGGTCGATCTCCTTGCCCTGGATGCGCAGCTTGATGCGTCCGTCCTGCGGCAGGCGCCGTTCGGCAATGTCGAGGTTCGCCATGATCTTCACGCGCGAGATCACGGCGGCCGAAAGCCGCCGGGGCGGCGATTCCACCTCGTTCAGGACCCCGTCGATGCGGTAGCGCACGATGAGCCGGTTCTCGAAGGGCTCGACATGGATGTCGGAAGCCCTCGCCTCCAGCGCGTGCGTGATGAGCAGGTTCACCAGGCGCACCACCGGCGCTTCCGAGGCGAGATCCTTCAGGTGCTCGACGTCGCCGAGGTCCTGCTCCTCGTCCCGCGCGGCGATGTTGTCCACGATCTGGCCCATGGAACTCTTCCCCGCGCCATAGAGGCGCTCGAGGGCCGCTTCGAGTTCGGTGACGATCGCCAGGCGCGGGATGACCGGCTTGCGGCAGGCCATCGAGATCGACTGCAGCGTGAACGGGTCGGTGGGATCGGCCATCACGACCACCACGCCCTCGTCGGACTCCCGGAGCGGAAGCGCCTTGGCGTCGCGAAGGAACCGGTACGAGACCTGCTCCTCGAGGATCGGAAGGTCGGGGTACTCGGCCGCGGTGGCAACGGCAATCCCAAGCCGCTCCGACAGGGCATCGGCGAGATCGCGGGCGGAAACCAGCCCGAGGCGGTTCAGGATGACCCCGAGCCTCTCATGCGCCTCGCCTTCCTGCAGGCGCAGCGCCCGATCCAGGTTGGCGGCATCAAGCTTGCCGCGGGCGAGAAGGATCTCGCCCAGGCGGCGCGGCGGCAGATTCTCGACAGGCAGGGCGGACATGGGGGAAAAATTATAGCCCACGGGGCATTTCGGGCCCTGTGAGACCCGGGAAGACCGGGGACAGTTCCCCGTTCGCGCTCCCGCTCAGGCGCCCGGCATCCGGGCGAAGCAGGCATCGAGCTGCACCTGCCACGACGAGGGCGCGAAACCGAAGGCGGCCGTGAACCTGCGCTGCGAAAGCACCGAGTAGGGTGGCCGGCGCGCCGGCGTGGGATAGTCCGAGGTCGCAATGGCCACCACCCGCGGCGCCCGGAAGCCGGGGCGCGACTTCGCCCGGTCGAAGATGGCCCGTGCAAAACCCGCCCACGTGGTCTTGCCGGACGCCGACAGGTTGTAGATCCCCGAGATCACGCCCTGCTTCGGGATCGCCGAAAGGGCGCGCGCCGTGGCTTGCGCCAGGAAAAGGCTCGTCGTCGGCGCCCCCTGCTGGTCTCCCACGACGCGGATCTCCTCGCGCGTCTGCGCGAGCGAAAGCATGGTGAGCAGGAAATTACGGCCGCGCGGACCGTACACCCAGGTCGTCCGGAAAATGAGGTGCTTGCAGCCGCTCTGGGCGATCGCCCTGTCGCCCGCGAGCTTCGACCTGCCGTATTCGTTCAGCGGTGCCGGGGCATCGTCTTCCCGGTAGGGCGTCCGCCGGGAGCCATCGAAGACGTAGTCGGTGGAATAGTGCACGAGCACCGCATCACCTCGCTTCGCCTCTTCGGCAAGAATTCCCGGTGCAGTACCGTTGATCGCCTGCGCCAGCGCCGGCTCCGACTCGGCCTTGTCCACGGCGGTGTAGGCCGCCGCATTGACGATCAGGGAAGGACGCACGGCGCGGCAGGCGGCAACGATCGAGTCGGGATCGGCAAGGTCGAGGGCCGGAAAGTCGAAACCGTGAACCTCTCCCAGGGGGGCGAGGGTGCTGGCGAGTTCGAAGCCGACCTGCCCGCTGGTCCCGACCAGCAGGATGCGCATCACGGGAAGGTCTCCGCGGAAGCGAGCGGCGTCCCGTTGGCATCGTTGGCCTTGAGGAGCGGCGTTGCCTCGACCGGCCATCTGATGCCCAGCGCCGGGTCGTTCCACAGCAGCGAGCGCTCGTGCTCCGGCGCGTAGTAGTCGGTCGTCTTGTAGAGGAACTCCGCGGAGTCGGAGGTCACGAGGAAGCCGTGCGCGAAGCCCTCGGGAACCCACAACAGGCGGCGATTGGCGGCCGAGAGCGTCACGCACGCGGACTTGCCGAAAGTGGGCGACGATCGGCGCAAGTCCACCACGACGTCGAACACCTCGCCAGCCGTCACGCGCACGAGTTTCCCCTGCGCCTGGCGGACCTGGTAGTGCAGTCCACGAAGAACGTTTCGCGCCGACTTCGAGTGGTTGTCCTGCACGAACTCGGGGTCGAGGCCGGTCGCGGCGCGAAAGCCCCGGCGGTTGTAGCTCTCGAAAAAAAAGCCGCGATCGTCGCCGAAGACTGTCGGCTCCAGGACAAGCACGTCCGCAATCTCGGTGGGGATCGTCTTCATCGCGCGGTCAGAATACGCGGTCGCTCAGCATCTCGAGGAGGTAGCGGCCGTAGGCGTTCTTCTTCATGGGCTGCGCCAGGCGCTCGACCTGGAGTGCGTCGATCCAGCCCTGGCGCCACGCGACTTCCTCCGGACAGGCGACCTTGAGCCCTTGCCGCCGCTCGATGGTCTCGATGAACTGCGCAGCCTCGAGCAGGCTCTCGTGCGTGCCCGTGTCCAGCCACGCGGTGCCGCGGCCCATGACCTCGACGGAGAGCTTTCCGAGCTCGAGATAGCGGCGGTTCACGTCGGTGATCTCGAACTCGCCGCGGGCCGAAGGCTTCATTTGCGCGGCGATGTCGAGGACGCCGTTGTCGTAGAAATACAGCCCCGTCACCGCGTAGCGCGACTTGGGCGCCTTCGGCTTCTCCTCGATGGAAACGACCTTCCCCGACGCATCGAACTCCGCCACGCCGTAACGCTCCGGGTCCTTCACGGGGTAGGCGAACACGGTCGCCCCATCGGCCTTGCCATCCGCCCGCGCGAGCTGCCCGCTCAGGTCGTGGCCGTAGAAGATGTTGTCGCCCAGCACGAGGCAGCACGGGTCGCGGCCCACGAAATCGCGCCCGATGACGAACGCCTGCGCGAGGCCCTCGGGCTGGGGCTGGACCGCATAGGAGATCGAGAGCCCCCAGGCCTTCCCGTCCCCGAGCAATTCGGCGAATCGCGGCGTGTCCTGCGGGGTGGAAATCACCAGGATTTCCCGGATGCCGCCGAGCATGAGCGTCGAGAGCGGGTAATAGACCATCGGCTTGTCGTACACCGGCAGGAGCTGCTTGGAGACGACCTGCGTCACCGGGTAGAGCCGCGTGCCGGAACCCCCGGCCAGGATGATTCCCTTCCTCATCGCCTACGCCCTCTTCTCGTAGTTCGCCTCGATCCAGCGTCGGTATTCGCCGCTCTTCACCCCGGCGACCCAGGCCGCGTTGTCGAGATACCAGCCCACGGTTCGCGCGAGCCCGCTCTCGAACGTCTCGCGCGGAGCCCAGCCCAGCTGCGCGCGAATCTTCCCCGCATCGATCGCGTAGCGTCGGTCGTGGCCGGGGCGGTCGGCCACGTAGGCGATGAGCGCCCGGTAGCCGCCTTCGCGCGGGCGCACCCTTTCCAGGGCGTCGCACAGCGCGTGCACGACCTCGAGGTTGCGCTTCTCCGCGTTGCCGCCGATGTTGTACACCTCGCCCGGCCGGCCACGGGCAAGCACCATCCGGATCGCCTCGCAGTGGTCGCCGACGTAGAGCCAGTCGCGCACCTGGCGCCCGTCGCCGTACACCGGCAACGGCTTGCCCTCGAGCGAATTGGCGATCATGAGCGGGACCAGCTTCTCGGGAAACTGGAACGGGCCGTAGTTGTTGGAGCAGTTGGTCGTGAGAACCGGCAGCCCGTAGGTGTGGTGATAGGCCCGCACCAGATGGTCGCTCCCCGCCTTGGAGGCGGAATACGGGCTGTTGGGCGCGTAGGGGGTCGTCTCCGAGAACGCGGGGTCGGCCTCCGACAGCGAGCCGTAGACCTCGTCGGTGGACACGTGCAGGAAGCGGAAACCCTCCCGCTCGGCGCCGGCGAGCGATTGCCAGTAGCCGCGCGCGGCTTCCAGCAGCTTGAACGTGCCCACGACGTTGGTCTGGACGAACTCGCCCGGGCCGTGGATCGAGCGGTCGACATGGCTCTCCGCGGCGAAGTGCACGATGGCGCGCGGCCGGTGCTTCGCCAGAAGCGCCTCGACGGCAGCCTGGTCCGCGATGTCGCCCTGCACGAACCGGTGCCGCGAATCCTCCGAGACAGAAGCCAGATTCGCGAGGTTCCCGGCATAGGTGAGCTTGTCGAGCGTCACCACGGCCTCGCCGCCCGCCGCGAGCCAGTCGAGGATGAAATTGGACCCGATAAAGCCGGCACCCCCGGTGACCAGGATCGTCATCTGCCGGCCTTCTGCAGCTCGATGAGCTTCAGGTACTTGTGGAAGGTGTTGTTGCAGCCGATCACGACGTGCGCGAAACCGGGGCCTCCATCGAGGAAGCCCAACTTGAAGAAGTAGAACTTGAGGAAGCGCACCAGCGGATTGACGAAGAGCCGCGCGTAGCTCGCGCGGACGCCTTGCCGGTAGAGCGCCTCGGCGTGCAGCGTCGTATACCGGTACTGCTTGGCCATGTAGGTCGCGACGTCTTCCACGGAGTCGTGCAGGAGGTCGCCGTCCAGGCGCCCGACTTCGGCCGTCGTGAGGACGGCCTCGTGCACCTCGTCGTTCGACCAGCTCGCATGCGACCGGTTGAAGAGCCTCAGCGTCCAGTCCGGATAGCCTTCCCCATGGGAAAGCCACGCGCCCAGGAACCGGTTGCGACGCGCCATGCGCCAGGCCTTGAAGCGGCCGCCGGCGAGCGCCAGCTCGATCGACTTCTCCAGCTCCGGGGTCACTCGCTCGTCCACGTCGAGGCACAGAACCCAATCGTTCCTCGCCGCGGAGACGGCGAACTGCTTCTGTCGGCCGAAGCCCAGCCAGTCCCTGCGGATCACGCGCGCGCCGCGGGCCTCGGCGAGGCTCACGGTGGCGTCGGTGCTCCCGGAATCGACGACCAGCACCTCGTCGGCGAAACCGACGCTCGCGAGGAGTTCACCGATCCGCGCCTCGGCATTGAGTGCGATGACGGCAACGGTGAGGGGCAGCTTTTCGGGAGTGGAAACCACGGAGCGGCGGCAGGCCAGGGACGTCAGGACGGGCATTTTACCGCGCCGCAGGCCCCGGCCTTCGACCCGGGCATCCGCGGCCGTTCTAGAATGCGCCATGCCTTCGCCGCGCGCCCTGTTCGTGAAACTCTCCTCGCTCGGCGACGTGATCCACCTTTTCCCGGCCATTTCCGACCTGCGCAAGCACCGTCCCGAGATCGCCATCGACTGGGCCGTCGAAGAGGCCTATGCCCCGCTCATTCCCCTGCACCCGGCCGTTTCGCACGCAATTCCCGTCGGCCTGCGGCGCCTTCGGGCGAGCCTTCTCACCCCGGCCGCATGGAGCGCGTTTTCCGGGTCGCGAAGCGCGCTTCGCAAGGCGCCCTATGACTGGATCGTGGACTCCCAGGGACTGCTGAAAAGCGTGGCCGTGGCGCGGCTCGCCCGCGGCCCGGTCTTCGGTTACGACCGGCGCAGCATCCGGGAGCGCGCAGCCGCCCGCTTCTATGACCAGCCACTGGCCGTGCCGAAGAAACTGCACGCGGTCGAACGCAATCGCCGCCTTGCCGGTGCTGTCTTCGGCTATTCCCCGGATGGCCCACCCGACTACGGTCTGTCGGCGCCGCCCGTTGCGCCGGCCTGGGCCCCGAATGGCCGATATGTCGTGGCACTCCATGCTTCGAGCCGCCTGGACAAGCACTGGCCCCGGGAGCGCTGGATCGCGCTCGCGGCCCGCCTTCACGCCGAGGCGATCACCGTCGTCTATCCCGGCGGTTCGGATGCCGAGCGATCGGAAGCCGCCAGGCTAGCGGCGTCGACTCCCGGAGCGAGCGCAGCGCCCTCCATGACGCTGCTGGAAGCGGCCGGCCTGCTCGCCCACGCAAGCGCGGTCATCGGCGTGGATACCGGGCTCACCCATCTTGCGGTGGCGCTGGGTACGCCCACCGTCGGGATCTACGTCGCGACGCAGCCCGGTCTCACGGGACTGCATGGCGGCGATCGCGCCGTGAACCTCGGGGGCCCGGGCGAGGCTCCCTCCGCCGAGCAGGTCGCGCACGTCCTTTTCGGGCGCAGTGCGCCCACGTGATGGCGCGACTCGCGTACAGCGCGCTGCTCTGGGTCGCGCTGCCCTTCGTGCTGGCGCGACTCGCGTGGCGCGCGCGCCGGCAACCGGGCTATCTGCAACATCTCGGCGAGCGCTTCGGCGCCGCTCCGAGCCCGGGCGGCGCATCGGTGATCTGGGTGCATGCCGTGTCCGTAGGCGAAACCCGTGCCGCCGCCCCGCTCATCGAGATGTTGCGCCGCGACCACCCCGGCGCCTCGATCCTGCTCACGCACATGACGCCCACGGGCCGCGCCACGGGACGCGAGATCTTCGGCGACCGGGTCACGCAGGCCTGGCTTCCCTGGGACCTGGGCTTCGCGGTTCGCCGCTTCCTCGCCCGCACGAAGCCCGACTTCGGCGTGTTGCTGGAAACGGAAATCTGGCCGAACCTGCTCGCCGCCTGTCATGAGCGCGGCATTCCGGTCTTCCTCGTGAACGCGCGCCTTTCGGAGCGCTCCGCGGTCGGATATGCACGGATCGCAGGGCTTGCGCGTGAAGCCCTCGGCAACCTCTCGGGAATCGCCGCGCAGACCGCCGTGGACGCCACGCGCCTCGAAGCCCTCGGGGCCAGGAACGTCGCGGTCACTGGCAACATCAAGTTCGACCTTGCGGTACCCGACGACGACGTCCAGCGCGGCCGCGAGCTGCGTGCGCTGTTCGGGACGGGGCGCCGTGTGTGGGTCCTGGGCAGCACCCGCGACGGCGAGGAGGAACTGCTCGTCCAGGCGATCGAGGCGGCGCAGCCAGACGCGGACATCCTGGTGATCATCGTGCCTCGCCATCCGCAGCGATTCGACGAGGTGGCCTCGCTGCTGGCCGCGCGTGGCGGGCCCGTGGCGCGCCGCAGCCAGGGTGTTCCGGTGCCCGCGGGCGCGCGTTACCTGCTGGGCGATTCGATGGGCGAGATGCTGGCCTATTACGCCGCGGCGGACGTGGTGTTCGTCGGGGGAAGCCTGAAGTCCTACGGCGGGCAGAACCTCATCGAGCCCTGCGCGGTAGGCCGGCCGGTGATCTTCGGGCCGCACACGTTCAACTTCGAGAGCGCGGCGCAGGCCGCCCTGGCCGAGGGCGCGGGATTGCGCGCACGCGATGCCCCGGAGGCGGTGGCCATGGCGCTCGCCCTCCTCGACGATGGGAGCCGGCGCGCCGAGATGGGCGGGCGCGCCCTGCGCTTCGCGCAGTCGAACCGCGGCGCCCTGGAGCGCCTGTCCGCGTGGCTCTCGCCACGCGTTGCGCCTAGCCGCGCGCCAGCGCGCGGCTAGCCAGCTCGAGATCGGAGTCGGTCAGGGTGCCGGCGGCCGCGCGCAGCCGGAACGAGTTCAGGATGTAGGCGTAGCGGGCCTGCTGCAGGTCGCGCCGGGTCTGGAACACCGATTGCTGCGCGTTCAGCACGTCGACGCTCGTGCGCACGCCCACGTCGCGGCCGAGGATCGAGGAATCGAGCTGGCTCTGCGTGGATGCGAGCGCCTGCTCGAGCGCGCGCACCAGTGCGATGCCGTTGGTGACAGCGAGGAAGTTCTGACGCACCGACTGCGCGACCGTCCGCTGGGTGTTCTCGAGGTCCTGCTGCGCGCGGTCGCGAAGCGCCAGGGTCTCGCGCACGCGCGACTGCGTGCCGCCGCCGGCGAAGATCGGCACCGACAGGACGAGGCCCACCTGGGCGTTCTTCGAGGTGATGGACGCCCCCGTGAACAGCTCGCCGAGGGAGCTGGCGGGGTTGCGGTTGTAGTTGTAGTTGGCGTTGAGGTCGACCGTGGGGAAGTGACCGGCCTGTGCCCGGTCGACCTCCTGCGCCGCGATCTCGAAGGCGGCCTTCGCCACGAGCACCGCGAGGCTCGACTCGTTGGCGGCCTTCACCCACTCGTCGATGTTGTCGGGCTTGGGCCGCGGCAGCTCCAGCCGGTCTCCCAGGGGCTTGAGGGCATCCGGGAACTTGCCGATCAGCTGCTGCAGCGCGCGCTTCTTCACCTCGAGGTCGTTGGCGTCGAGGACCTCCTTGGCGACCGCCTGGTCGAAGCGCGCCTGCGCCTCGAGGGTGTCGACGATCGTCGCGGTGCCGACCTCGAAATTGCGCTTGGCCTGCGCGAGCTGCTCGGAGATGGCGCGCTTCTGGGCGTCGGAGAGCGCGACGTTGTCCTGCGCGCCGAGCACGTCGAAATAGGCCTGGGCCACGCGCAGGATGAGGTCCTGGCTGGCGGTGGTGAGCAAGGCCTCGGCCTGCAGCACCTGCTTCTGCGCCTGCGAGATTGCGATCCAGTTCTGCATCCGGAAGATGGGCTGCGACAGCGTGACGTTGAAGCCGCGCGTGGAATAGTCCAGCTGCTGGCTGCCCTCGACATCGTTGTAGTTCCGGTAGGCGCCGGCGGAGCCTGTGACGAAGGGCAGGTAACCCGCTTTCGCCTGCGGGAGCCGCTCGATGCTGGCCTGGTACTGGGCGCGTGCCGCCTGGTAGACCGGGTCGCTCACGAGGGCGTCGTGATAGACGCCGAGGAGGTCCGCGCCGTGGGCGCTGAATGCGAGACCCGAGGCAGCGAGGAGGAGGACAAGGCGTTTGGGATTCATGGGGAAGTCTTTCGTTTCGTTGTTCGATGGGGGTTTGACGACTCGGGAACGGATTCCGGATTCCGTCCGGTCGCTTCGCCGGGAATTCAGTACACGGACATGCCGCGGTCCACCGCGCGCGCCCACGCGTCGATCCCGCCGCTCAGGTTCACCACGTCCCCGAACCCGCAGTGCTCCAAGTACGCGGCAGCCCTCAAGCTTCGCACGCCGTGATGGCAGATCACCACCGTGGGGCGTTCAGGGTCGAGCTCAGCCAGGCGCGAAGGCAGCTGCGAGAGCGGGATCAGCCGGGAGCCCGCGATGCGGCACACGTCGAACTCCCACGGCTCGCGCACGTCGAGGAGCGCAACCGGGCCCGGGGCGGATGTGAGCCACGACTGCAACTCGGGCGCTCCCATGTGGCGCATCAGAAACGAAACCGCGCGGGTGCCTGCGCGTTCGTGAGGGGTTTCAGGAGCGTCTCGAAGACCTCGGTGCGTCGAAACGCCCCGCCGGGTCCCCGTTCGATGATGACGGCCTTCATCACCGGCACGTCGCCCACCACGGCGAAGAGGCGCCCGCCGGGGTTGAGCCGGTCCAGGAACGCCTGCGGCAGCTCGGGCGTCGAGCCGGTCAGCACGATCACGTCGTAGGCCGATTCTCCCAGGGGTGCGCGGGCACTGTCGCCCAGCATCAAGGTCACGTTCGCCATCCCGGCCCGCGCGAGGCTCGCTCCAGCACCCGCGTGGAGGTCGTCGTGGATCTCCGCGCTCGTGACGTGCTTCGCGCGGCGGGCCAGCAGCGCCGTCAGGTAGCCCGAGCCCGTTCCCACCTCGTACACCGTTTCCTGCGCAAGCACCGCGAGCTCCTGCAGGATCCGCGCCTCAACCTTGGGTTGCATCATCGCCTCCCCATGGCCGATGGGGATCTCCATGTCCGCGAATGCGAGGGCGGCGTGCGGTCCCGGAACGAACAGCTCGCGCTTCACGTCGAAAAGGAGCTCGAGCACAGCGGGGTCCAGGACCTCCCACGGCCGGATCTGCTGCTCGACCATGTTGAAACGGGCTTGTTCGAAGTTCATGGGGACGGGGTCCACCGGGCGGGAAGGAAAACATCGAATTGTATCAAAGCGAAGCGGGTTTCCCCGCCGGCGGGGGCGGTCAGCCGAGGGCTTCGCGGCAGCGGATCGTCGTGACCGTGCCTAAGGCCACCAGGAAAGCCGCCAGCGCGACCGCTTCCTGCCTCGAACTGCGTGCCTGCGATCAGACGGGGCAAGTCATCCATATCTTGATACCTGGGGGCTTCACGGGCGCCCGATCCTCATTCAGGACATCCTTCGAATTGACGGCGCTTCGGGAGAAGGGCCGCTCAGTACATCCGGTGGCGGAAGAGCCAGCTCGCAAGGCTCAGGCTCGCCGCGCCGATCAAGGCCATGGGCCAGAACTGGTCGACCACGAGGCCGAACCCGGCGCCCTCGAGGAACACCTTGCGCAAGACGATCAGGAAGTAGCGCAACGGGTCGATCAGCGTGACCATCTGCACGGCCTCCGGCATGTTGGCGATGGGAGTGGCGAATCCGGAGAGGATCACCGCGGGCACCATGAACACGAAGGCGCCCAGCAGGCCCTGCTGTTGGGTGGCCGAGAGCGAGGAGATGAGCAGCCCCATGCCGACGCTGGAGAGCAGGAACAGTGCGAGCGCCACGTAAAAGGCCGGCAGGCTCCCGAGGAACGGCACCTCGAACCAGAGCTGGGCCACCACGAGAATCAGCGTCGCCTGCAGGATGCCGATCACGAAGCCCGGCACTGTCTTCGCGACGAGAATCTCGCCCGGCCGAAGGGGCGTGACGAGGAGTTGGTCAAAGGTCCCCTGCTCCCGCTCGCGGGCCACCGTGAGCGCGGTCACCAGCATGGTGACCACCAGAGTGAGGATGCCGACGATGCCCGGGATGAAGAACCAGCGGCTTTCGAGGTTCGGATTGAACCAGGCCCGAATCTCGAGATTCGCCGGCGGCCCCTGCAGCCCGTGGGCGTCGATCCAGCCTTCGTTGAAGCGCTGGACGACGCTGCGCACGTAGTTGAGCGCCACCATGGCGGTGTTCGAGTTGCGGCCGTCGACGATGACCTGGAGCGGCGCGGGTCGCCCGGACAGCAGGTCGGCGGTGAAGCGGGGGCCGATGTGAATCACGACGAGGACCCGGCGTCCGTCGACCAGCGGGGCGATCTCGCTCTCTGCATGCAGTTGCGCCACCTGGACGAAGGTCGTCCCGCCACCGAAGGCGGCCAGCAGGTCACGCGAGGCCGCGCCATGATCCTCGTTGTAGACCGCGAAGGGCACCTGCTTCAGGTCGAAACTGGCCGCGTACCCGAACACCAGCAACTGGACGAGCGGCGGGACGATCAGCACCAGCCGGCTCTTGGGGTCCTTGAGCAGGGCCAGGAATTCCTTGTGAACGAGAGCGAGGATGCGCTGCCACATGTCAGTCGAGCCTCTTGCGTGACTTTCGCCATGTGATGCCCAGGAAGATCGCGGCCATCAGGACGAGCGCGAGCGCGTTGGGCAGGATCACCGACCACACGTTGCCCGCCAGGAACAGGGTCTGCACGATCGCCACGAAGTAGCGGGCGACGACGACGTGGGTGATGGCCTGCACCACGGGCGGCATGCTGCCGATGTCGAAGATGAAGCCGGACAGCAGGAAGGCAGGAAGGAAGGTGGCGATGATCGCCACCTGGCCCGCGACGAACTGGCTGCGCGCCAGGGTCGAGATGGTGAGCCCCATGCCGAGAGCCGCCAGCAGGAAGAGGCTGGAGCAGGCCCACAGCACCCAGAACGAGCCGCGCAGCGGGACCTCGAAGAGCCATACCGCCATCGCGACCGTGAGCAGCATGCCGCCGGTGCCAAGGGTGAAATAGGCGGCGAGCTTGCCCAGCAGCACCTCGCTCATGCTGGCCGGCGTGACCAGCAGCGCCTCCATCGTTCCGCGCTCCCATTCGCGGGCCATCACCAGCGCCGTGAGCAGCGCGCCGATGAGGGTCATGATGATCGCCACCAGGCCTGGCACCAGGTAGTTGCGGCTTCGCAGCTCGCTGTTGAACCAGATCCGCGTCTGCAGGTCCACCGGCATGTCCAGCCGCTGCCCACGACGCGCGGCCTGGGCGGCGAGCCAGTTGCCCCAGGCGCCCTGGACATAGCCGATGACCAGTTGCGCCGTGTTTGCGTCCACCCCGGAGACCACGACCTGGATGGGCGCCCCGTCCGGCTGGCGCAGGCGGCGCGAGAAATCCGGCTGAAGGTGGACGATGCCCTTCACTTCGCCGCGGCGCAACGCGGCCTCCGCCTCCGCCATGGACCGCTCGACGCGAGGCGCGAAATAGTGCGACCCCTGGAACGAGGCCATGAAATCCGCGCTGTCCGGCGAGGGGGACTGCGCGACGAGCGCGATGGGGACGTGGTCCGCGTCGAGCGACACACCATAGCCGAAGAGCGTCAGCAGGAAGATCGGCATCAGGAACGCGATGGCGATGCTGCTGGGATCACGCACGATCTGCAGGAACTCCTTGCGCACGAGTCCCCTCAAGCGCATGAGGGACCCGCCGCGCGTGGCGTTCATGCGGCCTCCGGGAGCGCTGTTCTCTCGACCAGCCCGATGAAGGCGTCTTCCATGCTGGGCTCGGGATTGTCGCTGGTCCGCGCCATGGCCTTGATCGCCGCCGGCTCGTCCGTGGCGAGGATGCGGCCGGCTGCCATGATCGCGAGCCGGTCGCAGTACTCAGCCTCTTCCATGAAATGGGTGGTCACCAGCACCGTCACGCCCTGGCGGGCGAGGGTGTTGATGCGCTTCCAGAACTCGCGACGGGCCAGCGGGTCGACGCCCGAGGTCGGCTCGTCGAGAAAGAGAATCTCGGGACGGTGCATGAGGGCGCAGGCCATGGCGAGACGCTGCTTGTAGCCGAGCGGCAGATCGGCGGCCAGCTGGCCGGCGTAGTCGCCCAGGTCGAACTCGGTCATCGCCCACTCGATGCGCTTTCCCCGCGTGGCGCCTGACAGGCCATAGGCCCTGGCGAAGAATTCGACGTTCTGCGCCACGCTGAGGTTGCCGTAGAGCGAGAACTTCTGCGACATGTAGCCGATGCGGGCGCGCGCGGCGGAAGCGGCATGGCGCAGGTCGAGGCCCGCAACTTCGATGTGCCCCGCGCTGGCCGGCAGCAGGCCGCAAAGCATCCGGAACGTCGTCGTCTTGCCGGCGCCGTTCGCGCCCAGCAGGCCGAAGATCTCGCCGCGCCGGATGTGCAGGTCCACGCCATCGACGGCCCAGAAGTCGCCGAACCGGCGACGCAGGCCCTGCACGCGAATGATTTCGGCGTCCGCTGCCTGGCCCGGCCGCCGTGGCGCGCCGTCCATCGCGGCGGCCTTTGCGGTGCCGTCGCGTTGCCGGCGCAACCGTTCGATGAAAACGTCCTCGAATCGCGGGGCAACCGCGCGCGCCACGAGATTCCACCGGTCGGCGAACGAACCGGGCAGGCCGGACTCGGCCACCACGAGCCGCACGTGCTCGCCCTGAACCAGCGCATCGACAACGCCGGGCTGGCCGTCCAACTCCGCCTGCAGGTCGCGATGACGGGTGCCCGGGCGGGAAACGGCCCAGGTCCGTCCGGCCATGCGCGCGCTCATGGAGGCGGGCGACCCCTGCTCCAGAATCCTTCCCTCGTGGATCATCACCACTTCGGCGCAGCGCTCCGCCTCGTCCAGGTACGCCGTGGAGAGCAGCACGCTCATTCCCTCGCTGCGCACCAGGCGATCGACGATGGACCACAGCTCGCGCCGCGATACGGGATCCACGCCGACGGTGGGCTCGTCAAGCAGCAGCAGATGCGGCGCTCGCACCAGCGTGCAGGCCAGGCCAAGCTTCTGCTTCATGCCGCCCGACAGGCGGCCGGCCAGGCGCCGCGTGAACGGGGCAAGCCCCGTCATGTGCATCAGTTCCGAGTAGCGTGCGGCCCGGGCGTCGCGCGGCACGCCCTGCAGGTCCGCGTAGAGCTCGAGGTTCTCCGCCACCGTCAGATCTTCGTACAGGCCGAAGCGCTGCGGCATGTACCCCAGCGAGGCCTGTACCCGCAGCGACTCGCGCGTGGCATCCAGCCCCAGGGCGCAGATCCGCCCGCTGTCGGGCGCCAGCAGCCCGGCGGCCAGCCGCATGAACGTCGTCTTGCCGGCGCCATCCGGACCGATGAGGCCCGTGATCACGCCGCGTCGCACGCGCAGGCTGACCGCATCGAGCGCAGTCACTCGGCGTGTGCCGACCGCGAAATCCTTGGTGAGCCCTTCGGCCTCGAGGATCGGGGCGTCGGTCGTCATTTCGCTTCGGTGCAGGAGGCCCCCTGGGAGGCGGGCTGGTCATAGGCGATGGTCACCGTGACCGGCATGCCTTGCCGCAATTCGTCCCTGCCGTTGCAGACGAAGACGCGCGCCTGATAGACGAGGCTGGTGCGCAGCTCCGCCGTTTCGACCGACTTGGGCGTGAATTCCGCCGAGGGCGAGACGTAGCCGACCCAGCCGGCATAAGGGCGGTCCTGGTGACTGTCCGTGGCAATGGTCGCGCGTGCGCCCATCGGCACCCGCCCGAGCGCGCGTTCCGGCAGGTACACACGCGCCCAGACCGGCTCGGTGAGCGACAGCGTGAAGACGGACTTCTGCGCAGAGGCCATGTCGCCCGGCTCGAGAATGCGCTTCTCGACGATCCCGAGGTCGGGCGCCTTGAGCTCGCCTTCGGAAATGTCCTGCTTGAGGCCGGCGACCGCGGCCTCCTGCGCGGCGAGGCTCGCCTCGGCCGCGGTGATGTCCTCCTTCCGGGGACCCAGGACCGTCAGCCGATAGGTTTCCTCGGCGGAGTTCAGCTGTTCCCGCTTCCCGTCCAGGTTGTTCTTCGCGATGTCGACCTGCTGCTGCGACACGAAGTTCTTCTCCACGAGGTCCTTCTGGCGCACGTAGATTTGCCGTGCGTCCTGCGTCGCTGCCTGCGCCGCGTCGCGAAGCGCCGCCGCCTGACGGATCTCCTCGGGCCGGGAGCCCGCCTTCAGCTTGGCGACCTGGCTGCGCTGGGCGTCCGCGAGTGCCTCGGCCTGCGCCAGTTGCAGCTTCAGTCGCACCGTGTCGAGCCGGGCCAGAAGCTGGCCCTTCGTCACCCGGCTTCCTTCGCGAACCAGCACCTCGGCGATGCGGCCGCTCGCGTTGAAGGCGAGCTCGACCTGGCGGATGTCCACGTTGCCGTACAGCACGAGATCCCGCCCGCCCTCGTCATGGTTCCCCTTCCACCACCACGCGCCAGCCGCCATGGCTGCCAGTACGAGGGGCACAGCGATAAGCTTCCTGTTCACTGTCGAACCCTTCCTTTCTTCGGGGCGGCCAGACCGTTGAACAGCAGGTCCAGCTGCGACTCCAGGTGGCGGCGCAGATCCAGAGGCTCCCGCTCGAAGGACTGGAAGCTGTGCTTCCAGATGATGGCGAGCAGCGGCGGGGCGATCACGATTCGCCAGACGTACTCGGCGTCGACTGGGCGGAACTCCCCGTTGGCCGCGCCGCGCTCGAGCGCGCCGACTATCATCTCCCGGCCGCGCTGGATCACCTCGTCGTGATAGAAGCGCGCGATCTCCGGAAAGTTGCCCGCCTCCGCGATGACGAGCTTCGGGATGCCCGACAGTGGCGAGCTGGCGACGCGATTCACGAACGTCGTCAGGAGCCCGACCAGCTGTTCCCGCGCGCTGACCTCTCTGCCGGCCTGGTCCTGGGCGACCTCGTCGAAGCGATCGACGAGAGCGTGGCGAACGACGGCCTTGAACAGTGCCAGCTTGTTGTCGTAGTAGAGGTACAGCGTCGCCTTTGCCACGCCCGCGCGCTGCGCGACCTCCTCGAGGCGCGTGGCAGCGTAGCCCCGCTCGATGAACAGGGAAAGCGCAGCCTTGAGCAACTCCTGCGGACGGGCATCGGGACGGCGCTGCCAGCGCGGCGCCGGCAGGGAGGCGGTCATGGGCGTCGACGCCATAAATGACTAATTGGTCATTTGTACCCGAACTGCTCTGCCGTTGCAACGGCGGGGCCTGCTCCGGCAGGCGACCTCCGGCCCGGGTCATTTGCGCCCCCGCGACGCTTCCGGTAGCTTTGAGGGTCCGAACGCAGGGGTCCGGGCCACCGCCCGGTGAGAGAGTCCCTTTGAACCTGACCCGGGTCATGCCGGCGTAGGGAGCGTAGGCCCCAGGCCTTCCGCTCCGTCGCTGCTCCCGATGGAGCCTTCATGAACGCCAATCCGAAATTCATCGCCGCGTCAGCCCACGTCGACGAGGCTGCAGTCCAACCGCTTCCGCGGTCGCGCAAGGTCCATGCCGAGGGTTCGCGCGCCGACATCCGGGTGCCGATGCGCGAGATTTCGCAGTCCGACACGCCCGCCTCGTTCGGGCCCGAGGCAAACCCGCCCGTTTTCGTCTATGACACGAGCGGGCCCTATACGGACCCGGCCGCGCGCATCGACATCCGCTCCGGACTGCCGGCGCTGCGCGCGCGCTGGATCGAGGAGAGGGCAGACACGCAAAAGCTCGACGGGCCCACGTCTCGCTATGGCCGGGAACGCCTTGCGGACCCGCAGCTCGCCGAGCTGCGATTCGACCTGAAACGCCTTCCGCGCCGCGCGAAGGATGGCGCGAAGGTGACGCAGATGCACTACGCGCGGCGCGGCATCATTACCCCGGAGATGGAGTTCGTCGCCATTCGCGAGAACGGGCGCCGGCGCGAATACCTGGAGGGCCTGCGCGCCTCGGGCCCCACCGGCTCTCGCATGGCCGAGCTTCTCGGCCGTCAGCATCCGGGCCAGTCTTTCGGCGCCGCGATCCCCGCCGAGGTCACGCCCGAATTCGTCCGCGACGAGGTGGCGCGCGGCCGGGCGATCATCCCCGCCAACGTGAACCACCCCGAGATCGAGCCCATGGCCATCGGGCGCAACTTCCTGGTGAAGATCAACGCGAACATAGGCAATTCGGCGCTCGGCTCCTCGATCGCCGAGGAAGTCGACAAGATGACGTGGGCGATCCGGTGGGGTGGCGACACCGTGATGGACCTGTCCACCGGAAAGCACATCCACGAGACACGGGAGTGGATCATCCGCAATTCCCCCGTCCCCATCGGGACGGTGCCGATCTACCAGGCGCTGGAGAAAGTCGACGGCAGGGCCGAGGAGCTCACCTGGGAGATCTTCCGCGATACCCTCGTCGAGCAGGCCGAGCAGGGCGTGGACTACTTCACCATCCACGCCGGGGTGCGCCTGCCCTTCATCCCGATGACCGCCACACGCATGACGGGGATCGTCTCGCGCGGCGGCTCGATCATGGCCAAGTGGTGCCTCGCCCACCACAGGGAGAGCTTCCTCTACGAGCATTTCGAGGACATCTGCGAGATCATGGCCGCGTACGACGTCTCCTACTCCCTGGGAGACGGCCTGCGGCCCGGCTCCCTGTACGACGCCAACGACGAGGCGCAGCTGGCCGAGCTCCGGACTCTCGGCGAACTCACCTCGCTCGCGTGGAAGCACGACTGCCAGGTGATGATCGAGGGACCCGGCCACGTGCCCATGCAGCTCATCAAGGAGAACATGGACCTCGAGCTGGAGCACTGCCACGAGGCGCCGTTCTACACGCTCGGCCCGCTCACCACCGACATCGCGCCGGGCTACGACCACATCACGAGCGGAATCGGCGCCGCGCAGATCGGTTGGTACGGCACCGCCATGCTCTGCTACGTGACGCCCAAGGAACACCTGGGCCTGCCGGACAAGGACGACGTGAAGGACGGGATCATCACCTACAAGATCGCCGCCCACGCCGCGGACCTGGCCAAGGGGCATCCCGGCGCGCAGATCCGTGACAATGCGCTCTCGAAGGCACGCTTCGAGTTCCGCTGGGAGGACCAGTTCAACCTGGGACTCGATCCGGACAAGGCGAAGCAGTTCCACGACGAGACGCTGCCCCAGGAGGGCGCCAAGCTCGCCCACTTCTGCTCCATGTGCGGACCGCACTTCTGCTCGATGAAGATCACGCAGGACGTGCGCGATTTCGCGGCGAAGATGGGCGTCTCCGACGAGCAGGCCCTCGCCAAGGGGATGGAGGTGAAAGCGGTGGAATTCGTGAAGAAGGGCGCCGAGGTCTACACGAAGGCCTGACCTCGCGCGGGTCGGGTGCTAGACTTCGGCCCGATGGAAATCGCACCGCTCCTGAGCGCGCTCGTCCTGGGCGTCGTGGAAGGCCTCACCGAGTTCCTGCCGGTGTCCTCCACCGGCCACCTCATCATCGTCTCCGACCTTCTCGGCCTGAACGACGAGAAAGGAAAGGTCTTCGACATCGTGATCCAGCTGGGCGCGATCCTCGCCGTGTGCTGGGAGTATCGCGCCCGCTTCGCCCGGGCCTTTTCCGGCATCGCCTCCGATCCGGTGCAGCAGCGCTTCGCGACCAACCTCGCCGTGGCGTTCGTCCCCGCGGCCGCGATGGGACTTGCCTTCCACCGCCAGATCAAGGATTTCCTCTTCAACCCGGTGAGCGTGGCCGTGGCTCTCGTGGCCGGGGCGGTGGTGATCTTCGTCGTCGAGCGCTGGTATGCGCGTCACGGGGCGCCGCGCATTGTCGAGGTGGACGAGATGGACTGGAAAGACGCCCTGATGGTGGGACTCGCGCAGTGCTTTTCGCTCATTCCGGGGACGTCCCGCTCGGGCGCCACGATCATCGGCGGGATGCTCTTCGGCCTGTCGCGGCAGGCCGCAACCGAGTTCTCGTTCTTCCTCTCGGTGCCGATCATGGTCGCCGCCAGCGGCTACCAGCTGGTCAAGTACCGGCAAATTCTCGACGCGGCCGACCTCGGTACTTTCGCCGTGGGATTCGTGGTGAGTTTCATGGCGGCGCTCGTCGCGGTGCGCGGCCTCATCCGCTACGTGGCGAACCACGACCTGCGGGCGTTCGCCTGGTACCGCATCGCGCTCGGCGCCGCGGTCCTTGCCTGGTTCAGCTAGCCCGGCCTTCCCGCGTTCCTCAGAAGGCCTCCTTCCCGCGCGTGAAGCGCGAGATGAGCGCGAGCAGCTGCTCCTCCTGGTAGGGCTTCCCCATGTACTCGTTCACGCCGAGTTCGAGGGCCCGGTTGCGGTGCTTTTCCGCGGTGCGCGAGGTGATCATGATGATCGGGATCGACTTCGTGGCCTCGTCGGCCCGCACGTTCCTCGCGAACTCGAAGCCGTCCATGCGGGGCATCTCGACGTCGAGCAGGATCACGTCGGGACGCACGTCCTGAAGCTGCTGCAGCGCGTCGACCCCATCCTTGGCAGCCACGAACTCGTAGCCCTCACGCGAAAGCATGCGGCCCGTGATCTTTCTCACCGTGAGCGAATCGTCCACCACCATCACCAGCGGGGCCGACTTCACCGGCACCGCGGGCGCCTGCGGCTCGGCCGGAATCGCCGGCATCGGGACAACCTCGCCCGCCGCGCGCTCACGGTGCACCAGAGTCACCGGGTTCAAGACCAGCACCACCTGCCCGTTGCCCAGCACGGTGGCGCCCGCAACCCCGGCCAGCCGCGCGAGCTGCGGACCGATCGTCTTCACGACAATTTCGCGGTTGCCGACGATTTCGTCGACACGCACCGCCGCGCGTTGCACGCCGCTTCGGAGCAGCAGCACGGGAATCTGGCGCTGCGGAACGGGACTGTCGGTCTCTCCCAGCAGAGTGAGGAGTGAGCGCAGCGGGTAGGCATTGTCCTTCCAGGCGATCTCGCCGCGGGCCATCGCCTCGGAAAAGGGCTGAGCCTTGTACTGCTGCACCTGGTCCACGATGACGGAAGGAATGGCGTAGAGCCTGTCCCCGACGCGCACCATCACCGCCTGGCTCACCGCAAGGGTGAGGGGCAGCGTGATCGTGAACGTCGTGCCGCGCCCCGGGACGGAGGCAAGCTCCACCCGCCCCCCGAGCGAGGTGATCTCGTTCCTCACGACGTCCATGCCCACGCCGCGGCCGGCCACCAGCGTGACCTCCTTCGACGTGGAGAACCCGGGCTTGAAGATGAGCTGGGCGAGCGCCGCCGGCGGCGCTTCGTCGTCCGCGGCCAGTATCCCGAGCTCCCCGGCACGCTCGCGGATTCGCGCGTAATCCAGCCCGCGTCCGTCGTCGGAGACCGTGAGGACAACCTCGTTGCCGCGCTGTACGGCGTCGATCAGGATCTCGCCGATCTCGGGCTTGCCCGCCGCCACCCGCGCCTGCGGGGTTTCGATGCCGTGCCCCACCGCATTCCTCAGCAGGTGCTCGAAGGGCGCGGTGATCTTCTCGAGCATCGATCGGTCGAGCTCGACGCGGATGCCCTTGAGCTCCAGGTTCGCCTTCCTGCCGACATCCTTCGCCGTCTGGCGCACCACACGGTAGAAGCGGTCCGCCAGGTTGGCCAGGGGCACGAGCCGTACTCCCATGAGCCCCTGCTGGAGCTCCCGGTTGAGCCGGCCCTGCTGGAGGAGAGCGAGCTCGCTCTCGTCGATGTTCTTCTGCAGGCCCTGCTGCAGGGTGATCACGTCGCTCAGGGATTCCGCGAGGAACCGCGTGAGTTCCTGCATGCGCGTGAAGCGGTCGAATTCGAGCGGATCGAAGGCGCCGCCGTGTTCCTCCTGTTCCCGCAACCGGCTCTGCATCTGCCCTTCGGAGGAGATTTCGATCTCGCGCAACTGGGCGCGCATCCGCAGAACGTTTTCCGCCATGTCGGACAGCGCGCGCTTGAACGCGGCCATCTCGCCCTCGATCCGCGAACGCGCGATCGAGAGTTCACCCGCCTCGTTCACGAACTGGTCGACCAGGTCGGCGTTCACGCGCAGCAGCGCAGTGCGCACCTCGCGAAGCTCGGGCGGCAGCCCCTGCTGCTGGGCAATCGTCTCTGCCGCCGCCGCGATCACCGCCAGCGGCGTGGGCTTGTCCTTCTGCTGCTCGAAGACCGCCGACACGGGGACCTCGATCGGCAGGAGGTCCTGAAACTCCTCTCCTCGGGAAAGCCGCTCGAGCGCCAGGGAGAACCGGTCGATACGCTCCTCGGCCTCCTCGAATTCGCTCTCGGGCGGCACGGCCGCTTCGGACATTCCAACCACTCGCGTTTCCAGCAAGTGCGCAAGCTCGCCCAGCCGCATGAGGCCGGTCATGCGTGCGCTGCCCTTCAGCGTGTGCAGGTGGCGGCGCAGGTCGTCGGCGGGCGCGCGGTCGGACGGGCTCGCTTTCCAGCGACGCAGCCCGTCGCTCACCGCGGGCACGAGCTCGCGGGCCTCGTCCAGGAATATCGGCAGGAGATCGCGATCGACATCGTCCTTGACCTTGCGCTGGTCCTTGCCGGCCTCGAAGGGTCGGTCGGCTTCTTCCACCGGAGCGGAAACCGGTTCCGCGGGGACCGCAGGTTCCTGCGGAACCGGCGGCGGGGCTGCCGAGACCGGGAGCACCGGGTCGGGTGCAATGATCGGCGCTGCCTGCACGGATTCCGCAGGCACGGGACGTACAGTCGCGGTCGCGGTCGCCGTCGCCAGCGCCTTCGCTTCGATTGCTTCCCGGATGGCGTCCGGCATGCGGATATGCGTGCCTTCGCCTGTTCGCCGTGACTCCTGGAGCCCCTCGCGCAGGGACTTCAGGTCATCGACGAGATCCTCGCGACCGAGCGGAAGCGCCCGCCCGGCGATGGAACGCACCATGGACACCACGCCATCCACGGCGCGGCGCGTGGTCACCAGCCTTTCGGCCGTGAATTCCGGCGGATAGTCGACCGCATCGGCGAGCCACTTCTCGAGGGCGTGCGCGACGTCGGCCAGCACGTCGAAGCCCGTCGTGCGGGAGCTGCTCGTCAGGGTGTGAGCCGCGCGCATGAATTCGTGGCTCACCGGGTGCATGCGATCGGCCTCGATCGCGGACATCTCGCGCTCGAGCGTGGTCGCGTGCTGCTCGGATTCACCCACATAGATCGAGAACAGGGCGGGCGAAATGCACACGGAGCCAACGACCACATCCGGCTCCTCATACTGTTCCTCCTCGCCCGCCTGGGGCGCGGGCACCTCCGCCGGCGGCGATGCCGCGGATGCCGCGAAATCAAATTCGTCACGGCTTGGCGGCGGCGCTTCCTCGGGCTGGAGATCGAGCGACTCGAACGTGAAGCCCTCGGGCGCGGGTGTTGCAGGCGTCTGCAAAGGCTCGGCAAGTGCTCCCGCAGACTTCTCCAGCGGCTCTGCGGGCATGGCGGCCGGCGGTGCCTCCTCGGGGAGTCGCTCGAGCACCGGGGCAGGCGTAGCGGTCGCGCCGCTTTTCAGGATTTCCGCCCGGCGCGCGATCTGCGCGCCATCGATCGGGGTATCCGCCCCCGTCTTCAATTGCTCGATCCAGCCCGAGAACGATTTTTCCGCAAGCTCGACGAAGGCGAGGAGGTCCGGCGTGGCGGGTTTCTCGTCCTTGAGCCACTTGTTCATCACCTGCTCGCACTGCCAAGCGACCTCTCCCAGGTCGGTCAGGCCGACCATCCGGCCGCTTCCCTTGAGGGTATGGAAACCGCGCCGGATGGTGGTGAGCGCCTCCCGGTCGTGCGGGGCGCCGCGGGACGTCGCCAGGTGCTGAGCGATCGTCGCCGCGACCTCCATCGCCTCCTCGAGGAAAATCTCGAGGAGCTCCCTGTCGATCTCGGATCCCGGGGCATCGACAAGCTGGACGACCTGGGCCGTGGGCATTTCCGCCGGCTTGTCAGGCGCAAGCTCCTGGATTGCGTTGAAGATCCCCGTCTGGTTCACGTCGCCCGCTGCCTGGAGGGCCGCAAGCGCCTGGTCGCTTTGCCGGGCCACGTGGGCATCGGCGATCACCACCGCATCGCGCTTGAGATCGTCCACCGCGCGCTCGAGCTTTTCCTTCCCTTCCGCGCCGGGCGTCTCCTTCCAGTCCTCGTAAAGTGCCTGCACCTTCTGCTTCTGGACGTCGATGTCGAGTGGCGACACGGTACCGGTATTCCGGAGCGCTTCTTCGACGATCGCCTGCTCGGACTGGAGGAGCCCGAAGCGCACCAGCGCCGGCCTGAGCACGTCCTCCGGCCGCGCGGCGCCCTGCTGGATCGCAGTGATGTAGAGGCCCAGCGCGGAAAGTCCGTCCGCGACCATTTCGGCGGCTTCACCCTGCCCGTCGAGCGTGCCTTCGGCAAATTGCTGGACGCGAGCGCTGACTGCCGCATTGAGTTCCGCCGCGGCATCGAGCTCCATGATCATCAGGGCACCCTGAACCTGGGCGAACTGGCTGGGGAGTCCCTTGAGGTCGGGCCGGTGCGCTGGATCCCGGAAGAACGCATCCAGGGACTGCTCGATGCCCTGCAGATTCACCTGGACTTCCTGCCCGACCTGGAACACGAGAAGCTTTTCCTGGGCGCGGCGCGTCATCTCGTCGAGGATCCCGCCCTCGATCGTGTCCATCGGCGGAACGGCCTCGCCCGCCATGGCGGCCTTCAGGCGCTCGGACACGACCCTTGTCTGTCGCTCGAAGTCGCCGCCCATCCGATGATAGTTGTCGAAGGCCGATTCGATGAACAGCAGAGCCGTCGCCACCTCCAGGGCCTGCGACTCCGAAGGGGGAATCGCCCGTGCCTTGAGCGCCGGCGCGATATCGGCGAGCTTCGCGAAGACGTGCTGGATGTCGCGCCGAGGCAACTGCGCCGCACGGTCGGCAAGTGCCAGCGCCTGCTTGCCGAAAGGCTCGAGAGCCGCGCGATTGCCGGAAGTGAACTTGAGCCACGCGTCCTTCTGCTGGATGGTGAGATCGCGCAGCTCGCGAATCAGCGACCCGAGGGCTTCATCGCCGGCGTCGCCCAGCGCCGTTTGCGGGGTCGCGAGGAGCTCGTCGAGGCGAAATACCGCCTTCAAGGTGACGATCCTCGGGCTGACAGGCCGACTGCGCCCCACCTGGAGCAGGAGGTCGCGGAAGAGGCGCTCCGGCACTTTCAAGGAGCCGTCGATCAGTTGCTTCACCTGCTGGTCGACCTTGGCAAGCAACGGCTTGGCCTTGGCATCCAGGGCGAGGCCATCCAGGGCAAGCGCGTCGAAAAAGCCGGTCGCCGCCGTCCAGAAGGGGCGATTGGGCGTGGAGGACTGAAGCGACTCGATTGCAGCGATGGCGTCCTGCATCAGACGGCAGCCCTCGATCGTGTCGCCCCCGCGCAGGATGCGCAGCAGCCCCTGCTGGTAGATCGAACGCTGGTGCGAGAGGGCTTTCACGAGCACCGCGTCGTCCATCGCGGCAGCCGCCTCCCCGAGCAAGGGAAGGGCAGCGCCCAGGTCGGGGTGGAACAGGTCGCCCTCGGTCGCATCCGATGCCCCGCGGGCCCGGTTCAACTCGAGATAGCCGGAAAGCAGCGACATGGGGCGGTCCGCCTCGCCACCCATCAGCGCGTCCAGATAGTTGGAAAGAAGCGAGATCGCCCGCTTGGCAACCGGCACCAGCAAGGCGATCTCGTGCGCCTGACAGGTCTCTACCGACAACACCAGGCGCTCGAGCTCCTCGTTGAAACGCGTGGCCGCCCCGAGCCCGACCATGGCCAGCGCTCCGGTGGCCTGGTGCAGGTGGGTGAGGATGTACTTGACCGGCGCGCGCTCCTGCGGAGCGGCGACGATCTTGTCGAGGTTCTCGCGCGCCTGCCCGAGCGAATGGTCGATCTCGGTCTTGACCCAGCTGAGCGGGCCAAGATCGATGCCGGCGGCAGGACGGGCGCCCATGATCTCCTAGAGCTTGAAGCCCGATACGGAGCTCTTCAGCTCCTGGGCCACGGAGGACAGGTCCCGAATCGACCCGGCGGTCTGCTGCGTGCCATGCGTGGTCTGGCGCGTGATCTCGAGAATTCCCTGCATGTTCCGCGCGACGGTGTTCGTCGCCTCGGCCTGCGTGTTCGTTGCCTGGGAGATCTGCTGGATGAGCTGCGCAAGGCTCTTCGTAACCGTATCGATCTCGGTAAGGGCCTGGCCGGCGGCATCGGAGAGCTTCGCGCCCTCGACCACGCCCTGTGTCGATTTCTCCATGGCCGCGACCGCGTCCTGGGTATCCGCCTGAATCGTCTTCACGATCGCGCCGATCTGCTTGGTCGCCTCGCCGGAGCGTTCCGCTAGGCGCTGCACTTCCTCCGCGACCACCGAGAAGCCCCTGCCCGCCTCTCCGGCCGAGGCCGCCTGGATGGCGGCATTGAGCGCAAGGACGTTCGTCTGCTCCGTGATGTCCGCAATGAGTTCCACGATCTCGCCGATCTCCTGCGAGGACTCGCCGAGGCGCTTGATCCGCTTGGACGTCTCCTGGATCTGGTTGCGGATGTCGTTCATGCCGAGGATGGAGTTCTCCACCGCGACCCGGCCCTTGTCGGCGGCCGCCAGGGAGCGCTGGGCGACCTGCGCACCTTCCCCTGCAGTGGACGACACCTCGGAAATCGAACGCGAAACCTGGAGCACCTGCGAAGTCGTCTCCTCGATCTCCTTCGATTGCCGCTCCGCGGCGCCGAGGAGTTCCGCGGAGATCGTCTGTGCGTGCGCCGTTTTCTGCGTCACCGAGATGGCCGCGCTGTTGACCCCGGTCACCAGGCTGCGCAGCTCGTCGATGGTGTAGTTCATCGAGTCCGCGATGGCCCCGGTGATGTCCTCGGTGACCTCCGCCTTCACGGTGAGGTCGCCGTCGGCAAGGTCCCCCATCTCGTTGAGCAAGCGCAGAATCGCCTGCTGGTTCTTCCTGTTCTCCATTTCCGCCGTCGCGGCGGTGCGCCGGGTATCGGAGAGGAAGACGAAGCCCATGCTGAGCAGGAGGACGACGAGGAGAACCACGAGGATGAATATGGTGATCACCACCGTCGCCGACTTCTCGGCCTGCAGCGCTTCCTGGAGCCTGGCCACGGCGCTCTGCAGCTGCTCGGAGCCGGCGACGAGCTGCGCGCCCGCCTGCCTCGCCGATACGAGCTTTTGCAGCTCGCGCAGAATCGGACCAACGCTCTTCTCGAAGGCGTCGAACTGCTTCTTGAGGTCTCCGAGCTTGCCCCGCGCTTCCGCATCGCGCACGGGCAGGATGGCAAGCCCCTCGCTGCCCGACTCGAGTGCCTTGATGAGGTCGCGCAGGTCGTTGGTGTCCTTGCCGATGAGGAACGGCACTTCCGGATCGATGGTCTCGGCCCCGAGAATCTCGGCCGAGCCGCGGCCCAGACGCTCGGCGAGCACGGTGAGGCGATTGGCACGGAGCACCTGTCCGGGGGCCGAGCCCGACTGGGTCATGAGCGAGATGAGTTCCTGGGAGGTGGCAGCCATCTCCTCAGATCCGACGCGGATCTGGGCGATGTTCTGGGCGAGCTGGACGAGGTCGTTCCGGGCAGCCAGGATGGCCGATGCCGCGCCCGAGGATTCGGGCCACCTCTGGTTCAGCTCCTGGAGCCGGCTCTTGAGTTCATCGCTGCTTCCCGCCGGGGGCACTTCAACGCCGAACGCGAAGCCGCCTTTCTGCAGCACGTCGAGGAAGTTGGCGAACTCGTCGCGGCTGTCCTGCACCTGCGGAAAGGCCGACGGCTGCCCCCGGGCCGCGAGGCTCGCGGCCTTGGCGAGGCGCTGCGTGTGGAACTGCATCTGCGATGTGACCGTCACGTAGGTCGCATTCTGGGATCGCACCTGGGCGTCCAGGAAAGCCATCAGCGCGGTGAGCACCACGAGCACCAGGGCAGTGGTGCCGAGAATGTTCATCTGCGACGTAACCTGCAGGTGACCGATCAGGGGAAGCCGGAAGTCCTCCAGGCTCACGCGCTTCGCAAGGGACGCCGCCTTTTTCGGGTCGCTTGCGCCCTGGGTCGAGGTCGGGCCGCCGCCGGCGGGGAGGTTCGTCATCGTGGACGAAGCGGACGAAGCTGGCCGGGCTCCCGCCTTCGGCTTGGGCGCAGCGAGCTTCTTGAACCAGTCCGCAAACGAGGTCTTGGGTTTTGCCGGCGGTGCTTTGGCCATTGTGTTCTCCGTGCAGCGTGGTGTCTGGGGCGGTGCCGTCGGGCCCGCGCCCTAGTGGCTTCCAACTTCAAGGAAACGTTGTTCCTTCGCGAGCCGCGCGAGGTCGAATTCATGCCAGGATGCGCCCGCCGCATCCTTGAAAACGGCTCCCACCCACGGAGCCGCGTCCGGTGGCCGCTCGGCGGCGGTGAAGTGTTCGGGATTACGAAGGCCCAGCATTCGCGAGACCAGGAGTCCCGCGCCGGTCACAAGCTTGTCGGAGATGAGGATCACCCGCCTCTCGGTGCCGCCGGGAGTCGGTTCGTCCCCCTGGAAGGCGGAGAAGTCGGCGATGCTGTACAGGGTTCCCCGGACGTTGGCCACCCCCCGGAACCATGGCCGGGTGAGCGGCACCGGCACGATGGGCGGAAGCGGAATCACCTCGCTGACCTGGTGCAGGGACACGAACCAGTTCACTCCACCGACCTGGAAACCGAGCTTGGACGAAAGGGTCGCGCGAGTGGCAGCCGTTCGCAGTCGCTCTGCGACCGCAATCTGGAATTCGCGAAGGCCCGTCCGGCGCGCCATGGGAGAAGGCGCTTCAGCCGAACGACTTGATCTTTTCGATCAGGTCGACTTCGTTGATCGGCTTGGTGACATAGTCCTTGGCGCCCTGCCTGAGTCCCCAGATCTTGTCCGTCTCCTGGTCCTTGGTGGTGCAGATGATGACCGGGATGTGCTTCGACGACTCGTCACGCGT
The DNA here is from genome assembly GCA_016720855.1 of Betaproteobacteria bacterium. Classification (NCBI taxonomy): domain Bacteria; kingdom Pseudomonadati; phylum Pseudomonadota; class Betaproteobacteria; species Betaproteobacteria bacterium. Next base: position 414,814 of record JADKJU010000002.1, on the reverse strand, counting down.
GATCGCGCGGGTCGCCTGGAACCCGTTCAATCCCGGCATGACGACATCCATGAGGATGAGATCCGGCCGATCGCTCTTCGCGCGCTCGATCGCCGCCTCACCGCTATCGACGAGGATCACCTCGAAACCCTTCTTCTTCAGGAGGTTATCGAGGTAGGCGCGCTCCGTCGGCGAATCGTCCACAACCATGATCTTCTTGATCGGCATTTGGTTTCGCTCCATTACGTGAATCGGTTTCGTCAGGCCTGATTCCGATGCGCGAGATGCGTCTCGACGGCACGGATCAGGCTTTCCTTCGTGAAGGGCTTGGTGAGGTATTCGTCGGACCCGACCATGCGGCCCCGCGCGCGGTCGAATAGGCTGTCCTTCGAGGAAAGCATGATGACCGGAGTCGCGTGGTGCTTGCCGCTCTTCTTGATGAGCGCACAGGTCTGGTAGCCATCCAGGCGCGGCATCATGATGTCCACGAAGATGAGGTCGGGTTGGTGATCGGCGATCTTTGCAAGGGCGTCGAAACCGTTCTCGGAGAGGATGACCTGGCATCCGGCCTGCATGAGAAAGATCTCGGCGCTTCGACGGATCGTGTTGCTGTCGTCGATCACCATCACCCGCACGCCGGCAAGGGTCTTCGTGTCCGCCACGCCTTCCTCGGTCTGACTTCCGCTTCTCGTCGCGAATGGCTCGTGCAAACGCGAGCCACTGCTGCGCGCAGGCATAGGTCGAGCCGGGGTCTGCCGCGATTTCGCTCTTCGGGCGACTGGTCGCTTAACGAATGTAGCCTATGTCATTCAGCTCGTGAAAACAAGATTCAAGCGCGGGAACCTGAAGCCGTTTCGAATTATCGCAACTGTTGCCTTCAGAGTTCCACCATCTCGAAATCGTCCTTGCGCGCCCCGCACTCGGGGCAACTCCAGTTCGCCGGAACATCTTCCCATCGCGTGCCCGGCGCGATGCCGTCGTCGGGCGCCCCCTGTGCCTCGTCATAGACATATCCGCAGACCAGGCACATCCACGTTCGGCAGGGTAACGGGGCGGGAGCGGTGGACATGGCAGTCGGAAGGAAGTGCCGGATATGGGTAGAATGAGCGATCGGGAAATTCCGCGCGCCCGGGGTTGCCGGCGCAGCGGGCGCATCGGTTGCAGCCAGCCGGCAGTTTAACCCGCGCACCCCCCTTGCTTCCATGCCCGCCCCTTCAGTCGTCCCGCCTGCCGTCCTTACCTTCGCCGCAACCGACCCGACATCCGGTGCCGGCCTGCAGGCGGACATCCTCACGCTCGCGAGCATGGGGTGCCACCCCTTGTCGGTGGTCACGGCGATCACGGTCCAGGACAGCACCGGAGTCGAGGGTTTCCTCGCGCTCGATCCTGACTGGGTCGCCGACCAGGCCCGCTGCATCCTCGAGGACATCCCGATTGTCGCATTCAAGATCGGGGTCCTCGCCTCATCGGAGATCGTGACGGTCGTTGCCGAAATCGTGTCCGATTACCCGGACATCCCCCTGGTCCTCGACCCGGTCCTTGCCTCCGGTCGGGGCGACGAGTTCGGCGGCGATGATCTCGTCGGCGCGATCCGCGAGCTGCTCGTGCCGCAAAGCACGGTGGTCACGCCCAATATTCCGGAGCTTCGCCGGCTCGCCGATGGCGACGAGGACGAGGAGCCGGACCACGCGGAATGCGCGCGCCGCCTCCTCGACCTGGGCTGCGAGTACGTCCTGGTCACCGGAACCCACGACGCCACGACGGCGGTCGTGAACACCCTTCATCATCGCGACGGGATCGTGCGATCCGATACCTGGCAGCGCCTGGCGGGCAGCTTCCATGGCTCGGGCTGCACGCTGGCGTCGGCCATCGCGGCAAACCTCGCGCGCGGCCTGGATGTGGCTGATGCCGTCTACGAGGCCCAGGACTACACGTGGCAGGCGCTTGCCCGCGCATTCCGGCCCGGCATGGGGCAGCACATCCCCGATCGCCTCTTCTGGGCGCGGGACACCGATGACGGCGAAGACGCAAGCTGAGCGGCGCCGGCAGCTGCGCGGCCTTTACGCGATCACGCCGGAGCTCCATGACTCTGTGCGGCTCGTGGGCCTGGTTCGATCGGCCCTCGAAGGCGGCGCCCGCCTGGTCCAATACCGGGCCAAGGGTCTCGCAGCCGGCGAGCGGGCTCTCCAGGCGAGGGCGCTCCTCTCGCTATGCCGGGAACGAGGTGTGCCATTCATCGTGAACGACGACGTCGAACTCGCACTGAGCCTGGCCGCCGATGGCGTGCACCTGGGTCGCGACGACGGCGATCCTCGGGAAGTGCGGCGGCGCCTTCCGGATGCGATCGTCGGCATATCCTGTTACGACGACCCTGCGCGCGCCGTCGCTGCCGCAGCTGCGGGTGCCGATTACATCGGCATCGGCAGCATCTTCGCCTCGCCAACGAAACCGCACGCGATCCTCTCGGGACTTGCCGCCATTGCCGAAGCCAGGCGCATGACCCCATTGCCGGTCGCCGCAATCGGAGGAATCACGGCCGCCAATGCCGCCGTGACCGTCGCCGCCGGGGCCGATATGCTGGCGGTCATTTCGGCCCTCTTCGACACGCCCGACGCCCAAGCCGCGGCGCGCGCACTTTCCCGACCCTTCAACATGGAAACCGATCCCCATGTACGAACGCAGCCAACAGCTCTTTGAGGCTTCGCAGCGCGTCATTCCCGGGGGCGTGAACTCGCCGGTGCGCGCCTTTCGCGCCGTCGGCGGCACGCCCGTCTTCTTCCGCGAAGGCAAGGGCGCATGGTTGGTCGACGCGGATGGCAACCGTTACATCGACTACGTGGGCTCGTGGGGGCCGATGATTCTCGGCCATGCGAATCCCGACGTGCTGGCGCAGGTCGCGGCCGCGGCTGCGCGCGGCCTTTCATTCGGCGCGCCGACCGAGCTCGAGCTCGAAATGGCCGAACTCATCACCGCAAGCCTCCCGTCGGTCGAACAGGTCCGGCTCGTGAGCTCCGGAACGGAGGCCGTCATGAGCGCCCTGCGGCTGGCCCGCGGGTTCACGAACCGGGCGCTTATCGTCAAATTCGAGGGCTGCTACCACGGCCACAGCGATTGCCTGCTCGTGAAGGCCGGGTCGGGGGCGCTCACCTTCGGCAACCCCACGTCCGCCGGCGTCCCCGCCGAGATGACTTCCCGGACGCTCGTCCTGGACTACAACGATTCCCAGCAAGCGGAAGATGCCTTTCGGCGCTTCGGGCCTGAAATCGCGGCCGTCATCGTGGAGCCGATCGCCGGGAACATGAACTTCGTGCGGCCATCGCAGGAGTTTGTCGACACGCTCAGACGCCTGTGCACACAGCACGGCGCCGTGCTGATCTTCGACGAGGTGATGACCGGCTACCGTGTAGGCGCTCAGGGCGCGCAGGGGGTGTTCGGCGTTCGTCCGGATCTGACGACGCTCGGCAAGGTGATCGGTGGGGGATTGCCCGTGGGCGCCTTCGGTGGCCGGCGCGACATCATGGCCAGGCTGGCGCCCCTGGGTCCGGTCTACCAGGCCGGCACCTTGTCCGGCAATCCGGTCGCAGTGACCGCGGGACTCGCCACGCTCAAGCAGGTGCTCGCCCCCGGATTTTTCGAAGCGTTGGCGAAAACGACCTCGGCCGTCGTCGATGGCCTCATGAAGGAATCCCGCGCCGCCCGCATTCCATTCAGCGCTGCCTCGCAGGGGGGCATGTTCGGGCTGTTCTTCCGCGCCACGCCGCCCTCGACATTCGCGGAAGTGATGACGAGCGACAAGGAGGCATTCAACCGCTTCTTCCACGCCATGCTTCGTCGCGGCGTCTACCTCGCGCCGTCGGCCTTCGAAGCCGGCTTCGTCTCGTCCGCGCACGGTCCGGCCGAGATCGATGCCACGCTGGCCGCTGCCCGCGAGGCGTTCACCGAATCGCGCGCGGCCTGACCGACCTTGCGGCCACTCGCCGGGAAGATCGCAGGAAGCGGGCTTTTCATCGCCGCGTTGACGATCGCGGTTCTCGCCGCGCTCCTGTATGGCGACATGTCCCGCGAGATGACCCTGTCGCGCGAGATCCAGGCCATCCAGGAGGTGAAGGCGGGGCTCGACACTCTCAAGGAATCGCTGCACCAGCTGCGGTACGCGGCCATGGTCGATTCCCGGGGCGGCGACTTCGGCCGGGAGAGCGTGACGATAGAGGCGGAGCTGGACTACCTGCGGGCCAAATCATCGGAACGCCCCGACATGGCGCCGGTCCTTGCAACGCTGGAGTCGCCGGTGCGCAGCTATCTGGATCAGGTGGTCCTGTCGCGACGCGCAGGCCCGAAAAGCGAAGCGCTCCCGTTGGTGGAGGCCGAGGAGAACGCCTTCGGTTCGGTTGGCCGCGCTGCTGACCGGGCAGGCGAGGAGATCCATCGAAGGACGAATGCACAGATCCAGTTGTGGTCCGGCCGGGAGCTATACGTTCGCGCCCTGGTCGCAGGGACGATCGCGGTGCTCATCGGGCTGGGTGTGGCATTCCGGCAGTCCCTTCGGCGCGCGCGCAGGGACGCCATCCGAATCGAGCAGTTGGCGCACTACGACGCCCTGACGGGGCTCGCCAACCGCAGCCTGCTCGCGGACCGCCTGTCGCAGATGATGGCGATGTCCCGTCGCAATGCCGCGCCGATGTCGATCCTGCTATTCGATCTCGATGGGCTCAAGGGTGTGAACGACACCCTGGGACATGCGGCAGGCGACGCGCTGCTCGTGGCCGTGGCGCGGCGTGCCCGGGAATGCGTACGGGCATCCGACACGGTGGGTCGCCTCGGCGGCGACGAATTCCTCGTGCTCCTTCCCGAAGCCGACAGCGACGGGGCGAGATCGGTGGCCGGGAAGCTGCTGGAAGAGCTCTCGCGTCCCTTTGCACTGGGCAACGAGAGCGTGCGCGTGAGCGCGAGCATCGGAGGGAGCTTCCTGCCGGGCCCGGCTCAGGACGGGGACGCGCTTGTCCGGTCGGCGGACGAGGCGCTGTACCGCTCCAAGCGGGAAGGGCGAAATCGCTACACCGAGGCACCGATCGGGGCGGAATCCCCGGGGCCACCAGCGGGCAGTGCTTAGCGAAGCCCCGCGACGTACTCCGAAACCGCCTTCATGTCGGCTTCGGACATCTTGGCAGCAACACCGGCCATCACGGCATTTGTCCGGCCCCCGCTCGCAAACGCCTTGAGCCACACCAGGGTGAGATCGCTGTATTGCCCGGCCAGACGGGGATACTGCGTCGGAATCCCGGCGCCCGCGGCGCCATGGCATCCGGCACAGGCGGGCACATTGCCCTGCTTGATGCCGCCACGCCAAATCTGCTGGCCGCGTACGGCGAGCGCCTTGTCCTTCGCAGCGGAAGGCTTCGGGGTCTGCTGGGAGAACCATGCCGCGACGTTGCGCATGTCCTCGGGCGTGAGCGCCGCCGACATGCCTGCCATGATGGGGTTGGCCCGCGCGCCAGATTTGTAGGCGGTGAGCTGCGCGGCAAGATAGTCGGCATGCTGGCCGGCCAGAATGGGATTCGCCGGCAGGGGACTGTTGCCGTCAGCGCCATGGCAGGCTACGCAAACCGTGGCCGCAATCTGCTTTCCGCGCTCGAGATCGGGCTTCGGGGCAGGCGCTGGCGCAGCGCCCTGCGCAAGCGTTGCGTAAACTATCGCCATGAACCCAGCCCACCCTTGGAATGCACGCATTGCCTGTCCTCTGTCTTTGGAATTGCGTAAACCCGCTGATTTTACCGTAGCGCCGCCCTGCGCCGCCACCCCGGCGTCCCGGATGGCGGGACCGGACTGAGTCCGGCAGCTCCATGCGCCTCGAGAATGCCCGGTACCACCTGTCGGTGCACGACCCCAGGCTGCTTCCCTCCGACTCGCTTCCGGAAGTCGCCTTCATCGGCCGTTCGAACGCGGGAAAGTCCAGCGCCCTGAACACGCTGGCGGGCCGGCGGCGGCTCGCCTTCGTGAGCAAGACGCCGGGCCGAACCCAGCTCATCAATTTTTTTGGCGTCGACGAGGATGCGTTCCTCGTGGACCTGCCGGGATACGGTTACGCCGGCGTGCCGCTTGCGGTACGGCAGCACTGGGATACCCTGGTCGGAGAGTACATCTTTCATCGCCGCGCCCTCGCCGGGGTCGTGGTGGTCATGGATGCGCGCCACCCGCTCACCCCGCAGGATCGGCGGCTCCTCGACTGGCTGTTTCCATCCGGGCGCAGCGTCCACGTGCTGCTTTCCAAGTCGGACAAGCTCTCGGCACAGGCCGCGTTACGCACGCTCACGCAGGTTCGCAAGGATCTGGCCCAGCTCTACCCGGGTGCAAGCGCCCAGCTCTTCTCCAGCCTCAAACGCACGGGGATGGCCGACGCGCAGGCATGCATCGAGTCGTGGGTCGCGGCGAAAAAACAAGAAGCCCCGGCAAAAGGGGACTAAGGCCGGGGCAAAAATGCCTCGAAGGGAATCGAGGCGCCCGCTCAGGGAGGAGAAGCGGGGAAGGAATCACCCTTCATGCGTTGAGAGTCTGCCGCCATGCTAAAGTTCCCGCGCCATCCGCCACTGCAAACCCGATGACCTTTCCGTTCGCACAATTCCCGCAGCGCCGCCTGCGACGCATGCGCCACGATGACTTCTCACGGCGCCTCGCGCGCGAGTGCCGGCTTTCGGCTGACGACCTGATCCTGCCCGTGTTCGCGCTCGATGGCAGGAAGTCCGTGCAACCGGTCGTTTCTATGCCGGGTGTCAGTCGCCGCTCGGTCGATGAGTTATTCCCCGTGGTCGAGCGAGCGCTTACCTTGGGCATTCCGGCAATCACGCTGTTTCCCGTGATCGACGGGGCACTGAAGTCACTCGACGCGAAAGAGGCCTTCAATCCCGAGGGTCTGATTCCTCGCTGCATTCGCGAAGTAAAGGCTCGCTTTCCGGAGATCGGGATCATCACGGACATCGCCCTTGATCCCTACACCAGCCATGGACAGGACGGCCTGATCGACGAGTCTGGTTATGTCCTGAATGACGAAACCATTTCCGTTCTAGAGAAGCAGGCGCTTACTCATGCGGCTGCAGGTGCCGATATCGTCGCCCCGTCGGACATGATGGACGGCCGGGTGGGAGCCCTTCGGCGCGCGCTGGACTCCTTTGGTCACGTTCATACCCGCATCCTCGCCTATTCCGCCAAGTACGCATCCGCTTATTACGGGCCGTTTCGCGATGCGCTCGGGTCCGGGGCGAATCTCGGCAAGGGCAACAAGGAGACCTACCAGATGGACCCGGCCAACTCGGACGAGGCTCTGCATGAAATTGCGCTCGATCTCGACGAAGGTGCGGACATGGTGATGGTGAAGCCCGGCCTGCCGTACCTGGACATCGTGAGGCGGGTGAAGGACACCTTCGGCGTGCCCACATTCGTCTATCAGGTGAGCGGCGAGTATTCCATGCTCCAGGCGGCTGCCGGCCACGGCTGGATAGACGGTCCGGCTTGCATGATGGAGTCCCTGGTCTGCTTCAAGCGGGCTGGCGCGGACGGGATACTCACCTACTTCGCCCTGGACGCAGCCGAGGCCCTGCGCGGCCGCTAGGGCTCGAGAAGCGCCTCGACCTGCGCAAGGCGGGCGCGCTGGAGACCGTCGGAATCCGGTCTGGACCGGGGTGCAAGATGCTCGTCACCCCGTGCGTAAACTGCCAGCGTGACGGGCGCCCCGTCGACTTCGAGGAAGAACTGCGGGACATCGACCCAGTCGTCGCCGACGCGGACGCGCTTTTCGTCCTGCTCGAAGCGGTAACGACGATTGACCAGGAACAGCGCAAGGCTCTTGGAGTCGTCCGCGAAGAGTTGCAGCGTCACCTCCGAGAACTGGTTCGCCGTGCCATTCAGAACCGCTCCGACGAGTATTGGGCGGAAATCGGCGAAATCGCGCATGACCTCGACCGCCACTTCTCTCAGGTGCCGAAGCTCCGCCGGCTGGTTGTCGCTCTGAAAGAGTCCCTGGTACTCGCGCAACGCCGCTTCGATCTCGCGGTTGTCCGGCAACGCATGCGAATCTGCCAGGCCGGCCTGCCGGGCCGCCTTCTGCTTGGCGTACCCGTAGTCCTGCACCCCCTCCTCCGCCATCAACCGGGCAGCAAGGTAGGCGAGGTGCCTGCGCAGATTGTCGTCGCGACGCGACCGGTTCCTGCCCACGGCTGTCCTAGAAGATCTGGTTCTTCACTTCCTCGGGGGGCCGGGCCGCGTCGCGGGTCACGCCGCTCGCCCCTGCGCTGCCCGGGATTGTTTCCTGATAGAAGAACTCGACGGTCTTGCTTCGACCGTCCGGCTCCCGCAACCCGGTGGCCGGATCGATATTGACTACCACGATGCCCTCCGGCGGCTCGAGGTCCGACTCCGGCTCGCCCTTTAACACCCTTGACATATAGGTCATCCACATCGGCAACGCCGCTTGTCCGCCCGTTTCGTTGGCCCCCAACGTCGCCGGGGTATCGAAGCCGATCCACGCTACCGCCACGACGGTGGGCTGGAAACCGGCGAACCAGGCATCGATATGGTCATTGGTCGTGCCGGTCTTGCCCGCCAGGTCATGCCGCCCGAGAGACATCGCCCGCGCCGCCGTTCCGTAGCGGACCACGTCGCGCATGAGGCTTGTCATCAGGAATGCGTTGCGAGGGTCCAGTACGCGCTCGGCATCGGTCCCCGCGACCTCCGGCCTCGCCTCGTAAAGCTTCTCGCCGCGGTTGTCGAGAATTCTCGTGATGAACCACGGTTTCACCCGGTAGCCCCCGTTGGCAAAGGTCGCGTAGGCACCCGCCATCTGCAGGGGCGTGGCCGACCCCGCTCCCAGTGCCATCGTAAGATAGGCTGGGTGGAGCTTGGGGTCGAACCCGAACTTCTGCAGATAGTCCTGGGCATAGCCGGGGCCGATGGCCTGCAGGAGGCGGATGGAAACCATGTTCTTCGACTTCGCGATCGCCATGCGAAGGCGCATCGGTCCCTCGTACTTCCCGTCGTAGTTCTTCGGTTCCCAGAGCTGGCCGCCGGTCTTCGCCGCATCGATCACGAACGGTGCGTCGTTGAGGATTGTCGCCGGGGTGAATCCCTTTTCCAGTGCCGCGGAATAGATGAAAGGCTTGAAGCTCGAGCCCGGCTGGCGCCAGGCCTGCGTCACATGGTTGAACTTGTTTGCATTGAAATCAAAGCCGCCCGCCAAGGCCCGGATGGCACCGTTGGCAGGATCCAGGGCCACCAATGCCGCCTCGACCTTGGGGACCTGCGCAATGCTCCACGCCCCTTTCTCCCCCGCTTGCAGCCGGACGACCGCCCCGCGCCTGATGGCCCTGTCCGGGTTGGTCCGGTCTGCCAGCGCCTTGGCGACGAAACGCAGGCCCTCGCCATTGATTCGGACCAGGTCGCCCCGCCTCATCACGGCAGCGACCTCCTTCGCGGAGGCCTCAAGGACCACCGCCGCCACCTGGTCCCCCACGGAATCGCGATCCTGCAGCGCCTCCTCGATCGCCTCGTCCAGCTCTGCGCCTGGCTCGGCGGGAAGGCTCACGTAAGCCTCCGGACCGCGGTAGCCATGACGCCGGTCATAGTCGAGGACGCCCTGTCGCAGCCCGGCGTTCGCGGCCTCCTGATCCCGGCGCCGCACCGTGGTCTCAACACGAATCCCGCTCACATACGCCGTCTCCCCGTATTGCTCGAAGACGGCCGCGCGAGCCATTTCGGCCACATAATCGGCACGCAAGGGAAAGGTGTCGCGCTGGTTGGCGTTCAGTCGCAGCGGCTCGGCGAGAGCCTTGCGGTAGGCATCCGCGGGCAGCCAACCCATGTCGGCCATGCGACGCAGGACGTAATGCTGGCGCTGCTGTGCCCTTTTCGGGTTCACGAACGGATTTTGCCGGGACGGGGCCTGGGGAAGCCCGGCGAGCATCGCCGCCTCGGAAGGTGTCAGATCCGCCAGGCTCTTGCCGAAATAGACGCTTGCAGCAGACGCAAATCCGTAGGATCGGCTTCCAAGGAAGATCTGGTTGACGTACAGCTCCAGGATCTGGTCCTTGGACAGACTGGCCTCGATCTTGAAGGACAGCAGTATCTCGGAGAGCTTTCGCGCGATTGTCTTTTCGCGGGTCAGGAAGAAGGTCCTCGCCACCTGCATCGTGATGGTGCTTGCACCCTCCCGGCGCCCCTGGAGGTTGGCTATCGCCGCCCGCGCAACCCCGTTGTAGTCGACGCCCCCATGCTGGTAAAACCGGTCGTCCTCGGCCGCCAGGATGGCTTGCTTCATGACTTGCGGCACATCCTGGATCTTCACGACGGCCCGCCTTTCCTCACCGAACTCGCCAATCAGCTCCCCTTCGGCGCTGTAGATCCGCAAGGGGATCTTCGGCCGGTAATCGGTCAGGACCTCGAGGGAAGGCAGGTTCGGCCAAAGCAGGATGACGGTAAGCGCGCCCACCCCGGCGGCCACCAGGACGAGCGATGCGGCAACGAGCGCAGGGTAGAACCACCAACGGGAGGTCATGGGCAGGCGGGGCTGTCAGCGGGACAACCTAATCTAGTCCCCGCCGGGCGGGGAAGTTCTTGAAGACATTATAGACGGCTGGGGGTTCCGGAGCCCTTCCGACAAAATGCTTTACACTCCTAGGACTTGTTGCTAGCATCTAAAGTAGATTCTTCGCAGTGGGTGCTAAGCCTCCACAATGCTTAAAGAAAAACTGTCGGACCAATTCGACTTCCTGAAGGCCAAGACGCCGCCGCTTATCGGCTGCGATATCAGCTCGTCTTCCGTGAAGATGGTCGAGATAGCGGAGGCGGGACGCAACGTCTACCGCGTCGAGCGATATGCGATCGAGCCCCTGCCCAAAGACACCGTGGTGGACGGCAACATCGCCAATATCGAGGCGGCTGGCGAGGCGATCAAGCGCGCGCACAAGAACCTCGGTTCGCGCATCAAGAACATCGCCATGGCCTTGCCTGCCGCCGCGGTGATCACCAAGAAGGTGATCCTTCCCGGCAACCAGCGTGATGAGGACATGGAAGTCCAGGTCCAGAGCGAAGCCAACCAGTACATTCCCTTCTCCCTCGACGAGGTGAACCTGGACTTCCAGGTCCTGGGTCCGGCACCGTCCGGCGAGGACGAGGTGGAGGTGATGATCGCGGCCTCCCGCAAGGAAAAGATAGAAGACCGGGTTGCCGCTGCCGAGGCCGCCGGCCTCAAGACGATCGTGATGGACGTCGAGTCCTATGCAGCCCAGAGCGCCTTCGAGCTGATTTGCGAGGGGTCGTCAGGCGTCAAGGAAAGCGACGTAACCGTCATCGTGGACATCGGGGCGACGGTCACCCGCGTTTCGGTCCTCCACAACGGACAGACGGTCTATTCGCGCGAGCAGCAGATCGGCGGCAACCAGCTGACCCAGGAAATCGCCCGCGCGTTCGATATGCCCCCCGAGGAGGCCGAGGCGGCCAAGCGCGTGGGAAGCCTTCCCGAGAACTTCGGCCCCGACGTGCTCGCGCCCTTCAATGAGAAGATCGTGCTGGAAATCCAGCGCGCCCTGCAGTTCTTCTTCACGTCGACCCAATTCAACAAGGTTGACCACATACTCCTGACCGGCGGCTGCGCAATGCTCGACGGGCTGGAGGAAATGGTTGCCCAGCGCACCCAGGTGCACACCGTGGTCGCGAACCCGTTCGCCAACATGGCCCTCTCCTCCAAGATCAAGCCAAGGCAGCTCACCATGGACGCCCCGTCCCTGATGGTCGCTTGCGGGCTCGCGATGCGGAGGTTCGACCCGTCATGATCCGCGTCAACCTGCTCCCCCATCGGGAAGAAAAACGAAAGCGCCGCCAGCAGCAGTTCGTGGTGCTCGGGGCACTGACGGCGATCCTCGGCCTCGTGATCGCGGGCGCGGTGTGGGTGTTCCTCGACCAACAGGTCGAGCAGCAGCGTGCGAACGTCGCCTACATGAAGACCGAGATCGGCAAGCTCGACAAGCAGATCGAGGAGATTCGCAAGATCCGCGAGGAAACCGCCTCCCTGCTCGCCAAGAAGCAGGTCGTCGAAGGCCTGCAGAGCAACCGCTCCGAACCCGTGCAGCTGCTCGACCAGTTGCTGCGCCAGCTCCCGGAAGGCATCTACCTCAAGCAGATCAAGCAGGCTGGCGCGAAGGTGAACATCCTCGGCTACGCGCAATCGAACGCCCGCGTGTCCACCCTCATGCGCAACCTCGGCGCCTCCCCGTACCTGGAAAATCCCGAGCTGGTCGAGATCAAGGCCGCCCTGCTGGACAACAACCCGAACAAGCGGGTCAATGAATTCAGCATGAACATTTCGATCAAGCGGGCCAAGGCAGAGGAAGGCAAGGGCGCCGCCTCGAAAGCCGCCGACGCGAAATCCGCGGGGGCGAAGAAATGAACCTGCTCGACGAACTCCGGACCCTCGACCCCAAGCAGCCGGGCAATTGGCCGTGGCCGATCAAGATCGGCGCACTCCTCCTCCTGTTCATCGCCATCGAGGTGGGCGCCTTCTTCCTGCTCTGGAAGGGCCAGAACGATGCCATCGAGGCCGGACGGGTCGAGGTGGACAAGCAGAAACAGACGTTCCTCGAGAAAAAGAAGCTCGCGGTGAACCTCGAGGCCTACAAGCAGCAGCGGGCCGAGATCGAGCAGTCCTTCGGCGCACTGCTCAAGCAGCTTCCGAACAAGAGCGAGATGGACGCGCTCCTCATCGACATCAATCAGGCCGGCCTCGGGCGCGGCCTCGCCTTCGAGCTCTTCAAGCCGAGCCAGACCGAGAACTTCACGGAGTTCTACGCGGAGCTGCCGGTGAACATCAAGGTGACGGGCAATTACCACGATCTCGGTGCCTTCACGAGCGACGTGGCGAAGATGCCGCGCATCGTCCTGCTGACCGACATCAAGATCGACCCGCCCAACAGGGAGGGAACGCTCTCCATGGAGGCCGTGGCGAAGACCTACCGCTACCTCGATGAGGAAGAGGTCTCCAAGCAGAAGAAGTCCGCCAAGGACAAGGCCGCCAAGGGAGCGAAGAAATGACGCGCTGGCTGCTACTTCCTGCCGCGGCACTCGTGGTCGCATCCTGCAGCTCGGAGATCGACGAGCTTCGGCAATTCGTGAAGGACTCCGAGAAGAGCCTGCCGCGAAAGATCGACCCGCTTCCGGCGGTGAAGCCGTTCGAACCGTTCACCTATGAGGGTTTCGACCTGCCGGATCCGTTCAAACCCCGCAAGATCACCTCCAAGGAGGCGGGCGCGGGGGGCATCGCACCCGACCTCAACCGGCGCAAGGAGCCGCTCGAGGCCTTCCCGCTCGAGCAACTGAAGATGGTCGGCACACTGCAGCAGGGCAATGACATGTTTGCCATCGTACGGGCGGAAAAGACTCTGTATCGCGTGAAGAAGGGTAACTACATGGGGCAGAACTTCGGCCTCATCACCGACATCACCGATGCCGAGATCAAGCTCAAGGAAATCGTTCAGGACAGCGCCGGGGACTGGGCGGAACGGCAGAGCGTCCTGCCGCTGCTCGAAGAGACCGGCAAAGGGGATAGAAAGTGACCTCCAATTTCTTCCGCATCCGAACCTACGGCGCGCTTTCGGCCGGCCTCATGGCGCTCGTGCTCGCCGCCCCGCTCGCCTGGGCACAGGGCGCGGCCAAGAATGTGGTCGAATCGATCAGCTTCTCCTCCATCCAGGGCGGCAAGATCCTGGTGAAGGTGGGCATGAAGGAGCCGCTCGCTGCCGCTCCCCAGAGCTTCGCGGTTACCAATCCCGCGCGCATCGCGATTGACCTTCCCGACACTTCCAGCGCCCTGGGCAAGACGCAGGTCGAGGCGGGTGAAGGCGACCTCAAGAGCGTCTCCGTGGTCCAGACGGCCAACCGCACGCGCCTCGTGATGAACCTCGCGCGCAGCCTGACGTACACGGCCACCCTGGATGGGAAGCTCCTGGTGGTCACGATCGACGGCTCGCAGGCCCCCGTGACCTCGACCCCTTCCGCCACGGACCGCCCCGGTGCAGCTGCCGTCGCAGCCGTGTTCGCCGAGGCGCCCCCGGGTTCGGTTCGCCAGAACATCCGCGACGTCGACTTCCGCCGCGGCAACGCCGGCGAAGGGCGAGTCATCGTGGACCTCTCCTCGGCCAACACAGGGATCGATATCCGCCTGCAGGGTCGGTCGGTCCTCATCGACTTCATCAACAGCTCGGTGCCGAAGAACCTCGTGCGCCGCCTCGATGTCGGTGACTTCGGGACGCCGGTTCGCTTCGTCGATACCTTCGAGCAGGGTGGCAACGCCCGCATGGTGATCGAGCCGCGTGGCATCTGGGAATACTCGGCCTACCAGACCGACACCCAGTTCATCCTCGAGGTTAAGCCGGTCAAGGAAGACCCGAACAAGCTCGTTCAAAGTTCGACTCCGGGATACTCGGGCGAGAAGCTCTCGCTGAACTTCCAGAACGTCGAGGTGCGCGCGGTCCTGCAAGTTATCGCCGACTTCACCGGGCTGAACATCATCACCAGCGACACGGTTGGCGGCAACCTCACGCTGCGCCTGAAGGACGTGCCGTGGGACCAGGCGCTCGATATCATCCTGCAGTCCAAGGGCCTGTCGAAGCGCAAGAACGGCAACGTCGTGCTCATCGCCCCGACCGACGAACTCGCCGCGAAGGAAAAGCTCGCGCTCGAGGCCAACGCCCAGATTTCCGACCTGGAGCCGCTGCGCACCGAATCGTTTGCGCTCTCGTACGCGAAAGCCGAGGACCTGAAGAAGCTCCTTTCCGACAAGGACCAGAAGATCCTGTCCAAGCGCGGCAGCGCGACCGTCGACGAGCGCACCAACACGCTGTTCGTCCAGGACACGGGTGCCCGCCTCGAGGAAGCCCGGCGACTCATCCAGCAGCTCGACGTCCCTGTTCGCCAGGTGATGATCGAGGCTCGAATCGTGATCGCCGACGACAAGTGGGGCCGGCAGCTCGGCGCCCGCTTCGGCACCCAGTCCGCATGGGGTTCGGGCAACCGCAACTACGGGGTGTCCGGCAGCCTCACGGACACGGTGCAGCCGCTTTCGAACAACCCGCTCTCCCGAGGCTCCTCGAACCTCACGAGCCCCGGATACACGCAGACCTACGACCGCGGTCCGCAGGGCAACATCCCGGCGGGCGGGCAACCCGAGCAGCTCAACGTGAACCTTCCGGTCGTGGGTGCCGCCGGCTCGCTGGCACTCTCGATCCTGAACCTGGGCAGCGGCAACCTCGTGAACATCGAGCTCTCCGCGCTCGAAGCGGACAACCGCGGCAAGGTCGTGTCGAGCCCGCGCGTGATCACTGCCGACAAGAAGAAGGCGGTCATCTCTCAGGGCACGGAAATCCCTTACCAGACCGCGGCCGCCAGCGGTGCGACGACCATCGCATTCAAGCCAGCGGTCCTCGAACTCGCGGTTACCCCGCGAATCACCCCCGACGACCGCATCATCATGGACCTCGAGGTGAAGAAGGATTCCGTGGGCCAGATCTACGCCAATATTCCTTCGATCGACACGAAGAAGGTCACCACGCAGGTCCTGTGCGACAACGGCGACACCATCGTGCTCGGCGGCATCTTCGAACAGACGACGCGAACCACGGTCGAGAAGGTTCCGCTCCTCGGCGACATTCCGCTGGTCGGCTACCTCTTCAAGCGCACGGTCAAGGTGGACGACAAGACCGAACTCCTGATCTTTGTGACGCCCAAGATCGTGAAGGACACTCTTACGGTCCGTTGACACGCCTTCTTGCCGTGAAAAGCCCCGGTTCCGCCGGGGCTTTTCTTTTCTGCGCTATCCTTGCGGCGGGATACATCGAATGGATTCGGGCAATATCTTTCTGGTCGGAATGATGGGCGCCGGCAAGACTACCGTCGGCAAGGCGCTCGCACGCCGCATCGGCCGTATTTTCGTCGACTGCGACCGGGAGATCGTCGAGCGCACCGGAGTGCCTATCGCCACTATTTTCGAAATCGAGGGCGAGGCCGGATTCCGGTGCCGCGAAACCGCAGTTCTGGCCGAGCTCGCAGATCGGCAGGGAATTGTCGTCGCCACAGGTGGCGGCGCGGTGCTGGCCGGCGAGAACCGGCGCCTGATGCACGAAAGGGGGACCGTGGTCTACCTTAGCGCGGCCCTCGATCACCTGCACGAACGCACGCGCCGCGATTTGGCCAGGCCGCTGCTTGCCAAGGGCGATCGTCGAGCCACGCTGGCGGCATTGCTCGAGGCGCGCGATCCCCTGTACCGCGAGGTCGCCCATATCACAGTGGAAAGCAGCGCTGCCAGCCCCGGCTCGCTCGCCGGACGGATCGCAGAAGCGCTGGAAGCACGCGCGCAACACCCCGAGGCCGCGTCCAGATGACCTATCGCACGCTCACTGTAGGTCTCGGGAGGCGCAGCTACCCCATCCACATCGGGCCGGGGCTCATCGGGCAGTCCGCCCTGTTCGCAGTACACCTGCGCTCCGCACGGACGGCGGTAATCACGAACGAGACGGTCGCTCCGCTCTATGCCGATGCGGTGGAGAACTCGCTTGCAACCTGCGGAGCGCACTACTTTCGTATTGTGATTCCTGACGGAGAAGCGCAAAAGCGCTGGGAAACCCTCGATCGCGTCTACGGCGAACTGCTTCGCGCGCAAGCGGACCGCGGGACGGTCATCGTCGCAGTCGGGGGGGGCGTCGTGGGAGACCTCGCCGGATTTGCCGCCGCCACCTACCAGCGCGGCGTGCCGTTCATCCAGGTCCCGACGACGCTCCTGGCCCAGGTGGACTCGTCCGTGGGCGGCAAGACGGCGGTGAACCATCCGCTCGGGAAGAACATGATCGGCGCCTTTCACCAGCCGCTCGCCGTGATCGCCGACACCAGGACTCTCGACACCCTGCCCGACCGCGAACTCGCCGCGGGCCTAGCGGAGGTGATCAAGTACGGTGCGATCCGCGACATGGCGTTCTTCGAATGGCTCGAGAGCAATGTTGATCGGTTGCGGGCGCGCAATCCGGACGCTCTGGCGTACGCCATTGGCCGCTCCTGCGAGATCAAGGCCGAAATCGTCGCGCTGGACGAGCGCGAGGCCGGCCCTCGCGCGATCCTGAATCTCGGCCACACGTTCGGCCATGCCATCGAGACCCTCGAGGGATACGGCGTCTGGCTGCACGGCGAAGCGGTGGCTGCCGGGATGATGATGGCCGCCCGCCTGTCTGCGCGTCTGGGCAGGCTGCCGGACGCACAGGTTCGCCGCCTCGAAGCATTGATCCGAAGCGCCGGCCTGCCCGTCGAGCCCCCCAGGCTTGCGGTGGATGCCTGGCTCGATGCCATGGGGCGCGACAAGAAGAACGAGTCGGGTCGCATCACGCTCATCCTGCTCGATGGCCTGGGCGCAGCCGCCATCGAGAAAGGCGTGCCGGCGATCGAACTGCAGGCATCCCTCTCCGGATACTAGGTCGACCCTGCGTCGCGCTCCAGGCGCTTCAGGAACACCCGCATCTCCCGAGCAGCCTGCTTGTCCCCTTTCGATTCCGCC
Source organism: Betaproteobacteria bacterium (assembly GCA_016720855.1). Taxonomy (NCBI): domain Bacteria; kingdom Pseudomonadati; phylum Pseudomonadota; class Betaproteobacteria; species Betaproteobacteria bacterium. The sequence continues at coordinate 397,260 of JADKJU010000002.1, read as the reverse complement.
GCTGCGATCCCCCGGCGAAAAGATTCGGCCGCCTGCGCGCAGTCGCCGGCCTCGAGAGCCTTCCCCAGGAGCTTCCACGCGGCCGAGTAGCCTGGATCGAATGCGAGCGCCTCCCGCAGGTGCCTCGCGGCGATATCCCTGTGACCAGCCTTGAGGTATTCCGCGCCCAACCCGAAGCGAAGAAGTGCCCCGTCCTTGCCCATGGCAAGCAGCGCTTCCAGTCGTTCGATAATGGCCATCGTCGTTGCCTCCGGGTGCGCGGGCAGGCCGAGCAGGATGACGGTATCATCGACCCCGGCGCAATTCCTGCCCTGCGTTCGTCTTGCCCCCGGAAAAAAGAGGAGCTCCTTCCATGCCGCGCATCCTGAGACTCGCGTTAGCCGCGTTCGTCATTCTGGGCCTTCCCGTCCTCGCGCCCGCCAAGGAGCGCGAAGTGTCGATCGGGCTCCAGGCCGCCATCACGTCGATGGATCCCCACTATCACAACTTGACGCCCAACAACTCCATGATGCTGCATGTGTTCGAGCCGCTCATCCAGCGCGACGCGAACCAGAAGCTCGTGCCCGGCCTCGCGACCTCCTGGAAAGCGGTGGACGATCTCACCTGGGAGTTCAAGCTGCGCAAGAATGTGCGCTTCCACGACGGTTCGCCCTTCACGGCGCAGGACGTCGTGTTCACGCTCAAGCGCGTCCCCAATGTGCCCAACAGCCCCTCCTCCTTCGCAACCTTCACCAAGCCGATCATCGACGTGAAGGTGATCGACCCGCACACGATCGTCTTCAAGACTGCTACACCCCACGTGCTGCTGCCGAGTGACCTCGCGTCCGTCCTGATCATCTCGAAAGTCAGCGGTGAGAAGGTCGCCACCGAGGACTTCAACTCCGGCAAGGCCGCAATCGGAACGGGCCCATACAAGTTCGCGGAGTACGTGCCCAACCAGCGCGTGGTGCTCAAGGCCAACTACGGTTACTGGGGTGGCGAAGAACCCTGGGACAAGGTCACGTTCAAGATCCTCACCAATCCGGCGGCGCGCGTTGCGGCTCTGCTCTCCGGCGACGTGCAGCTGATCGAGACCGTGCCCACTGCGGACATCGCGAAGCTCGGCAAGGACCCGAAATACATCCTTTCCGACAAGGTGTCCAACCGCGTGATCTACGTGCACGTCAACCAGAGCACCGACAAATCCCCGCCGTTCGTCACCGACAAGGCCGGCAAGCCCCTCGAGAAGAATCCCTTCCGCGACACGCGGGTGAGAAAGGCGCTCTCGATCGGCATCAACCGCGACGCGATCGTGAACCGCGTGATGGAGGGAAAGGCGGTTGCGGCTTCGCAACTGCTTCCCGACTTCTTCTACGGAACGAGCAAGAAGCTCAAGCCGGCCAAATACGATCCCGAAGGCGCAAAGAAGCTTCTCGCCGAGGCGGGCTATCCCGGCGGGTTCTCGCTCACCATCCATGGTCCCAACAACCGCTACATCAACGACGACAAGGTGGCGCAGGCAATCGCCCAGTTCTACTCGCGCATCGGCATCGACGCCAAGGTGGAAACCATGCCCTCGGCCGTCTATTTCACGCGCGCGACCAAGCTCGAATTCGGCTACATGGTGCTTGGCTGGGGCACGGAGTCCGGCGAGCAGGGCTCGGCCCTGCGCTCGCTCCTGGCGACTTTCGACCGGGACAAGGGCATGGGCGTAACCAATCGCGGGCGCTACTCGAATCCCGAGTTCGACAAGGTGCTCGCGAGCGCGCTGGTAACGATGGACGACAAGAAGCGGGAGGCGCTCATCCAGCAGGCTGCGGAGATCGCGATGAACGACACCGGGCTCATCCCGATCCACTACGAGGTGAGCACGTGGGCCACCGCCAGGAGCCATCGCTACGCGGCCCGGACTGACCAGTACACCCTCGCCACGGGGCTCAAGCCCGCGAACTAGGCGGCGCATCCCGAGACCGGGCACCGCAGAGCAGGCCAGTCCCTTCGCCCTCATGCTCGCATTCGCCATTCGACGCTTCGGGCAGAGCCTGTTCGTGCTCGTGCTGATGTCATTCATCGTGTTCGTCGGGGTGTACGCGATTGGCAACCCCATGGAACTGCTTGTAAACCCCCAGGCCGACGAGGCCGAGCGTATCCGCGCTACCGCCGCGCTCGGCCTGGACAAGCCGTTCCTCGAACAATACTGGGTGTTCCTCAAGGGAGCAGCGAGCGGTGACCTGGGCAAGTCCTTCGTATTCAACGTGCCGGCCCTGTCGCTGATCCTCGACAAGCTCCCCGCGACCATCGAACTCGCTTTCGTCGCAATGGTGATGGCCATCCTTCTCGGCATCCCCCTCGGCCTCGTGGCCGGACTCAATCCCGACTCGTTCATCGGGCGCGGGATCATGGCCGGGTCCATCCTCGGCTTCAGCCTGCCCACATTCTGGGTGGGGCTCGTCCTCATCATGGTCTTCTCCGTGCAACTCGGCTGGCTGCCGTCGAACGGACGCGGCGAAACCGTGTCGATTGCCGGCCTTTCGGTGAGCTTCCTCACCGCCGACGGTCTTTCACACCTGGCAATGCCGGCCCTTAACCTCGCGCTCTTCAAGCTCTCGCTCCTCATCCGGCTTACAAGAGCCGGGACACGCGAGGCCGTACTTCAGGATTACGTGAAGTTCGCTCGCGCCAAGGGCCTCACGCAAAGTCGCGTGATCGGCGTCCACGTACTGAAGAACATCCTAATCCCGATCGTCACCGTGATCGGCCTCGAACTGGGTTCCGTAATCGCCTTTGCCATCGTGACGGAGTCGATCTTCGCGTGGCCCGGGACGGGAAAATTGCTGATCGACTCGATCAACCAGCTCGATCGTCCGGTCATCGTCGCCTACCTGCTCGTGATCGTGGCTCTCTTCATCGTCATCAATTTCGCGGTCGACGTCCTCTACTCGATGCTCGATCCGCGCGTCCGCCTTGGCGGCGCGTCCGCCTCCCGCTGACATGGCGCCACGAGTCGACAGTCCGTGGGCCCTCTTCCGGACAGACTTCGCGGAAAGCCGACTGGCGATGGCGGGCCTGGCACTCCTGGTCGTCATCCTGGTGGTCGGCATTCTTGCCCCCTTCATCTCGCCGCAGAATCCCTACGACCTCGCGCAGCTGGATGTGATGGACTCGAAGCTCGCGCCAGGAGAGAAATCCGCGGACGGCAGGACTTTCTGGCTCGGCACGGACGATCAGGGCCGCGATATGTTGTCGGGCATCTTCTACGGCCTGCGCATTTCCCTCGGCGTTGGTGTGGCGAGCACCGTGTTCGCGCTCGCGATCGGCCTGGTGCTGGGCCTGACGGCGGCCTATTTCGGCGGTTGGGTGGACACGCTCGTCATGCGGATCGTCGATATCCAGCTCTCATTCCCCGCAATTCTCATCGCCCTCGTCCTGCTCGCGGTGCTCGGACAGGGCGTGGACAAGATCATCGTCGCATTGGTCACTGTCCAGTGGGCCTACTATGCGCGCACGGTGCGATCGTCCGCACTGGTGGAGCGGCAGAAGGAATACATCGAGGCTGCGCGTGTGCTGGCCCTCGGCCAGGTGCGCGTGGTGTTCCGGCACCTGCTGCCCAACTGCCTGCCGCCGCTCATCGTCGTGGCAACGGTGCAGGTCGCGCATGCGATCGCGCTGGAGGCCACGCTTTCGTTCCTGGGACTGGGCTTGCCGATCACGGAGCCCTCGCTGGGCCTACTCATCTCGAACGGGTTCCAGTACCTCCTGTCGGGCAAGTACTGGATCAGCTTCTACCCCGGCATCGCGCTGCTTCTCACGATCATGGCCATCAACCTCGTGGCCGACCAGCTGCGCGACATCCTCAATCCGAGGTTGCGCAAGTGAGCGGCGCACCCTTGCTGCAGGTCGATGGCCTGCGGATGCACTTCTTCACCAAGGCAGGCGTCGTGAAGGCAGTGGACGATGTGAGCTTCAGCGTCGGTCGCGGCGAGATTCTCGGCCTCGTGGGCGAGTCGGGGTCGGGCAAGTCGATGACAGGCTACTCGATCCTCGGCCTGGTCGACCCGCCCGGACGAATCATCGAGGGCAGAATCGTCTTCGACGGGACAGACCTCACGCGGCTCGACGCCGCGCATTGGCGTGCGATCCGGGGCAATCGCATCGCGATGATCTTCCAGGACCCGATGATGACGCTGAATCCGGTCCTTCGGATCGACACCCAGATCATCGAGGCCGTCCAGGCGCATGCCGACGTATCCCGCGAAAGCGCGCTGACGCGTGCGCGCGCGGCGCTGGTGCGGGTCGGCATCGCTTCCCCTGACGAGCGCCTGAGGGCCTACCCACACCAGTTCTCGGGCGGCATGCGCCAGCGCGTGGCAATCGCGATCGCGCTCGTCAACGGGCCCGACCTCATCATCGCCGACGAGCCCACGACAGCGCTCGACGTCACGATCCAGGGCCAGATCCTCTTCGAAATGCAGAAGGTATGCCGTGAAAGCGGTGCGGCTCTCATCTGGATCACGCACGACCTGTCGGTGATCGCGGGGCTCGCTGACAAGGTTTGCGTGATGTATGCCGGGCGATTCGTCGAATCCGGCACGGTCGCGGACATACTCGATCGGCCGCTTCATCCGTACACGCGCGGACTCATCGATTCGGTGCCGAGCCGAAACGAACGCGGGCGTCCCCTTCGCCAGATACCCGGCATGACCCCATCGCTGCTTTCACTGGGGCCGGGATGCCCGTTTCGCGACCGCTGCTCGTCCGCCACGGGGGCCTGCGCGGAAAGCCCGGCCGTCACGGAGCGCTCTCCTGGCCGGCGGCTGCGCTGCTTTCATCCGGCGGCATGAAACCCGCCGACGTCACCATGTCCCCTCTTCTCGAGTTGCGCGGGGTCTCGAAGCGCTTTTCCACGCGCCCCGATTTCGCCTCGCGCATCGCCTCTCGTCTGGGCGCCCCGGCCAGGGAACAGGAGGTTCACGCCCTCGATGGTGTGGACCTGGCCATCAACGCGGGAGAGGTTGTCGGCCTCGTTGGCGAATCCGGTTGCGGCAAATCCACGCTTGGCCGCATCGTGGCGAGAATTCTCGAACCCAGCGAGGGCGAGCGGCGCTGGAGGGGACGGCCCTATTCGGACTACGAGAATCCGGCATCGCGAACCGAACGGCTCGCGGTTCAGATGATTTTTCAGGACCCGTTCGCCTCTCTCAACCCGCGCATGCGAATCACGGACCTGATCGGGGAAGCGCCCGTCGTCCATGGCCTCGTTGCCCCCGGGGACCGAGAGGCCTATGTCGCCGAAATCATGCGGCGCGTGGGGTTGGACGCGACCCTCGCCCGCCGCTTTCCGCACCAGTTCTCGGGCGGGCAGCGCAGCCGCATCGGGATCGCCCGCGCGCTTGCAGTGAAGCCGCGCTTTCTCGTCTGCGACGAGGCGGTTGCCGCACTCGACGTCTCCATCCAGGCGCAGGTCCTGAACCTTTTCATCCGCCTGCGGGAAGAGTTCGGCCTGACCTATCTCTTCATCAGCCACGACCTCGGCGTCGTGCGTCACCTCTCCGATCGCGTCGTGATCATGTATCTCGGTCGGATCGTCGAAGAGGCGCCCGCGCAGGAGGTGTTCGAGCGTGCCAACCACCCCTACACGCAGGCGCTTCTCGCCGAGATCCCCAGGCTCGAGGCGACAAAGCGCGCCTACATCCCGGTCAAGGGCGAGATTCCCTCGCCACTCGATCCCCCCCGCGGCTGCCACTTTCATCCCAGGTGCCCGCATTCAACCCCCCGCTGCCAGGTCGAGGCGCCGCGGCTGCGGCAGATCTCTGCGGGCCATCTTTCCGCCTGTCACCTCAACGACAAACCATGATCCAACATTTCGCCTACCGTCGCATCGCCCCCGCCGTCGATCCCGTACCTGTAGTCCTCGATTCACCCCACAGCGGAACCACGTATCCAGAGGATTTCCAGCCGGCCGTTCCCATGAATGCCCTGCGCAAGGCAGAGGATGCCTTCGTGGATGAACTCTATGCCTGCGGACCGCGGCATGGCGCCATGCTCATCGCCGCACGATTTCCGCGCTCCTACATCGACCCGAACCGCTCCTTCCTCGACATCGACTCCTCGCTCCTCGACGCGCCGTGGCCGGGGCCCGCGGCAGCAACCCGGAAAACCGAACTCGGCATCGGACTCATCTGGCGCGTGCTCGACACCGGGGAAGCGATCTACGCCCGAAAGCTTTCCGTCGAAGAGGTGCGGCGCCGCATCGCCGACTTCCACCAGCCTTACCAGAAGGCGGTCAAGGACGCGCTTGACACGGCCCACGCCCACTTCGGATCCGTGTGGCACCTCAATTGCCATTCCATGCCGGCGTTGAGCAGCGCAATATCTGAGGAGGGCCCCGGAAAGCCCCGCGCCGACTTCGTCCTCGGCGACCGGGACGGCACAACGTGCGAGCCGGGCTTTACGGCTCTCGTCAAAGCCGTGCTATCGGACATGGGGTACGACGTGAAGGTGAACGATCCTTACAAGGGCGTTGAGCTGGTGCGCGCCTTCTCCGATTCGCAGGCGGGGCGGCACAGCCTGCAGGTCGAAGTGAACAGAAGGCTCTACATGGACGAGCATACGGGTGAAAAGACTCCCGGCTATGCGCGACTCGCGCGCGATATCGAACGCATGGTGAAAGCGGTGTGCGCTTACGCAGCCGAGCGCGGGTCGCATCACTGCCATGGTCATCTCGATCACGAACATTGCGGGCACGACCACGGACATGGCCACCATCATGATCATGGCCACTCCCATGTGCACGACCACACCCACGACCATCCGCCCGAGAAGAACGGCCACTAACCGCCATGAAAAATATCGCAGTCGAACTGATCGCCCCCAATATCGATGCCCATCGCCAATCCTCCACCGGCGTCGACTTCGTCCACAGATTCGACAGCGGCCTTCCAGGTCCCCACGTGATGGTGAACGCCATCACTCATGGAAACGAGATCTGCGGCGCGATTGCCGTCGACCGCCTGCTTCGCATGGGAGTTCGCCCCGTCCAGGGAACGCTCACCTTGTCTTTCGCCAACATCGACGCGTTTTCACGATTCGATCCTCGGCGCCCGTACGCCACGCGCTTCGTCGACGAGGATTTCAACCGCGTCTGGAACGTGGCGACGCTGGACGGTCCGCGCGACAGCACAGAGCTGCGCCGCGCTCGCGCGCTGCGCCCGTTCGTCGAGGCGGCTGACCTCCTGCTCGACATCCACTCGATGCTCGAACCCGGTCCGCCCGTGATGATCTGCGGGCCGCTCGAAAAGGGAATCCGGTTCGCATTCGACGTCGCCATTCCGGCGGATATCGTGAGCGACGAGGGCCATGCCAACGGGACGCGGATGCGCGACTTCGGGGAGTTCGGCGAACCCTCAAGTCAGAAAAACGCGCTGCTGGTCGAGTGCGGCCAGCACTGGGAGCGCGCCGCCGAGCAAGTTGCATGGCAGACAACCTGGCGATTCCTGCGCCTATCGGGAGTGGTGGATCTGGAAATTTCCGATCGCGAAATCGCGGCCGAAGCCCCTGCGCCGCAGCGGCTGGTACGCGTCACGGAGGCGGTCGTCGCCCGCACACCGGAATTCCGATTTGCCAGCGAATTCTCGGGAATGGAGGTCGTGGCGCGAAAAGGCGATGTCATCGCCTACGATGGCGGCGAAGCGGTACTCGCCCCCTACGACAATTGCGTGCTGGTGATGCCCGTACCCAACAATGTGAAGACAGGTCTCACCGCGGTTCGGTTGGGCCGCATCGTGCCGCGGTAGGCAGGTTCACGCGACGGGATCCTCGCCCCGCGACGAGGGCCTGATCCCGAGTTGCTTCAGCTTCCGGTACAGGTGCGTGCGCTCGAGCCCTACGCGATCGGCTACGCGCGACATGTTGCCGTCTTCGCGCCGGATCTGGTGCATGAAGTACTGCCGCTCGAATTGCTCGCGCGCCTCCCTTTAGCGGCATGTCCAGCGAGATCCCGACCTCCGTCGGAGGCTGATCGCGGGGCAGCAGGGAGAATTCCTTCGCGACGCGTGAGACATCATCGCCGCCGATCTCCGGACCCAGCGCGGTAAGGGCGAGCGTCTTCACCGCGTTCTGCAGCACTGGGAGATTGCCGTGCCAATCGAGGTTGCGCAGCGCGTTCTGCGCCCCCACGGTCAGCGTCCGGAGCGGTACCTCGTTCGCGTCCACGAGCAAGGTAAGCACACTCGTGGCAAGGTCCGGGACGTCCTCGGTGTGTTCGGCGATCGACGGCACGCGAATCGTGAGTCCCGAGAGCTGATGGTAGAGGGCAGGATCAAAGCTTCCCTCCTCCGCCATGCTCGCGAGTGCACCCGATGCGGCGCAAACGAGGCGCACGTTGAACTTCTCCAGCTTGGCAACCAGTTGGGCCAGGCCTTTCTGCTCGGGCTTGCCGAGACGGCAAAGCTCCTGGATGAATAGCGTCCCGTCCTTAGCCTCATTGAGCGGACCGAACGGATTGGAGACAAGCCACTCGGTATCCTCCGGCGCCACCCACGGCGTGTTCGACAGGTGCAGGTGGCGCGCGGCAATTTCAAACCCGCATCCCCGCTCACCGACCAGAAGCACCGGTGTGCGAAGCCGGCTCACCTGGTCCAGCCGCTGGCGCAGCTCCTGCACGATGCGCGCCTTTCCCAGCTGCAGCATGGTGAGGCCGGCACGCGGCAACGCTCGACCTCCGGCAAGGGCCTTGCCCACGGTGGCGAGCAACTTCGGCAAGCTGATCGGCTTCTCGAGGAAATCGAAGGCGCCGATGCGAGTGGCCTCGACCGCCGAGTCGATCGTTCCGTGCCCTGACATCATCACGACCGGCATGGTAAGGAGCCCGGACCCCGCCCATTCCTTCAGCAGCGTGATTCCGTCGGTGTCCGGCATCCAGATGTCGAGCAACACGAGATCCGGACGCATCTCCTTGCGCAGGTTTCGGGCAGTCTGTGCGTTCTCCGCAAGCCGCACTCCGTAGCCTTCGTCCCGCAGGATCTCGAAGAGAAGTTCGCGGATGCCGACTTCGTCATCCACGACCATGATCTGGTTGGCCGACATCAAGGGTCCGGCACCTAGGCCGCTTCGCGCAGGGGCAGGACGATGCTCACGTGTGCGCCGTGGGGTTTCACGTTCTCGACGACGATGTGGCCATGGTGTTCGTCGATGATCTTCTTCACGATCGCCAGCCCGAGGCCCGTGCCCTTGAGCTTGGTGGTGACGTAAGGCTCGAAGATGCGGCCCAGGACGGAGTCGGCGATCCCGGCGCCATTGTCGCGAACGGATAGCGTGATGCCTTCGTTCGCAAACGAGGAACTCACGACAATGCGCGGCTGCGCCTCGCCCGCCAGCGCGTCGATCGCGTTCTGGATGAGGTTGTGGAGCACCTGCCGCAGGAGCGCCGCGTCGGCCGCCACGTTCGGCAGGTTTTCGGCCAGCTGCGGCTCGATGGGCACTCCCATCGATTCGTAAAGCACGAGCACTTCGCGCACCAGGTCGTTCAGGGAAACCTGCTCCGCGGTCATCCTCGAGGCACGCGCGTACTGGCTGAAGTCATCCACCATGCCCTTGAGGGCCGTCACCTGGTTGACGATGGTGCCTGTGGCCCGCTTGAGCACCGCTGCATCCTGGTCGTGCAGCTTCATGTGCAGCTTGTGCTGGAGACGCTCGGCCGAAAGCTGGATCGGCGTAAGCGGGTTCTTGATTTCGTGAGCCAGGCGTCGGGCGACCTCGCCCCAGGCTGCATCCCGTTGCGCCTGTGCGAGGTGCGTGATGTCGTCGAAGACGACGACATAGCCCGTATCCCCCCGAGTCGTGAGGCGCGTGCCGCGTACGAGCAGCGTGCGTGCTCCATCGTGGCGGCGGTAGTCGAGCTGCTGTTCCCATTGGCGGCTGGAGGCCGAGGAAAACTGCTTGAGGACGATTTCTGCAAACGGCGACACGCTGGCCACGTGGGTGGTCCAGTCCTGCAGCTTGAGCCCGTGGAAGGCGCCGGCTGGAATGCCCAGGATGTCGTACGCCGTGGCATTGACCGTCTTCAGGTAGTGGCGCTCGTCGAAAGTGAGCACGCCGGAGGTCAGGTTCGAAAGAATGCTCTCCAGGTAGGTCTTGGCATTCTCGAGTTGCTGCTGGTTTCTTTCCATCGCCTCGGTCGCGTCCGCGATCTGGCGAGTCATCGTATTGAATGACTGGGTAAGGATACCGAATTCATCTCTGCTGCGCACCGGATTCAGGCGGGAATAGTCTCCCTTTGCGATGGCGCGCGTAGCTTCGGCCAGCGCCGACAGCGGGGCCGAAAGACGCTCGGAAAGCAGGAACGCCAGTGCGATGGAGGAAAACAGCGTCAGGAGCATCGCCAGCGTGAGAGTAAGGCCGAAGATGCGCTTCAGCCCGACGCGAGCCAGCGTAAGTTCCTGATAATCACGCCAACCTTGGTCGACGACACGCGCATCCTGAGCCACGGCGGTGGGAACGCGCTGCAGGACCTGGAGGATGCGGATGTCCTCGGCAATCGTGAGGACGTTGACCGGCACGATTACGCGCAGGAAGAGGCCGCGCTCCGGTATCGACTCGACCGAGCGCACCGGCTGCTGGGCCCGGACCTGGCGAAGCAGGTTTGCCCCGGGCAGGTCCGGTTGCAGCGAGGTGGCTTCCGTCCCCGCGTAGGCGATCACCTTGCCGCGGTGGTTGAGAAGAGTGGCCTCTTCCACGCCGTACTGCTCGCGAAGGCGGCTGAGCGTCGCGGGTTCTACCGCCTGGGCGGTAGCCAGCGATTGCGCCATGCCCCCGGCCTTCTGGCCGAGTTCGCGCAGCGAACTATCCAGCGTGCTTCGCGCAAGGTTGAGTCCACCCTCGAGCGCCTTGTCCATCCGAACGTCGAACCATGACTCGATGGAGCTTTGGAGAAACTGGAACGAGATCGCGTACACGAGGCCTCCCGGAACGAGGGCCATCAGGGCGAACACGACCATGAGGCGAAGCGTGAGCTTGGAGCCGAAGACGCGCTCCTTGAGCTTGCGCCGCAGCACGAACAGCTGGTAGCCGATGAGGAACATCAGACCCAGCGAAAGCAACCCGCCGAGGCCGAGCAGGGCGGGGTAGTTCTGGGTGAAGAGGGCGGTGTTCGACGAGGCCTGCGACATCAGGTAGACGAGGCCTGCGCCCGTCACCACGCACAGGAAAATCAACGGCCTCATGGATGGACGATCCACCGATACCAGTCCGAGGCGAGGTTCCAGTCGCGCGAGGCGACCGCGTTGAGTTGGAAGGGTTTGGGCAGTTGCGTCGTGTCAAGCCGCATGCGAATGGCGGCCTGATATTCGTCCTGCTTGCGAAGCGCCCCGCTGTCCGCGACGGGCCAGCCGCGCACGCGCGAAAGGGCGCTCACGACTTCTTCGAAGCGGGTGAAGTTCTGGTAGGCGCTGCCGGCGGAAAGCCGGTACTGACGAAGCAGGGGCGTGTAGGTGATCTTGTACGTCTGCGACAGCTGAACCGGTTTCTCGTCGAACCAGTACCAACGCGGCTTGGACAGCTCGAACTCGACCACGAAATAGAGGGCCACGCCGCGGTTCACCGCTTCCTCGAGGCCGGGACTGAAGCGAACATCGAATTCCGCGTCGAGTCGATAGCCGCCGGAACCCGATTCGACCATCGCTCGAATCGGCACGATACCCTCGGCGCGCGCCGGCGCCGCACCGACGAATGCCTGAATCGCCAGCAGCAACGTCCCCAGCAAGAGTCGCCAAGGCGCTCTAGCACTTTTCGAAAAGGGCGTAGAAAAAGCCATCGTGATCGTCGTCGGGCCTGATCCGGCCGCCTTCAGGCGTGCCGGGCTGGAGTTGTACAACGCGCGCATCCGGCTGCCGGGCGAGAAACGCCTCCACCGTGGATTCGTTTTCTTCCCGGAAAACAGAGCAGGTTGCGTAAAGCAATTTACCACTAGTCTCAAGGACTTGCCATACACCATTGAGAAGCTGCCCCTGCTGGGCCGCCAGTTTCGGGAGGTCAGACGGGCGCCGGTTCCAACGGATGTCAGGATGGCGCCGCACCACTCCCGAGGCGCTGCAGGGCGCATCGAGCAAGACACGCTGGAAAGGGCGTCCGTCCCACCACGAGTGCGGGTCGCCTACATCCGCGTTGCCGATTGTCGCGCGGGCGCCCAGGCGCTCCAGGTTTTCGCGAATCCGGGCCAGGCGAGCTGCATCGCTGTCGAGGGCAAGGACCTCGACGTCGGCAAGTTCCAGCAAGTGACCCGTCTTGCCCCCAGGGGCGGCACAGGCGTCGAGCACGCGCTGGCCGTCGGCGACTTCCAGCAACCGGGCGGCCCATTGGGCACCGGCATCCTGGACGCTTGCCAGACCTTCGGAAAACCCGGGGACCTCCGCCACGGGCCGAGGGGGATCGATGCGAACCGCCATGTCGCCCAAGGCACGTGCGCTGATTCCTTCCTCCCCTAGGCGCTCGAGGTATTGCGTGACCGTCGTGCGCCTGCGGTTGACCCGCAGGGTCATCGGAGGGTGGAGATTTTCCGTCGCGACGACCTGCTCCCATGTCGCCGGATACTCTTCTCGCAGTTTTTGCACCCACCAGGCCGGAAAGCCGAAACGGACCTCCGGGGTAGCCCACGCGTCGCGGCCGAGGTCTTGCCGCCGCCGAAGGAAATTGCGCAGGACCGCGTTCACCAGGCCGCGCGCGGCGGGTTGGCCCAGACGCTCTGCCGCGCGCACGGCGTGGTCCACGACTGCATAGGGCTTGGCACGGGTAAACTGGAGTTGCGTGAGGCCGACCAGGAGAAGGCTGCGCAACTCGCTGTGGCGCACCGGCGTGAGCAGCAATTCACCGAGCTGCGCCTCGAGAAGCCCGAGCGAGCGCAAGCCCTCATAGCAAATATCCCGTACCGCAGCCCGCTCACTGGCGCTCAATGACGGATATCGGCGAAACGTCTGTTCGAACGCCATGGATAGCGTACGGCCAGCGAAGGTATCGCTGAGTATGGTGGAAGCGCAGAGCTGGACGTCTAGCACGGATATTCAGGGACCACTGCCCAACTCGCAGGCAGAACGATCAGCGTGTGCTTGCACCAGGAGCAATCGCATTGAGTCTCGCGATGCGCTCGCCGGTATCGGGGTGCGTGCTGAAGAGGCCCGCAATCCCTCTGCCCGAAAGGGGATTCATAATCATCATCTGGGCTGTCGCGGGATTGGCCTCGGCGGGCGCCAAAGGGATGCCCTGGGAAAATCGGTGAATCTTTTCCAACGCCGCGGCGAGGGCACGGGGCTCTCCACTGATCTCGGCGCCACCTCGGTCTGCCTCGAACTCCCGGGCGCGCGAGATGGCGAACTGGATCAGCATCGCCGCAACGGGGGCCACGATCATCACGAGGATCGAGACGACGGGGTTTGCTGGCCGCCCCTCTTCGTTGCGGCCTCCGAAGAATATCCCGAACTGGGCAAGGGAGGAGATCGCGCCGGCGACCGTCGCCGAGATCGTCGAAATGAGAATGTCGCGGTGCTTCACGTGCGCGAGCTCATGGGCCATCACGCCACGCAGTTCGCGTTCCGTCAGTACTCTCATGATGCCAGTCGTCGCCGCGACTGCGGCATTCTCCGGATTGCGCCCCGTGGCGAACGCATTGGGCTGGTCCTCGTCAATCAGGTACACACGCGGCATGGGGATCTGCGCACGATCGGCAAGTTCCCTGACCATCCGGTAAAAGGCCGGGGAAGTGCTTTCATCCACCTCCCGCGCGTTGTACATGCGGAGGACCACCTTGTCCGAGAACCAGTAAGCCCACAGGTTCATCGCGCCTGCGACCACAAGGGCAATGATCATCCCTTGAGCGCCTCCGAGCAGCGCCCCGGCCGTGCCGAAGAGCGCCACGATCGCCGCCATGAGGAGCGAAGTCTTCACCCAGTTGCCAAGCATGGTTCCGGTTCCTCGAATCAGGGGACCGCGAGATCGCGGCAGCTGCTAGATGCCTTCGGCTGGCAGGAATTCAAGCGTTCCCGTTCGCGTTGGAGCCCAACCGGGTACCCGGGAGCATCGGGCGGCCCCTCAGGAACTCTGCCGCTGCCATTCGCCGTGAACCGGGGCGCTGTATGACAGTAAGCGCTAACGCGCCTTTGCCGCAGGCAATCAAGGGGCGCCCGTGATCGAAGTCGATTACCGTGCCCGGAATACCGCTTGCCACGATCGGCTCGACCTCCCAGATCTTGAGGGTTTCCCCGTCGAGAATCGTCTCGGCTCCCGGAAAGGGGTTGAAAGCGCGCACCTGGCGATCTAGCACAGTCGCATCAAGCTGCCAGTCCAGCACCGCTTCGGGCTTGTTGATCTTCGCTGCGTAGGTCACGCCAGCAGCGTCCTGATGGCGCGGGGAAAGCTCATCGAGTCGGCTGAGTGCTTCAACGATGGTCTCGGCTCCCAGCCTGGAAAGTTTGTCGGTCAGGGTCCCCGCCGTGTCCACAGCCAGAATCGGAACGCGACGCTCGATCAGTACAGCGCCCGTATCAAGGCCGGATTCCATGGCCATGATTGCCACCCCTGTTTCAACGTCACCCGCCTGAATTGCCCGCTGGATCGGGGCCGCCCCGCGCCACCTTGGCAATAACGATGCATGGATATTAAAGCAGCCCCTCTTGGGAATAGTTAGCACTGACTTTGGCAGAATGAGGCCATAGGCCGCGACCACCATGATATCGGGGCTCAGAGACTCGATCATAGCTTTGGCCTCTGCCGTCTTGAGTGATGCGGGCTTCGCGACTTCGAGGCGAAGCGTGCCAGCCAAATCCGCTACCGCACTGGGCTTGGGCTTGAGGCCGCGTCCGGATGGGCGATCCGGCTGCGTGAGGACGAGCGCGATTTCGTGCCCTGCGGCGTGGAGTGCCTGAAGGGCTTGTGCGGCGAAAGGAGGGGTGCCGGCGAAAACGAGACGCAAGCGGAAGCTAGGCTGCCTTCCGCTGGCGCTTCTTGAGCTTGGCGCGGATGCGGTTCTGCTTGAGTTCCGAAAGGTGCTCCACGAAGACCTTGCCCTGCAGGTGATCCATCTCGTGCTGGATACAGGTGGCCAGGAGCCCGGAAGCATTGAGAGTGAAGCGCGAACCGCACTCATCCAGCGCCGTGACGGTCACGCTGTCCGCACGCTCGACGCTCTCATAAACTCCCGGCACCGAAAGGCAGCCTTCCTGGTTGAGCGCGAGCCCCTCCCGACGGATGATCTCCGGGTTGATGAACACCCGCAGGTCGGAGTGGTCCGGGCCCACGTCGATGACGATCACCTGTTGGTGAACGTTGACTTGTGTCGCGGCGAGCCCCACGCCGTCAGCCTCATGCATGGTTTCAGCCATGTCAGAGACAAGCTTGCGCGTGTTCGCATCGATCTTCTCGACCCGAGCTGCCGGCAGGTGCAGTCTCGGGTCAGGGTATTGGAGGATCTCGAGAATGGCCATAAATGCTTGCGAATAGAACAGATTAAGCGCAGAATTTACCGCACTACTTGAAAAAGAAGTCGTAACCTTTTTCAGAATATGGGTCCTGTGCCCATATCCCAAAGAGAGAGCCGCGATGCGAAAGCTCATTATAGCGTTAGTCGTCGCTTCGGCCAGTTTGGTTCCGGGCTGGGCGTTGTCACAGGCCACCGCCACGGCGGCTGCAACGATGGGCGATCTGCAGGCCGACGCCCCCTCGGAGTACACGGTCCAGAAGGGCGACACGCTCTGGGCAATTTCCGGCAAGTTCCTCAAGGAGCCCTGGAAATGGCCGGAGATCTGGCAGATGAATCGGGAACAGATCAAGAACCCGCACCTCATCTATCCCGGCGACATCATCCGACTCGACCGGTCAGGCGCGACTCCCAGCCTTTCGCTTATCGCCGGCGGCGCCATTGCCGAGGGTAATGTGGTTCGGCTCCAGCCTCGCACCCGGATCGAATCGTTGAGCACGGCCGTGCCCAGCATCCCGGGCAGCGCCATCGGGCCCTTCCTTACCCAACCCTTGATCATCGAGGCAGACGGCCTTGATTCATTCCCGCGGATCGTTGCCACCGAAGAAGAGCGCGTGATCGTGGGCACGGGAAGCCTGGCTTACGTAAACGGCCTGCGTTCGGGCGACCCCATCAACTGGCAGATATTCCGCCAGGGTGAGGCGCTGATAGACCCCGACACCCGAGAACTGCTCGGCTACGAGGCCATCCACGTCGGGGACGCCAAGGTCAAGCGATTTGGCTCGCCGAGCACGGTGGAGGTCGTTCGAGCCAAGCAGGAGATAAACCAGGAAGATCGGCTGATGCCCGTTCGCGAGGCGACCTTTCCCTCCTATGTTCCCCGTGCCCCGGACAAGCCCATCAAGGGCGTAATCCTCTCCGGGCGCGGTGGAGTCACGGACTTCGCCCAGTTCGGGATTGTCGCCATCAACCGCGGCTCGCGCGACGGCCTCGAAGTCGGCCATGTGCTCGCGACGATGCGCAAGGGGAACGTGATCACGCGCACCGGGCGACCGCCGTTGATCACCGAATTGATCGCCTGGGACGCGCTCGGCATGTCGCTTGCCAGCATCGATATCAAGCCTAATCCGGTCGTTCCGGATACCGTCGTCGCCTCCTCCGATCCTTCGTCCGCACCCATCAGCAGTTCGTCGCAGCCGATTACCGTTCTGCCCGATGAGCGTAGCGGTTTGCTGTTCATCTTCCGCACGTTCGAAAAGGTGTCTTACGGCATGATCCTGAAGAGCGTGAAGCCCATCTCGGTCGGAGATGTCGTGCAAACGCCCTGACCGGCACCAAGCATCAGGCGGGATCAAGTGGGGGCTGAAGCCCCCACTTTCATTTTCGGCCACGTCAGCGCGATCGGCCCCCGACCCGTTGTAGATTCAGCCCCCCGTTCCCAGCCTCCCAACGAATGACTGCCGTGCGCACGGATGCCACCGACTGGCTTCGCCTCTGCCTGGTTCCCGGCATCCCGGGAACGGCACAGCGCGCACTCCTCAAGGCTTTCGGTTCCCCGGCCGCCGTGGAAGGGACAACCCGCGCTTCCCTCATTGCGGTCGTTGGCGGACCCGGGGCCGATGCGCTCGCAACCGGGCCGGCCCCTGGTGCCCTCGAGGCATGCCTTGCCTGGCTCGAGGAACCCGGCCACCAACTCCTGGCGCTGGGCGACGAGGACTACCCTGCGGCGCTTCTCCAGATCCCTGATCCGCCTACCGTGCTCTTCGCGCTGGGCGATATGCGCCTGCTCAACCGGCCCGCAATGGCCATTGTCGGCAGCCGGAACGCCACTCGCCAGGGTGTCCTCGATGCAGGTGAATTCGCGCATGCCCTGTCCGATGCCGGATACGGTATCGCCAGCGGGCTGGCCCTCGGCATCGATGCCGCGGCCCACCGAGGCGGCCTCGCGGGTCGTTCATCCTCAATTGCCGTGGTTGGCACCGGTCTCGATCGCGTTTACCCCTCAGCCAATCGTGAGCTTGCCCACGAGCTCGCTTCTCGTGGCGTTCTTGTATCGGAGTTCCCCCTCGGCACGCCCCCGGTCGCGACAAACTTTCCGCGGCGCAATCGCATCATCAGCGGCCTGTCACGGGGCGTCCTTGTCGTCGAGGCGGCACTCAAGAGCGGTTCGCTCACCACGGCGCGCCTCGCGCTCGAGCAGGGCCGTGAGGTTTTCGCGATTCCAGGATCGATCCATTCTCCTCTGTCCAAGGGCTGTCACTGGCTGATCAAGCAAGGAGCGAAACTCGTCGAGTCCGCAGATGACGTCCTTGCAGAATTGGACGGGCGGCTGCAGCAACCGGTCCGGTTCGATGATCCACCCGGCGCCGGTACCGATGACGAGCCGATCCTCGATGCGCTGGGCCATTCGCCCGCCACCGTCGATGCGTTGTCGCTTTGCACCGGATCGTCGGCCTCCCGGATCACGGCTGAACTCACCCGCCTGGAGCTCACGGGCCGCGTGGAGCGCCTTCCCGGCGGGCTTTACCGGCAACTTGCTGTACCCTGATCCCCGCAATTCGGGCCGCAGCCGCCCTCCGACTGTCGCGCAATGCAATGAAATAAGCGGATATCGCCCCCATGGCCTCAAACCTCCTCATCGTCGAGTCGCCCTCGAAGGCAAAGACGCTCAAGAAATATCTTGGCAAGGACTACGAGATCCTCGCCTCGTACGGACACGTCCGCGACCTCGTGCCGAAAACCGGCGCCGTCGACCCGGACGATGACTTCCGAATGAAATACGAGATCATCGACCGCAATTCGAAACACG
Source organism: Betaproteobacteria bacterium (assembly GCA_016720855.1). Lineage (NCBI taxonomy): Bacteria > Pseudomonadati > Pseudomonadota > Betaproteobacteria > Betaproteobacteria bacterium. The sequence goes on along the minus strand of JADKJU010000002.1, from coordinate 379,012 downwards.
TCGATGCGATCGCGAAAGCAGTGAAGCTGGCCGACACGATCCTCCTCGCAACCGACCCGGATCGGGAGGGGGAGGCGATTGCCTGGCACCTGTCCGAGATTCTCAAGGCCAAGCGCGCGCTCAAGGACAAGACGCTCAAGCGGGTGGTGTTCTACGAGATCACCGAGAGCGCGGTGAAGGACGCGGTGAAGAACCCTCGCGACATCTCAATGGAACTCGTCAACGCGCAGCAGGCTCGACGCGCGCTCGACTATCTCGTCGGTTTCAATCTCTCGCCTCTGCTCTGGAAGAAGATCCGCCGCGGCCTGTCTGCGGGACGCGTGCAAAGCCCCGCGCTGCGCCTGATTGTGGAGCGCGAGATCGAGATCGAGAACTTCAAGACTCGCGAGTACTGGTCGATCCACTTCGACTCCGAAAAGGCCAAGGCTGCATTCACCGCGAGGCTTACCCACTTCAAGGGCGAGAAACTTGACCAGTTCGCCGTCGGTGATGCGGTGAAGAACGCGGAAATCACGGATTTCCTCGAGTCCCACGCCAAGGCAGTCGCGCGCGTCGCGCAGATCGAGAAGAAGAGAAAGCTGCGCTCGCCCGCGCCGCCCTTCACCACCTCCACGCTGCAGCAGGAGGCGGTGCGCAAGCTCGGTTTCTCTACCGATCGCGCCATGAAGGTGGCACAAAGCCTCTACGAGGGCGTATCGCTCGGCAAGGCGGTCACCGGCCTCATCACCTACATGCGGACCGATTCCGTGAGCCTGTCGAAGGATGCCGTCACGGAGATTCGTGGCTATATCACGAAGAACTTCGGCGCGGACTACCTTCCGAAGTCTCCTATAGCGTATCGAAGCACCGCCAAGAACGCCCAGGAAGCCCACGAGGCCATCCGACCGACCTCGATCGCGCGCACTCCCGAGTCGGTAGCCCCGTTCCTGAATATCGAGCAACGCAGGCTGTACGAGATGATCTGGAAGCGCGCGCTATCCTGCCAGATGACGCCTGCGAAATTCGACACCGTGGCCGTCGATTTCACCGTTGGCGGAGCGACCAACATCTTTCGAGCCACCGGCCAGACGATGGTCTTCCCTGGCTACTACGCCGTCTACCACGAGGACGAGGACGACGCAGTCGAAGAGGAGGACAAGCGCCTTCCAGTCCTGGAGAAAGGTGACGACGTTCCCATACTCAGGCTCTATGGAGAGCAGCACTTCACCCAACCGCCGCCGCGCTATTCCGAGGCAAGCCTGGTCAAGACGCTGGAGCAGCACGGAATCGGGCGGCCATCGACCTACGCCTCCATCATCTCGACGCTGCAGAACCGCGAGTATGTTCTGCTCGACAAGAAGCGGTTCCAGCCCACCGACGTGGGGCGCGTCGTCACCAAGTTCCTGACCGAGCACTTCGCCCACTGGGTTGATTACGAGTTCACCGCGAAACTTGAAGATGAGCTCGACGACATCTCCAACGGCAAGGAGGAGTGGGTACCCGTCCTGGAACGATTCTGGAAGGACTTCTCGACCCAGATAGGCGAAAAGGAATCCGTTTCACGCAAGGAAGTCACGCAGGAAGTTCTCGATGAGGATTGCCCGAAATGCAAGGCTCACAAGCTCAGCATTCGCCTGGGCAGACGCGGGCGCTTCATCGGCTGCTCCGGCTTTCCGGAGTGCGACTACACCCGCAACCTCGACGGCAGCGGCGATTCGTCCGAAGGACCTGCGAAGCGCGAGATCGGCGTGGATCCCGAGTCGAAGAAACTGATCCAGCTCCTGCAGGGACCCTTTGGGTGGTATTTCCAGCTCGGAGAGGCTGAGGGCGACAAGAAGCCCAAGCGCGTGTCGCTCCCGAAGAACATCGCCCCTGACGCCGCCGACATGGGGGTCGCGCTCAAGATGCTCGCCCTTCCGCGCGACCTCGGGACGCATCCCGAGACCGGCAAGAAGGTCGTTGCGGCCATTGGACGGTTTGGTCCCTACGTGAACCACGATGGCCAATTCAAGTCGATCCCGAGGGACGAGAACGTTTTCGACATTCTGCTGGACCGCGCGGTGGCGCTGCTCAATGAACCGAAAAGCCCGGGCGGACGCGGGGCGTTACGCGTGCTCGGCAAGCACCCGGACGATGGTCAGGCGGTCTCCCTTTATGCGGGAAAGTACGGCCCCTACGTGAAGCACGGCAAGGTGAACGCGACGATCCCGGACAAGGACGCCATCGACACGATTTCCATGGAGGAAGCGCTCACGCTTCTTGCGGAAAAGTCCGGGAAGGGCAAGCGCACGACCAACAAGCGCACAACCAAGAGCAAGGGCAAGGGCAAAACCAGGAGCTCGGGGGCGAAGAAGACCGCGTAACCTAGCGGCCACTTCACCCCGGCCCGGCTTCAGACGTCGAGGTTCGACACGCCCAGCGCGTTCGTCTCGATGAAATGGCGCCGTGGCTCCACATCGTCGCCCATGAGCGTCGAGAAGATCTCGTCGGCACTGATCGCATCGTCGACCTGCACTTTCAACAGGATGCGCTTTTCCGGATCCATGGTCGTTTCCCAGAGCTGCTCGGGGTTCATCTCGCCCAGGCCCTTGTAGCGCTGAATCGAAATTCCTCCCTTCGCCTCGGCAAACAACCAGTCCAGGCCCTCCTTGAACGACCGTATGGCGCGCGCCGTCTCCCCACGCTTGACCTGTGCACCGGCCTGGACGAGACCGCCAAGCATCTGCGCGGTCCTTACGATCTGCGTGTAGTCGCCGCTGCCCACGAACGCGTGGTCGAGGATCGTCTCCACCTTGTTGCCGTGGACCAGTTTCTCCAACCGCAAGCGCCACCCATCCGACGTTGGATCGCGCTCGATGTGCGCCTTTGGTGCTTTGGGGGCGAGAACTTCGTAGATGGCGCGCGCCGCTTCGGTGGCGCCTTCCTTGGTGTCCAGGCTCATGCGCGGCATTTCCAGGAGCGCTCGCAGAACGCCGGAATCCATGCCCATCGAAAGACGATCGATTACGGCCTCCGTCGTCAGGTATTCGGTGGCGATGCGCTCAAAGGCCTCTCCGGCCAACGGCGTGATGCCTTCCCCGGGCACGAGCATCGCCCCGTTTAACGCCCTGCGCAACTGGTGATATCGGAGCGCGTGCTCGTCCTTGAGGTAGCGCTCTTCCTTGCCGCTTTTCACCTTGTAGAGGGGCGGCTGTGCGATGTAGATGTGGCCGTTTTCGACAAGGGACGGCATCTGCCGGTAGAAGAACGTGAGGAGCAACGTGCGGATATGCGCACCGTCCACGTCCGCGTCCGTCATGATGATGATGCGGTGATAACGCAGCTTCTCGATCGAGAATTCGTCCTTGCCGATGCTCGTTCCCAGCGCCGTGATGAGCGTGGCAACCTCCTGCGAAGAAAGCATCTTGTCGAAACGGGCCTTTTCGACATTGAGGATCTTGCCCTTGAGGGGAAGGATCGCCTGGAACTTCCGGTCGCGGCCCTGCTTGGCGGACCCGCCGGCGGAGTCGCCCTCGACCAGATAAAGCTCGCATAGTTTCGGATCCCGCTCCTGGCAATCGGCCAGCTTGCCGGGAAGCCCGATGCCATCCAGAACACCCTTTCGTCGCGTGAGCTCGCGCGCCTTGCGCGCCGCTTCCCGGGCCCGCGCCGCCTCGACCACCTTGGTGCAGATCACCTTGGCGTCGGCTGGTCGCTCGAGCAGGAACTCGGTCAGCTTCTGTGCCACCACCTCCTGCACCACCGGCAGTACCTCCGACGAAACCAGCTTGTCCTTGGTCTGCGACGAGAATTTCGGCTCTGGAACCTTCACGGAGAGAACGCAGGTGAGCCCCTCGCGCATATCGTCGCCCGTCGTCTCGACCTTCGCCTTCTTGGCGATCTCTTCCTTCTCGATGTAGTTGTTGATCGTGCGCGTCATTGCCGCGCGAAGGCCGGTAAGGTGCGTCCCGCCATCGCGCTGCGGGATGTTGTTCGTGAAGCACTGGACCGATTCTCCATACGAATCGTTCCACTGCATCGCCACCTCCACCGTCATGCCCTCCTTTTCGCCGATCGCGTGAAAAATATTGGCATGCAACACCGTCTTCGAGCGGTTCATGTACTCCACGAATCCCTTCACGCCGCCGGTATAGGCGAAGTTGTCGCTCTTGCCGGTGCGCTGGTCGATCAGCTCGATCTTCACACCATTGTTCAGGAAGGAAAGTTCCCTCAGGCGCTTGGCGAGGATGTCGTAATGAAACTCGATGTTGTTGAACGTTTCTGGGGAAGCCAGGAAATGGACCTCCGTGCCGCGGCGGTCCGTCTCTCCGGTGACCTTCAGTGGTTCGACGGCGGCGCCATCATGAAACTCTATGAGATGGGCGCTTCCGTTCCTCCAGATGCGAAGCTTGAGCCAAACTGAAAGCGCATTTACCACGGAGACGCCAACGCCGTGCAGTCCGCCAGACACCTTGTAGGAGTTCTGGTCGAATTTTCCCCCGGCGTGCAGTTCCGTCATCACGATCTCGGCCGCCGAGCGCTTGAACTCGTCGTCTTCCTTGACGTCGGTCGGGATGCCTCGCCCGTTGTCTACCACGGAGATCGAGTTGTCGGTATGAATGACGACCTTGATGTCGTTGCAGTGTCCCGCAAGCGCCTCATCGATCGCGTTGTCGACGACCTCGAACACCATGTGGTGCAGCCCCGTGCCATCGGACGTGTCTCCGATGTACATGCCGGGTCGCTTGCGGACCGCTTCAAGGCCCTTCAGGATCTTGATACTGCTGGAATCGTATTCGTCGTGGGGACGCCCGTTCGGCTGCTCGTTCTGCTGTGTCATTCTCTTCCCGTGCTGGTCTGCCGTTGCCCCGCAACCCACTAGATGCGCATCGGCATCACGACATACTTGAAATCGTCGTTGCCTGGCATCTGGATGAGCGCGCTCGAATTGGAGTCGCCCATGGTCACGGTCACCGTGTCGGAATCGACGTGGTTCAGCACGTCGAGGATGTAGGAGAGGTTGAAACCGATATCGAGCGGATCACCGTCGTAATCGATCGTGAGGCCTTCCTCGGCCTCTTCCTGCTCGTTGTTCGTACAGATGATGGAAAGCGCGTTTTTCGTGAACACCAGCCTCACGCCCCGGATCTTCTCGTTCGAAAGGATCGCGGCTCTGTTGAGCGATTGCGCCAGTACGACACGATCCAGCACGACCTTGTTCCGGTGCGTCGTCGGGATCACCTTCAGGTAGTCCGGGAACTTCCCCTCCACAATCTTGGACACGATCTCGATTCCACCGAAGGAGAAACGCACCTGGTTGGAGCCGATCGAGAGCGTTACCGGATCGTCACCGTCATTGAGGAGCTTGATGAGTTCGAGCACGGTCTTGCGAGGCAATATTGCCTCCACGCTCTCGTGCTCGCCGGTCAACGCTTCGGCTGCGAAGGAAAGGCGGTGCCCATCGGTTGCAACAACGCGAAGCAGGTTCTTCTCGACCGAGAATAGGACGCCGTTGAGGTAATAGCGGATATCCTGCACCGCCATCGCGAACTGGACCAGCTGCAGCGCGTGTTTGAGCGCTTTCTGCGGCAGGGTCAGCGTGCGCGCCGTATCCCTTGACTCGACCATCCTCGGGAAATCCGCGGCAGCAAGCGTCTGCAGGTTGAAGCGACTCTTGCCGGCGCGGACCACCATGCGGTTTTCCTTGGCGTCGAGAGCCACTTCCGCATCTTCCGGCAACGCACGAAGAATGTCGTAGAGCTTGCGTGCACCTACGGTGATCGAGCCCTCAGCTCCATCGCCTTCAAGGACAGCCCTCGCCGTTATCTGGACTTCGAGATCCGTCGCGACGAAATCAACCGTTCCGGCGTGCGCCTGGATCAGCACGTTCGACAGGATGGGGAGCGTATGCCTGCGCTCCACGATTCCCGTGACGTGCTGCAGTGGGGCGAGCAGGGCCTGGTTGGTCGCTTTTATCTTGACCATAGGATTATCTCTGACTAGTTAGTAGTTAATAGGAGGCGCCACGGAACAGGGGATAAGTCCTTTTCATCAATCTATTCAAATAACTGCATATGATCTGAGCCTGGGGAGCATTGGGATCGAAGTGGCCCGGAGAGTGTGGATAACCTTCGGGTTCAATCAGGGCACGAAATTCATCCACACCTTTTCCCGGAGTTTGCCGGCTTCATCCGAGCAGTATCTGTTGAAGCTGCGCATAATCGCGCGAAAACTGTTGTTCCGTATCGCGCAGTTCCTGGATCTTGCGGCACGCATGCAGCACCGTTGTGTGGTCGCGACCCCCGAAAGCCTCGCCGATTTCCGGCAGGCTCTGCTGGGTAAGCTCCTTGGCGAGGGCCATCGCAACCTGGCGGGGTCTCGCCACGGACCGGAAGCGCTTCTTCGAATACATATCGGACACCTTGATCTTGAAGTAGTCCGCCACGGTCTTCTGGATATTCTCGATGGAGACCTGCCGCGTGAGGACGGCCAGGAGATCCTTCAGGGCCTCGCGAGCCGTTGCGACGGTGACCGCCGTATTGTTGAATCGGGCATAGGCAAGCACCCGCTTCAAGGCCCCCTCGAGTTCGCGCACATTGGATCGGATGTGCTTGGCGATGAAGAAGGCAATGGCCTCCTCGACGTGCACGCCATCCATTTCCGCCTTCTTGAGGAGGATGGCCACGCGCATTTCAAGTTCCGGCGGTTCAACGGCAACGGTGAGGCCCCAGCCGAAGCGGGAAATGAGGCGATCCTCGATTCCCGTCAATTCCTTCGGAAAGCTGTCGCTCGTGATCACGACCTGCTTATGGGCCTCGAATAGCGCGTTGAACGTGTAGAAGAATTCCTCCTGGGAGCGTGACTTTCCGACAAAGAACTGGACATCGTCGATGAGGAAAAGATCAAGTGAGCGGTAATAGCGCTTGAGCGAGTCGAAACTCTTGTGCTGGTAGGCGCGCACCACATCGGCGACAAATTGCTCGGCATGGATGTAACGGACTTTCGCTTTCGGATTGCGCTTGAGGACTTCCGAGCCGATCGCTTGAAGCAGGTGCGTCTTGCCCAGCCCGGTGCCGCCATAAATGAAGAGGGGGTTGTAGGCGGTTCCGGGGTTTTCGGCCACCTGAATTGCCGCGGCGCGCGCGATCTGGTTTGCTTTTCCGTTCACGAAATTTGAGAACGTAAAAGAGGAATTGAGCCGATGCTCATCGCGGGAAGGTCTCTCGACGACGATCGGGACCGGCTCGGGAAGGACGATTTCGGTCTCGGGCGACATCCCTTCGTCGAGCACGAGGTCCACCTGCAAGGTTGATCCTGCAGCGCGCTCGGCGCGCGACTCGATCTTGGCAAGCAGGTTGGTCCGGATCCAGCGAAGGACATGGTGATTGGGCGCGAGCACCCGCAGCTGGTTGCCGTGGTGCTCTGCACGCAGGGGCTTGATCCAGGTGTCGTACTGCTGCGCCGGCAAGTCCTTCTTGAGCTCGGAAACGAGCGAAAGCCAGAGCGAATCCATAGTGGCGGCGGTAAGCGGGATCGGGGGTGAGACGGGGGCGGGAAGAAGAGCGATTCTATAGGGAAAGGAGTGGGTTATCCACAGGCTATTCTTGTCGCTTGAAAGCCGGCAGGATGGCGCTCGGGTGGTCGATCGGCTATAATCGCGCGCTTTTCGCCCGCTGGGGCGGTCTCGATCGACGAGGTATACATGAAACGCACTTTTCAGCCTTCCACCACGCGCCGCAAGCGGACGCATGGCTTCCGTGTTCGCATGAAGACAGCGGCTGGCCGCGCGGTGATCAACGCCCGCCGTGCCAAGGGCCGCAAGCGCGTCGCGGTCTAGCGACCGCATGACCCAAGGCGCCCGGAAGGAAGGCCTTTCCCGGCGTCACCGCTTTGTGGGGCGCGGATCGTTTGCAGCTGCCCTTCGCAACCCACGCAAGCTCCGTGGTTCGATGATGATCCTGCACGTGACCAGCGGAAACGCCGGCAAGTCTCGGTTGGGTCTTGCCGTGCCCAAGCGAATCGCGCGTCGTTCCGTGGACCGCAACCGGATGAAACGATTGGCTCGCGAGATGTTTCGCCGCCATGACGTGAAGGCGCTCGGGCTTGACCTCGTTCTTGCCCCGCGGGAGCCCTTTTCAAGGGCGAGCGAAGCTGCATGGCTCGTTGACGCCGGGCAATTGCTCGATCGGGCCGCGGCGGATCGATGACATGCGCCGTGTACTGGTTGCCCTCATTCGTGCCTACCAATACGTGCTCGCGCCGTGGTGGGGCCGGCAATGCCGGTTCACGCCGACCTGCTCGCACTATGCCATCGAAGCCCTGGAGCGCCACGGCGCACTTTGGGGTTCATGGCTTGCGATGAAACGCGTTCTGCGCTGCCACCCGTGGAACGCGGGGGGCTATGATCCTGTCCCTTGATTGTCGCTCATGACCTCCTCGTTCCACTGACACCCCCTCCCTGATGGATATCCAGCGCCTCATCGCACTCGTGGTCTTCAGCGCTTCCGCTTTCCTCCTTTGGGATGGGTGGCAAAAGCACAACGCGCCCAAGGCGCCCGCGCAACAGGCAGCCACGGCCGGCAATCCTGGCGCAGGCACGGCGCCCACGCCGACCTCGCCGCTCGCGTCGCAGGCAGCCCCAGGAGTCCAAGGAGCCCCACCCGTCGCTCCCGGGGCGCCGGCTGCCGCGCCAGTGGAGGCGACAGGACAGCCGGTCGTGGTGAAGACGGATCTCTTCGAAGTGGAACTGAACACGGCCGGGGGGGACATCCGGCGCGTGACCCTCTTCAAGGTGTTCTCTGCGCTGGATCACACGCAGCCGCTCACACTCCTTTCTCCCGATCCAAAACAGTATTTTGTGACGCAGTCAGGGCTTCTCGGCGATGGGCTGCCTACACACAAGACGATGTACTCGGTCGAATCGACCGTGTTCGCTCTCGAGAATGGCCAGGACCAGCTCGAGTTGAGGCTCGTGGCAAAGGACGCGGGCGGAGACGAGGTCGTGAAGAAGTTCCTCTTTCATCGAGGCTCGTACGAGATGCTCGTGACCTACGAGGTGAGGAACGGCGGCGACAAGCCGATCGCCCCTTACGCCTATTTCCAGTTTCTTCGCGACGGGAACCATCCCAGCCAGGCGGCTGCGCAGACAAGCGCGTTCGCGGGCGTTGCAACGTTCACGGGCCCCGCGGTCTATACCGACGAGGCGAAATTTGTGAAGATCGATTTCAAGGACATCGACAAGGGCAAGCAGGCGCACGTGAAGAAGGCGAAGGATGGCTGGATCGCTCTGGTGCAGCACTATTTCGTCTCGGCTTGGCTGCCAGCGGGCACGACGGAGCGGGAGTTCTTCACCAACAAGGTGGGCGACAACCTGTACGCGGCGGGCGTGATCGTGCCGGTCGGTGCCGTTGCGGCCGGGGCGAAGGCCACCGTTTCGCTGTCCCTGTACATCGGCCCGCAGGAAACGGAAAAGCTCGCGAAGATCGCACCGGGACTGGAACTGGTGGTCGATTACGGCTGGCTCAAGATCATTGCGGCGCCGCTCTTCTGGGTACTCAAGTTCATCCACGGCCTGGTCGGCAACTGGGGCTGGGCGATCATCCTCCTGACCATCCTCATCAAGCTCGTCTTCTACCCGCTCAATCACAAGGCCGGCCGCTCGATGGCGGCGATGAAGGTGCTGGGCCCGAAGATGGAGAAGTTGAAGCAGCTCTATGGCGACGATCGGCAGAAGCTCAACCAGGCGATGATGGAGCTCTATCGCACCGAGAAGATCAACCCGCTTGGCGGGTGCCTGCCGATCGTGGTGCAGATCCCCGTTTTCATCGCGCTTTACTGGGTGCTTCTCGGCTCGATCGAGTTGCGTCACGCCCCCTGGCTGGGCTGGATCCAGGATCTCTCGGGGCCGGATCCGTATTACATCTTGCCTGTGATCTATGCGGTGTCGATGTTCGTGCAGACGAAGCTGAACCCGCAGCCGGCCGACCCCGTACAGGCAAAGGTGATGCTCGCGATGCCCATCGTCTTCAGCGTGTTCTTCCTGTTCTTCCCGTCGGGACTTGTGCTCTACTGGGTCGTGCAGAACCTGCTCTCCATCGCCCAGCAGTGGCATATCAATCGTTCGCTGGTAGCCGAGGCGGCGGCGAAGGCTCGGGGCAAGCACTAGTGCCGTGACCGCCGCCCGGCCGGACACGATCGCGGCCGTCGCGACGGCACCAGGTCGCGGCGGTATCGGCGTGGTGCGCGTTTCCGGCCCTCTCGCGGGCGGTATCGCCACGGGTGTCACCGGAGGCATCCCTGAAGCCCGGCGCGCGACGCTGTCGCGGTTCCGGGGATTATCGGGGGCCCTTCTCGACGAGGGCATCGTGCTTTTCTTCCCCGCCCCGCATTCGTACACCGGCGAGGACGTGCTCGAGTTGCAGGGCCATGGCGGCCCGGTCGTGTTGCGCGAGATCCTGCGGCAGTGCATTGCGCTCGGTGCGCGTCTCGCGGAACCCGGCGAGTTCACGCGGCGTGCGTTCATGAACGAACGCCTCGACCTGGCACAGGCAGAAAGCGTGGCCGACCTGATCGACGCCTCGAGCGCGGAGGCCGCTCGGAGCGCTGCACGTTCGCTTGCCGGGGAGTTCTCGGCGCGCGTCGAGACGATTGTCGGTGCGCTCACACGCCTGCGAATGCATGTGGAGGCCTGCATCGACTTTCCGGAGGAGGAGATCGATCCCGCGGACCGCTTGTCGCAGCGCGCCGCGCTTGCGGCGATTCGAACCGATCTTGCGGGGCTTCTCTGCGAGGCTTTGCAGGGGGCTGTTCTGCGCGAGGGGCTCACGGTCGTGCTCGTGGGGCGTCCGAACGTGGGCAAGTCGAGCCTGCTCAACCGGTTGGCGGGAGAGGAGGTGGCGATCGTCACGCCTGTGCCGGGCACCACCCGGGACTATGTCCGCGCCACCATCCTCCTCGAGGGTGTCCCGATTCACCTGATCGACACCGCGGGGCTGCGGGAATCGGGTGACGAGGTCGAGCGAATCGGGATCGCGCGCACCTGGGAAGCCATCGGGAAAGCGGGAGCGGCGATACTGATCAGTGACGCCACGCAAGGCGAACGTGATCAGGAGTCCCGTATCCTTTCGTTGATGCCGCCGGGCCTGGCGATCGCACGGGTGACGAACAAGATCGACCTCGCCGGAGTGGCGGCCGAGCGCGTGGCGCATGGTTCGGAAACGGATTTCCGGCTTTCCGCGAAAACGGGCGAGGGGGTAGCCGCGCTTCGGGCCTGGCTGCTGGAAGTGGCGGGTTGGCGCCCGTCGTCCGAAGGCGTGTTTCTGGCGCGGGAGCGGCACCTCGCGGCATTGCGCGCAGCGTCGACGCAGTTGGCGGCTGCCTTCGAGAATAATATGCAAGTCATTGAATTGTTTGCGGAAGATTTGAGGCTGGCGCAGGAAGACTTGGGTTCGATCACGGGTGAAGTGACGCCAGACGAACTCCTGGGGGAGATTTTCAGCCGGTTCTGCATCGGGAAATAGGGGAACAACCATGAAGCTTCTCGCGACATTGATTGCGATTTTCGCGGTTCTCGGGACGAAACCCGTCGCGGCACAGGAAGTGAGCGAGAACGTGAAGCGCACCTGTCGCTCCGCCACCTCGCAAACCGCGCGCACCATCGTTTACGCGTTGCGCGTCAATATCGACCCGGCCATACAGGTGAAGAAGGTGCCGGATTCCTGGTTGGAAGGAGTTCAGGCGCATATGCTTCTGTCGGCTTCGCGTGCGCCCCATCTTTCCGAAGAAGAACTCGCTGCGCTCGGCTACAGCTATTGTGTGTCGCGGCGTCCCTCCGACTTCCGGTAGAAAAGCAGGATGCGGGGACGGTTCCACGTGAAACAAGTACTGGCCGCTTTTGCCGCGGGGCTGGCCGGCTTCGCTTGGGCTGGTGGTGTTGCGGTCGCGTTTCCGGGCCCGGGCCTGGAGTTGGCGGGACGACTCTACCGTCCGGCGGGCGAAGGCCCCTTCCCGGCCATAGTCATGCTGCATGGATGCACCGGTCTCTGGGCCAAGTCCGGCGAACCGACGGCGAGCTTCGTCTTCTGGGCGGAGCATTTCAGGAGCCGAGGCTATGTCACTCTTCTCCTCGACAGTTTCGGCCCGCGCGGGGAAAGGGAAATCTGCACGCAGATACACCGGAAGGTCTCTGAAACCCGGGACCGGCCAAAGGATGCCTACGCAGCCCTGGGTTGGCTTGCCTCGCGCAAGGATGTTGATCCGGGCCATATTCATGTCATGGGCTGGTCCAATGGCGCCATGGCGGTCTTGCACGTGCTTCGACCGGATGCGCCCGGGCGCGAGGCTGGCGGACCTCGATTCCGGTCGGCGGTGGCGTTCTATCCGGGGTGTGCGGCACTCGCCCGGACGGAATTCCGGCCGACGGCACCTCTTCTCATCCAGTCCGGCGGAGCCGACGACTGGACCCCGGCGCACCATTGCGAGGCGCTTGCGGGAAAAGCGCCCCAAGGGCTGGTCGAGATCGATGTGTACCCCGGCGCCTTCCATAGCTTCGATCGCCTCGATCAGCCCATTCGGGAGCGGTCCGAAGTGCGTAACCCGAACCGGGCGGCCGGGCGCGGCGCCACCGTGGGAACGAATCGGGAAGCTCGGGACAAGGCCATTGCCCGAACGACGGGCTGGCTTGAAGAGCGGAACCGCTAGCTCCCTGTTCCACGTGGAACCTCACTAGGTTGGGCAGGGCTTTTCCCGTAGAATTCGCGATTCGCTTTTCCGCCGCCGCCGGATGCGATCCGGCAGCCGACCCACCTCATGGACTTCCCGAACCGTTTCGACGTGATTGTCGTCGGCGGTGGCCACGCCGGCACGGAGGCTGCGCTTGCCGCGGCTCGGGCCGGCTCGCGCACGCTGCTGCTCACGCACGCGATCGAGACGCTCGGCCAGATGTCGTGCAACCCCTCGATTGGCGGCATCGGCAAGGGACACCTGGTGCGCGAGGTGGATGCGCTGGGTGGCGCCATGGCGCTGGCTACCGATGAGGCGGGCATCCAGTTCCGCACGCTGAATGCCAGCAAGGGCCCTGCCGTACGCGCCACGCGTGCGCAGGCCGACCGCATCCTTTACCGCGCCGCTATCCGGCGGCGCCTGGAGACCCAGCCCAATCTCTGGCTCTTTCAGCAGGCGGTCGATGACCTGATCGTCGAAGGCGATCGCGTAGCAGGCGCCGTCACGGCCATCGGCCTGCGGTTTCATGCGCCAGCGGTGGTCCTGACGGCGGGCACTTTTCTCGGCGGGCTCATCCATGTGGGCCTGGAGAGTTATTCTGCCGGGCGCGCCGGCGACCCGCCCTCGCTGTCGCTCGCGGCGAGGCTGAGGGAGCTGTCACTGCCTGTCGGGCGACTGAAGACCGGCACGCCGCCGCGGCTGGATGGCCGGACCATTGATTTCTCCCGCTGTGCGGAGCAACCCGGGGATAGCCCCGAACCCGTCTTTTCGTTCCTCGGCTCGCGCAATTGGCACCCTCGCCAGCTCCCCTGCTGGATCACCCACACGAACGAAGCGACCCACGAGGTGATTCGCGGTGGCCTTGACCGGTCACCCATGTTTACCGGCGTGATCGAGGGGGTGGGCCCACGCTACTGCCCGTCCATCGAGGACAAGATCCACCGGTTCGCGGACAAGGCGAGCCACCAGATCTTCCTCGAGCCCGAGGGGCTCACGACCCACGAGTATTACCCCAACGGCATCTCGACCAGCCTGCCCTTCGATGTCCAGCTGGCGCTGGTGCGTTCCATTCCGGGGCTCGAGAACGCGCATATCATGCGGCCCGGCTACGCCATCGAATATGACTATTTTGATCCCCGCGGCCTGAAGTCGACGCTCGAGACCAAGGCGATTGCCGGGCTTTTCTTCGCCGGGCAGATCAACGGCACAACGGGCTACGAGGAAGCGGCAGCCCAAGGTCTCCTGGCCGGAATCAACGCGTCCCTCTTCGAGCGCGGCCACGCCGGCTGGTGCCCGCGCCGAGACGAAGCCTATCTGGGCGTGCTGGTCGACGACCTTGTCACGAGAGGCGTATCGGAGCCGTACCGCATGTTCACCAGCCGGGCGGAATACCGGCTGCAGCTTCGCGAGGACAATGCGGACCTTCGCCTGACGGAATCCGGCCGCAAGCTCGGACTCGTGGACGACGGGCGGTGGAAAGCGTTCAGCACCAAGCGGGAGGCGATCGAACGCGAAACCGCCCGACTCAAGGCAACCTGGGCGCATCCGGGACGTATCCCCGACGCCGATCAGGTCCGCGTTCTCGGCCAACCGATCGAACGCGAATATTCGCTCTTCGACCTGCTTCGCCGTCCCGATGTCGGTTATCGCTCACTGTTGTCTTTCCCCAATGCTGGCGAGGGGGTTGTGGATTCGTCTGTTGCCGAACAAGTCGAAATCGCTGCCAAGTACGCCGGCTATATCGAGCGGCAACGAGAAGAGGTCACGCGCCAGTTGGCACAGGAAACTCTGGCGCTGCCCGTTGACCTCGATTACTCCTCGGTGCGCGGGCTTTCGAAGGAAGTGCAGCAGAAACTCACTCAGCACCGCCCCGAGACCCTGGGCCAGGCTGCCCGCATCCAGGGCGTGACGCCGGCGGCGATATCGCTGCTGCTCGTGCACCTCAAACGGCGCACGCTTGCCGACCGTGCACGCGCCGAAGAGAGAAGCGCATGACGATCGACGCCCGCCTGGCCGAAGGCCTCGAGGCGATGGGCATCACGCTCGACGCGGCTGCGCAGGCGAAGCTCATTGCCTACCTTCTTCTCATCGAGAAATGGAACAAGGTGCACAACCTGACCGCCGTGCGCGAGCCGAGCCAGATGGTCGTGCTGCACCTCCTCGACAGCCTCTCGGTGCTTCCGCACGTCCGCAGCGCGGGGACGATTCTCGATGTGGGCGCGGGCGCGGGCCTGCCGGGAATTCCACTCGCCATCGCATGCCCCGAACTCTGCGTGACGCTCCTTGACGCGAGCCACAAGAAAGCCACGTTCCTCACGCAGGCGAAAGCCGAGCTGGCACTGCCCAATGTCGAGGTGGCCTGCGAGCGCGTCGAGAAATGGCATCCGCCGGCGCTTTTCGACATCGTGGTATCGCGCGCCTTCGCGGAGCTTGCGGATTTCGTCGCGCAGGCGAATCACCTCGTGGCGCCTGGCGGCGCGATGCTCGCCATGAAAGGGGTGTATCCCTTCGAGGAAATCGCAAGGGTGCCCGCCTCCCACCGCGTCGAGAACATCGTCGAGCTGCGCGTGCCGACGCTCGATGTCCAACGTCACCTGGTCATTCTGAAAGCCGCCTGATGGCCCGCACCTACGTGATTGCCAACCAGAAGGGCGGCGTCGGCAAGACTTCCGTCGCGGTGAACCTCTCGGCGAGCCTCGCGCATTACGGCCGTCGGGTCCTGCTCGTGGATCTCGATCCGCAGGGCAACGCGACGACGGGCAGTGGCGTCGACAAGTCGGCCCTCGAGCGAAGCGTTTACGGGCTCCTGCTGGGCGAGTGCGGCGTGTCAGACGCGACGGTGCGCGTCGAGGGTGGCTACGATGTGGTTGGCTCAAATCGCGAGCTGGCCGGCGCGGAGGTCGAGCTGATTGCGGTCGAGCGTCGTGAGTACCGCCTGCGCGAGGCGCTGGCCCCCGTGCTCGCCGACTACGACTACGTGGTGATCGACTGTCCGCCCGCACTCAACATGCTCACGGTGAACGGCTTCACCGCCGCCGATGCGGTGATCATCCCCATGCAGTGCGAGTACTACGCGCTCGAAGGACTCTCGGATCTCGTCGGAACGCTTCGCAAGGTGAAGCAGAACCTGAATCCGGGAATCGAGATCGAGGCACTCGTGAGAACCATGTACGACCCGCGAAGCACGCTCACGGTGCAGGTTTCGGACGAGCTGAAGCGCCACTACGGCGCCAAGGTTTTCGATACCGTGATTCCGCGCAACATCCGTATCGCCGAGGCGCCCTCCTTCGGCAAGCCTGTGCTCCTGCACGATCCGGCCTCGAGGGGCGCCAGCGCGCACCTTGCCTTTGCCCGTGAACTTCTCGAGCGCGCCGGTCATCCGGTGAGCCCGAATGCCTGACAAGGAACTGCGCGTCATGACAGCCAAGCACAAGGGACTCGGCCGCGGCCTGGACGCGTTGCTGGGCGGCGGATCGAAGGCAAAGCCGGGAGGCGAATTCGCCGAGCTTTCGGTGCGTGCGCTCAAGCCGGGCCGGTATCAGCCGCGAACGCGGATGGACCAGGCCTCGCTCGCCGAACTGGCCGACTCGATCCGCGTCCGCGGCGTCATCCAGCCGATCATCGTGCGTTCGGTAGACGACGGCGGCTACGAGATCCTCGCCGGCGAGCGCCGCTGGCGTGCAGCGCAACTCGCGGGTCTTGAGCGCGTTCCCGCCCTGGTGCGGGAAGTTGCGGACGACGCGGCCCTCGGCATCGGCCTCATCGAGAACATCCAGCGCGAAGACCTCAACCCCATCGACAAGGCCGCCGGCCTCAAGCGCCTCATCGACGAGTTCCACCTCACGCATGAGGACGCGGCGAAGGCGGTTGGAAGCTCCCGAAGCGCCGTGACGAACCTGCTGCGCCTGCTCGAGCTGGCGAAGGCCGTGCAGGACATGCTGCTCGAAGGTCGCCTGGACATGGGTCATGCACGGGCGCTGCTCGGTGTCGGCAAGGCGAAACAGGTCGAGCTGGCCGAGCAGGTGGCCGGCAAGGGCCTGTCCGTTCGCGAAACGGAACGGCTGGTGCAGAACGCCGCAACCATGCCCAAGGCGCACGCGAAGTCTTCCAGCCCCCGCCTTGACGCCGACACGCGGCGACTTCAGGAGGAGCTTTCGGAGTCCCTGGGTGCGCTGGTGACGGTGAAATCGCGCCACGGCGGGCGCGGCAGCCTGGTCATCGGTTTCTCGAGCCTCGAACAGCTGGACGGTATTGTTTCCCGGTTGAAGCGCCGTTGAACCGGCCCATATTGCGTTGCCGCAAGTTTTGACCCCATGGACTCTTCCGGGCTAGAATTTACAAGTTTGTCGTCACCGCGCCCAAGTCCAAAGCCTGCGCCGGCGTCCGCGATATTCGACGGCCGGCGGCAGGTTCTGGTGCAGGCCGGGCTGGTGGCATGCTGCGCTGCAGCAAGCCTTGTGTTCGGTGGGTGGGAAAGCGCCATTGCCGCGCTCTCCGGAGGCACGGCCGCCTTGGCGGGCACCTTGGCATTCACCGGGGTCCTGAAGTGGCGCAACCGCCCGGCGCCGACGCCATGGCAGGCTCTTCGGGTCCTGGTCGTCGCGGAGGCGGTGAAGTGGGCCGTGTCACTGGTTAGCCTCGTATCGCTGCTTTCCGGCTGGTCCGGGCTGGAGGCGGCGGGTGCGGCGCCAGGCGCCGTGGTGATCGGATTTTGCATCGCGTGGACGGCTTCGCTGTTCGCGCTAGTGAAAAGAAATTGAGCGAATGACCGCCGAAGCTTCCCTAACGCCGCCCGAATACATCGCCCATCACCTCGCCAACCTCAAGGTGACGATCGGGGAGGGCGGCTTCTGGACCCTCAACCTCGACACGATAATCATGTCCTGGGTGCTGGGCCTCGTGGGCCTTGGGCTCATCTGGATGGTGGCCAGCCGCGCAACGGCCGAGGTGCCGGGGCGGCTGCAATCCTTCATCGAGATGTTCTTCGAGTTCGTGGACGGAACCGTTCGCGATGTGTTTCCGGGCTCACGCGCCTTCCTGGGCCCCCTTGCGCTGACCATTTTCACCTGGGTGTTCATGATGAACCTCATGGACCTGCTGCCGCTCGACTGGGTATCGGGCACGGCGGAGCTGGTGAACCACCATCTCCTGGGCAGGCCCGAGCACACTTCGCACTGGAAGCCCGTGCCTTCGACGGACCTGAACGCCACCTTCGCCATGAGCTTCTCGGTTCTGTTCCTGATGCTGTTCTTCAGCGTCAAGGTCAAGGGCGCCGGCGGCTTCCTGCACGAGCTCTTCACGGCGCCCTTCGGGTCCAACCCTCTTCTGTGGATACCGAATTTCGTCCTCAACCTCATCGAACTGCTGGCGAAGCCGGTGTCCCTCGCCATGCGGCTGTTCGGGAACATGTACGCGGGCGAGCTCATCTTCATGCTGCTCGGGCTCCTGGCGAGCATCGCGAGCTTCTCGGCCGGAGGGCTCCTCGCCGGCGGCGCCGCGAGCGTCCTCACCCTGGGCTGGGGGATCTTCCACATCCTGATCATCCTGCTGCAGGCATTCATCTTCATGGTGCTGTCGGTCGTGTACATCGCGATGGCCCACGAGCACCACTGAAACGCCCCGGTTCACCTTTTCAACTTCAACACCCGTACCTCCGAAAGGAAAAAACAATGGCTCAGTTCCTCGCCCTCGTCCAAGGCTACACGGCGCTCGGCATCGGCATCATCATCGGGCTGGGCGCCTTCGGCGCCTGCATCGGCATCGGCATCATGGGCTCCAAGTTCCTGGAGGCCGCGGGCCGGCAGCCCGAGCTGATCCCGCAACTGCAGAAGTTCATGTTCCTGCTCGCCGGCCTCATCGACGCGGCGTTCCTGATCGGCGTCGGTATCGCGATGTTCTTCGGATTCGCGAACCCGCTCCTGTCGGTCATCAAGTAATCCGGGCCTAACGGAAGGGTCGTTCGCCATGAACATCAACGCGACCTTGTTCGTCCAGGCGCTGTCGTTCGCATGCCTCATCTGGTTTTCGGTCAAATTCATCTGGCCGCCGCTCAACCGCGCCATCGACGAGCGCAACAAGCGCATCGCCGACGGCCTGGCCGCGGCCGAGAAGGGAAAGGCAGCGCTGGTGGACGCCGAGCGCAAGGGGAACGCCGCGGTGCAGGAAGCGCGCGCGCGCGCCTCGGGCGTGCTGGGCGAAAGCGAGAAGCGGGCAGGTCAGATCGTCGAGGAGGCGAAGGTTGCCGCCAAGGTCGAGGCCGACCGCATCATCACCGGCGCCCGGGAACAGATTGCCTCCGAAGTCGCCAAGGCAAAGGCGGAGTTGCGCGAACAGGTTGCGGCACTCGCCATCGCTGGCGCGGAGAAGATCCTGCAGCGCGAGGTGGACGCAAGGGCGCACACCGAGATGCTCAGCAAGTTGAAGGCCCAGCTCTAGGAGGCGCCATGGCAGAAATCGCCACCCTTGCCCGCCCCTATGCCGAAGCGTCGTTCCGCTCCGCGCTGGAGACGAAGGATCTCGCGGATTGGTCCGACGGGCTCCTGCTCGCGGGGGCCATCGTCGCGGACCCGCAGATGGCCGATCTCCTCGGGAATCCGCGATTTTCGCGTGCGCAGAAGCTCGAGCTCCTCTTCGGGGTGGGCGGCGAGAAACTTTCATTGCATGTCAGGAACCTCGTGACGATCCTCGTTGACGGCACGCGCGCGGTGCTGCTGCCCGAGATCTCGGCACAGTTCGAATCCCTGAAGCGCGCGCACGAGAACGTTCTCAAGGCGCGCATCGTGAGCGCCCGCCCGCTCTCCGAGGCGGAACGCGACGACCTCGTGGCATCGCTTGCCCGCAAGTACGGCCGCAAGGTCGAGGCAACGGTAGAAATCGACGCCGCCCTCATCGGCGGCGCCCGCGTCCACGTCGGCGACGAGGTGATCCATGCCTCGATGCGCGACGCGCTCGCACAGATGGCGGCGGCGCTCGCTCGCTGACCGCAGACACCCGTATTCGGAGCCCCACATGCAAATCAATCCGGCTGAAATCAGCGAACTCATCAAGTCGAAGATCCAGAACCTCCAGGTGGCCGCCGAAAAGCGCACCGAGGGGTCGGTGATCTCGGTGACAGACGGCATCTGCCGGGTGCACGGCCTCACGGACGTGATGCAGGGCGAGATGCTCGAATTCCCGGGAAACACGTTCGGCATGGCGCTGAACCTGGAGCGGGACTCCGTCGGCGTCGTGGTGCTCGGCACCTACGAGCACATCTCGGAAGGCGACACCGTCAAGTGCACGGGCCGCATCCTCGAGGTGCCGGTCGGCACCGAACTCATCGGTCGCGTCGTCAACTCGCTGGGCCAGCCCATCGACGGCAAGGGCCCGATCGACGCGAAGATGACAGAGCCGATCGAGAAGGTCGCACCAGGCGTGATCTGGCGCAAGAGCGTTTCGCAGCCGGTGCAGACGGGTCTGAAGGCCATCGACTCGATGGTTCCCATCGGCCGCGGCCAGCGCGAACTCATCATCGGTGACCGTCAGACGGGGAAGACCGCCGTGGCCATCGACACGATCATCAACCAGAAGGGCAAGGATCTTTTCTGCATCTACGTTGCGGTCGGCCAGAAGGCCTCCACGATTGCGAACGTGGTGAGGAAGCTCGAGGAGCACGGCGCGATGGCCTACACCATCATTGTGGCTGCCGCCGCCTCCGATCCCGCAGCCATGCAATACATCGCGCCCTATTCCGGCTGCACGATGGGCGAGTACTTCCGCGACCGCGGGCAGGACGCGCTCATCATCTACGACGACCTCACGAAGCAGGCCTGGGCGTACCGCCAGATCTCGCTGCTGTTGCGGCGTCCGCCGGGCCGTGAAGCCTACCCCGGAGACGTGTTCTACCTGCACTCCCGCCTTCTCGAGCGCGCCGCCCGCGTGAACGAGGAGTATGTCGAGAAGTTCACCAAGGGGGCGGTCAAGGGCAAGACCGGGTCCCTCACGGCGCTTCCGGTCATCGAGACGCAGGCCGGCGACGTGTCGGCGTTCGTGCCCACCAACGTGATCTCGATCACGGACGGCCAGATCTTCCTGGAGACGGATCTTTTCAACGCCGGGATCCGCCCGGCCATCAACGCGGGCATCTCTGTATCCCGAGTGGGCGGCGCCGCGCAGACCAAGGTCATCAAGAAGCTCGGCGGCGGCGTACGCCTGGCTCTCGCGCAGTTCCGCGAACTCGCGGCGTTCTCGCAGTTTGCCTCCGACCTCGACGAAGCCACGCGCAAGCAACTCGACCGCGGCCGCATGGTGACCGAGCTCATGAAGCAGCCGCAGTACCAGCCCCTTCAGGTCTGGGAGATGGCGATCACGCTCTTCGCCGTGACCAACGGCTACTTCGACGACATCGAGGTGGCGAAGGCGCTGTCCGCGGAGCGCGCGATGCGCGACTACATCAAGGAAAAGAACGGCGACCTTGTCGAGCGCATCGAGTCCACGAAGGACCTGTCGAAGGACGACGAGGCGAAGCTTCACGATGCCATCAGGGACTTCAAGAAGAACGGCAGCTACTAGACTGGCGGCATCGGCAACCGTGTTGGTGCGGACGATTCACGCCGCTCGACGCGCAGAAGCGCAAAGCGCGTAGGGCTTCGGCAAAGCAAGGGAAACCAGGACGACTTCGATGGCAGGCTCCAGGGAAATCCGGAACAAGATCAAGAGCGTGCAGAGCACGCGCAAGATCACCAAGGCCATGCAGATGGTCGCGGCCTCCAAGATGAGGAAGGCGCAGGAGCGCATGCGCCACGCGCGCCCCTACGGCGACAAGATCCGGAACATCGCTGCGCACCTCGCGAACGCGAACCCGGAGTATCGCCACCCCTTTCTCGTGAAGAACGAGAACGCGAAGGACGTGGGCGTTGTCCTCGTCACCACAGACAAGGGCCTGTGCGGCGGCCTCAACACGAATGCGCTGCGACTGCTCACGAACAAGGCGAAGGAATGGCAGGACGAGGGCCGCAAGCTCCAGTTCACCGTGTTCGGCAACCGGGGGTTCGCGTTCCTGCAGCGCTTCGGCGGGAAGATCGTTTCGCACCTCATCCAGTACGGCGACACGCCGCACCTGGACAAGCTCGTGGGCCCGGGCCGCGTGCTGATCCAGGCCTACATGAAGGGCGAGATCGGGGCGGTTTACGTGGTCTACACTCGCTTCATCAACACGATGAAGCAGGAGCCCGTGATCGAGCAGCTTCTCCCGCTTGCGGCGGACCGCCTTCAGGCAACCGACCCGACGGCGCGTGGCGGCTGGGATTACCTCTACGAACCGGACGCCAAGGACGTGCTCGAGCAGCTCCTGCGCCGCTACCTCGAGGCCATCGTCTACCAGGCGCTCGCGGAAAACATCGCGAGCGAGCAGTCGGCGCGGATGGTCGCGATGAAGGCGGCTAGCGACAACGCCCTGAACGTGATCGACGAACTCACCCTTATCCACAACAAGTCCCGCCAGGCGGCGATCACCAAGGAACTCTCGGAGATCGTCGGCGGCGCGGCAGCGGTCTGAAGATTCGACTTACGGGAACCCAACATGAGTGCGACCCAGATGGCAGAAGGCAGGATCGTCCAGTGCATCGGCGCGGTGATCGATATCCAGTTTCCCCGCGAGAATATGCCCAGGGTGTATGACGCGCTGACGCTCGTCGAGGAGGCGGACTCCTTCGCGGAGAAGGGCCTCACGTTCGAGGTCGAGCAGCAGTTGGGCGACGGCATCGTGCGCACCATCGCGATGGGGTCTTCCGACGGACTGCGCCGCGGCATGAAGGTGAAGGGCACCGGCGCGCCCATTTCGGTGCCCGTCGGTCCCGGCACTCTCGGCCGGGTGATGGACGTGCTCGGCCGACCCATCGACGAGCGCGGCCCGGTGAAAACCGACGAACGCCGCTCGATCCACGCTCCTGCGCCGAAATTCGATGAGCTCTCGCCGTCCGTGGAGCTTCTCGAGACGGGCATCAAGGTGGTCGATCTCATCTGCCCCTTCGCCAAGGGTGGCAAGATCGGCCTGTTCGGCGGCGCCGGCGTGGGCAAGACCGTGACCATGCTGGAGCTCATCAACAACATCGCGACCCAGCACTCGGGGCTGTCGGTGTTCGCGGGCGTCGGCGAGCGCACCCGCGAAGGCAACGACTTCTACCACGAGATGTCGGACGCGAAGGTCATCGTGCAGGAGGACCTGTCGCAGTCCAAGGTCGCGATGGTGTTCGGGCAGATGAACGAGCCTCCGGGCAACCGCCTTCGCGTGGCGCTCACGGGCCTGACCATGGCCGAGAGCTTCCGTGATGAGGGCCGGGACATCCTGCTGTTCATCGACAACATCTACCGCTTCACGCTGGCGGGCACCGAAGTGTCGGCGCTGCTCGGCCGCATGCCCTCTGCGGTGGGCTACCAGCCGACGCTCGCGGAGGAGATGGGTCGCCTTCAGGAGCGAATCACCTCCACGAAGACGGGCTCGATCACCTCGATCCAGGCGGTGTACGTTCCTGCCGACGACTTGACGGACCCGTCGCCGGCCACGACCTTCGGCCACCTGGACGCCACGGTCGTCCTGTCGCGCGACATCGCGGCACTGGGCATCTATCCCTCCGTGGATCCGCTGGACTCCACTTCGCGCCAGGTCGACCCGCACGTGGTCGGCGAGGAGCACTACGACACCACGCGGGCCGTGCAGGCGGTGCTGCAGAAATACAAGGAACTGCGCGACATCATCGCGATCCTCGGCATGGATGAGCTCTCGCCCGAGGACAAGCTCGCGGTGTCGCGCGCCCGCAAGATCCAGCGCTTCCTGTCGCAGCCGTTCCACGTGGCGGAGGTGTTCACCGGCTCGCCCGGCAAGTACGTCACGCTCAAGGACACGATCAAGGGTTTCCGGATGATCGTGGAAGGCGAGTGCGACAGCCTCCCCGAGCAGGCCTTCTACATGGTCGGCAAGATCGAAGAGGCCTTCGAGAAGGCCAAGACGCTGCAATAAGCCCCCATGGCCAAGACCCTTCACGTCGATATCGTCAGCGCCGAGCAGGCGATCTTCTCGGGAGAAGCCGAGATGGTCATCGCCCCGGGCGAAGCGGGCGAGCTCGGGATACTTCCCGAGCACGCCGCGCTCCTCACGCGCATCAAGCCGGGGACGGTGCGCATCAAGATTCCCGGGGAGAGCCGGGAGGAGATCATCTACGTCTCGGGCGGCATGATGGAAGTCCAGCCCCATGTGGTGACGGTCCTGGCCGATACTTCCGTGCGCGCCGAGAATCTCGACGAGGCCAAGGCGCTCGAAGCCAAGCGCGCGGCCGAAGAGGCGATCACCAATCGCACGGGCCAGATGGAAATTGCCGAGGCCCAGGCGGTGCTCGCCGAGTCCGTCGCGCAGCTTGCCGCCATTCGCAAGCTCCGCCAGATGCGCTAGCCGGCCGGTCGCAAGGTAACGTGTCCTTGTGGTAAAATGAGTTTTGTCTCACGTCGTAGAGGTAGGACCGAAGCGACGAGCCCCGAGCCGGGACTGTCGTTGGGGTCCAGGGGGGGATCACGAAACTCCTTGATTTAGAGGCGCAACACATTCGGGCAGGATCCTCGGATCCTGCCCTTTTTATTTGCCTACCCCACTGCGGCCCCGATCGCGCATGACCACTCAGTCCCTCCAGGTCGTCATCCTCGCCGCCGGGCAAGGCAAGCGCATGCATTCGAACCTGCCCAAGGTGCTGCATCCGCTGGCTGGCCGCCCGATGCTGCTCCATGTGCTCGATTCGGCCCGCCGCCTCGCCCCGACGCGCCTGGCGGTCGTGATCGGCCATGGTGGCGAAACGGTCGCCCTCCACCTGGGCGCGCCCGATGTCGTGTGGGTGCTCCAGGACCGGCAGCTCGGGACCGGGCACGCCGTCATGCAGGCCCTGCCGAAGCTCGAGGAAAGGGGGGTCGTGCTCGTCCTTTACGGCGACGTGCCCCGAATCGCCACCGGAACGCTGCGCTCGCTCGTGGACGCGGCGGCGCAGAACCAGCTGGCCCTCCTCACGCAGGAGGCGGAAGACCCGAAGGGTTACGGCCGGATCGTGCGCGACCCCTCCGGGCGCGTGGCGCGCATCGTCGAGGAACGCGATGCAACCGATGCGGAGCGCGCCATCCGGGAGGTGAATACCGGCATCGTCGCCGCGCCGTTTGCGAAGCTGAAATCATGGCTCGCGGGCCTGAAGAACGACAACGTCCAGGGCGAGTATTATCTGACCGACATCGTGGCAGCCGCGGTTGCCGAGGGCTTTCCGGTCGCGGTGCGGCGTCCGCAATCGCCTACCGAATGCCTCGGCGTGAATTCCAAGCGCGAGCTGGCCCGCCTCGAAAGGCTGCTTCAGATGGACCGTGCCCAAGCCCTGCTCGACGCCGGCGTGACGCTGGCCGACCCCGAGCGCATCGATGTGCGCGGGGAGCTGGTTTGCGGGCGCGACGTCGCCATCGACGTGAACTGCATCTTCGAGGGACGGGTGACCCTGGGCAACGGCGTGAAGGTCGGCGCCCACTGCATCCTGCGCGGCGTAACCGTGGGCGAAGGCACCGAGATCCGGCCCTTCTGCCTGCTCGAGGAGGCGAGCGTGGGCAGCAACGCGCGCATCGGCCCCTACGCCCGCATCCGCCCCGGCACCGAGCTCGCGGACGAAGTGCACATCGGCAACTTCGTCGAAGTGAAGGCGAGCTCGATCGGCCGCGGGAGCAAGGCCAATCACCTCGCCTACGTGGGCGACGCCACCGTCGGCAAGGACGTCAATATCGGCGCGGGCACCATCACCTGCAATTACGACGGCGAGTACAAGCACCGCACGGTGATCGAGGATGACGTGCACATCGGCTCCGACGTGCAGCTGGTGGCACCGGTAACCATCGGCAAGGGCGCCACCATCGGCGCCGGCGCCACGATCACGAAAGACGCTCCCCCGGGCGGACTTACCATCACCGAGGCCAAGCAAGTCACCAGGCCGGAGTGGAAGCGGCCGAAGAAGTAAGTTCCCCCGGCATTTCGATGCGCGCCGGCGCTGACCGGCGGCTCGTCGTCCGGCCCAACGCCTTCCCCGGCCCCTACCAACGCGCAGGCGGCTTTTTGTTGATCGTGACGATGCGGTTCTCGACGCTGATGTAGCCGCCGACGGTGAGGTCGCGGAAGATGCGGCTCACCATGTCGCGCGAGGCGCCCACGCGCTCGGCAATTTCCTGCTGCGTGATCTTCTCCGGAATGCGCAGCTTGCCGTCCGACTCGACCGCCATGTTGAGGAGCAGCCGCGCCACCCGGCCGTAAACGTCGAGCAGCGCGAGGTTCTTCACGTTGTCGGTCGCCTCGCGGGCCCGCTCGATCACCTTGGAGATCATGATCAAGGCGAAGTCGGGATTCCTGCGGATGGCCTCGCGCAGCGGTTCGCGCTGCACGACCGAAAAGGTGGTGGGCTCGAGCGTGATGACAGAGGCGGAGCGCGCCTTGCCGTCGAGCGCCATCTCGCCCACGTAATCTCCGGGGCCCTGGGTGTTGAGGATGAGCTCGTGGCCCTCCGAGTCGGACACGAAGGCCTTCACTCGCCCGGACAGGATGACGAAGACGGCATCGCTCGAATCGCCCTCGGTGATGAACACCGTGTTCTTCGGGTAGCTGCGCACGCGACCCAGGGTGGCCAGCTCGCGCACGAACGCATCGGCGATCGCGGCCAACTGGGCTGGACTGGGGGGCTCGCCGGTCATGGTCGCGCTCACTCCGGTGCAAGGGTGCGGCGAGTCTAGCACTCGCGCCCCGGCCCGTTAAGATGCGTTCCATGTCCCGCACACCGCCTGTCCGCATCCAGCCGTCCTCGCTCGCGGCAATCCTCACGGCGGCCCTCCTGGCGCTTGCCGGCCTTGCAATGCACCTTTCGCCGTGGGGCGCGCAAGCGAGCCTGGCCGCGCTCGATGCGGGTTTCGGGATCCTGCGCGCATTCGGCCCCACGCAGGCCCCCGATGACATCCTCGTCGTGGGTCTCGACGATGCGTCAGCGGTATCGCCCGAGGTCGATCCGCTGGGCCCTGCCCTGCGAAAGCTGCCGGACGTATTGGTTCGAATTGCGCGGGGAAGCCCGCGGGCCATCGCCCTGCTTGTGACGCTGCCCCGGACATCGCTGGAGGCGGCAGCGCCGGGTTGGGACGATGCGCTGGCCACGGCGCTGTCCGTGGCCCAGGCTGCAGCGCCGCTTGCAATCGGCATGGGGGTCGATTCGCGGCGGGAGGTGGTTCCCATCCACGAACCCCTGCTTCGTGGCGTGGATCCGCGCTCGCTCGTCTTCACGATCCTGCCTCGTGACGAGGACGGACGGGTGAGGCAGGTAGGCCTCACGCTTCCGACGCAGCAGGGCGAGTGGCCGACGTCCGCGGGCTGGCTGTGCGAAGTGCTTGGCGGACACTGCGCTCCGGGGATCATCGACTACGGGCTCGGCCCCGCGTACCGAATGCTGCCCGCGAGGCGCCTCCTCGAGATCCGCGACGACGAGGCCCTGGCACGGCTGTTCCGGGGCCGCATCGTGTTCGTTTCGCAGGTGGCGGGGCCGGATGATCGAGTGCCCCAGCCGCTGTCGCTGGCCGGGTGGGAGCCGCCCTCGGCGGAGCCCCCCGCGGTGCTCGCGCACGCGCAAAGCGTGCGGACGCTGCTGCACGGGCGCCCCGTGGAGGAACTGCCACTGCCGGCGATCGTCCTTGCCATCGCCGCGATGGCGCTCGTTGCGGCCTGCGCCGCGCCGGCGGTGGGTGTGCTGGTCGCTGCCGGCGCCTGTGCCTCGGCCCTCCTCGCGTTGCGGCTGGGCTGGTATGTCCCCTTGGCCGCTCCCCTGGCCACCCTGCTGGCGGCCGTGCTTGCGAGCCGCATCCTGGGCCGCACTTCGCAGAGCTCCGGGGAACGCTCCTGAGCCGGGTCTTGTCCGATATTCGGCATCCGGGGTGTGAAGCACCTCGCGGTGCCGTCCACGGCAGCGACGTACAGTGGTTCCCAGATGCACGGGCCTCCTCCTCATCCCGTCATCGGCAGGGCGATGTGAGGCCAAGAGATCGACGCCTGCCTTGAGCCCTTCGCGGCGATGCCGCGGAGGGCTTCGTTTTTCGTGAGAAAATCGCTGTCATGTGCGGAATCGTCGGTGCCATCGCCAGTCGCAACGTCGTCCCCCTCCTGACGGAAGGACTCAAGCGCCTCGAATACCGCGGTTACGATTCCGCGGGAATCGCCATCCTGGACGGCGGCATCCGGCGTGTGCGCCGCGTCGGCCGGGTCGCGGAGATGGAAAGCGCCGCGCGGGCCGAGAACCTGGCCGGCATCATCGGCATCGCCCACACGCGCTGGGCCACCCACGGGGGCGTCACCGAACCCAATGCCCATCCCCACGTCTCCTCCGACGAGCTCGCCGTCGTGCACAACGGCATCATCGAGAACCACGAGGAGCAGCGCGCGCGACTCAAGGCCCTGGGCTACGCTTTCGACTCGCAAACCGACACGGAGGTCATCGCGCATCTGGTTCACCACTATTACAAGGCGACCGGCGATCTCTTCCGGGCCACGCAGAAAGCGGCGGCGGATCTGCGCGGGGCTTACGCCATCGGTGTCGTGGCGGTTACGGAGCCGGGCACGGTTACCGGTGCGCGCATGGGCTGCCCGCTGGTGGTGGGCCTGGGGGAGGGCGAGAACTTCCTGGCCTCCGACGTCTCCGCGATCGTCTCCGAGACGCGACGCGTGATGTACCTCGAGGATGGCGACGTGGTGGCCATCCGCCGCAGCGGCGTCGAGGTCGTGGACGCCGCCGGCAAGCCCGCCATCCGGACGGAACGGGTGAGTGCCCTATCGGCGGATGCAGTCGACCTTGGCCCCTACCGCCATTACATGCAGAAGGAGATCCACGAACAGCCCCGAGCCGTCGCCGACACGCTGGAGGCGGTGATCGACGGCGGCATCGACGTGGACGGTCTCTTCGGCAAGGGCGCGATGGCGGCATTTCGCGACATCGATGCGGTCCTCATCCTGGCCTCCGGCACCAGCCATTACGCGGGCCTGGTCGCGCGCTTCTGGCTGGAGTCGATCGCCAGGGTGCCGTGCAATGTGGAGCTGGGACACGAATACCGCTATCGCGACTCGATCCCCAACCCGAGGCAGCTCGTGGTCACGATCTCGCAATCGGGCGAGACGCTCGATACGATGGAGGCCCTGAAGCGCGCCAGGGAGCTGGGGCACGAGTACACGCTTTCAATCTGCAACGTGCAGGAAAGCGCCATTCCACGCGCCTCGCGCTTCGTTTTCTACACGCGCGCCGGCATGGAGATCGGGGTCGCCTCCACCAAGGCCTTTACCACGCAGCTCGTCTCCCTCTTCACCCTCACGCTGGCGCTCGCCAAGGCGCGGGGCCTGCTCGACGCGAAGACCGAGGCTGGCGCCATCGAGCAGCTTCGCTTCGTGCCCGGCAGCATCCAGCACGCACTGAACCTGGAGCCGCAGATCCAGGCCTGGGCCGAGCGCTTCGCCACCCACGAGCACGCCCTTTTCCTCGGCCGCGGGCTGCACTATCCCGTTGCGCTGGAGGGGGCGCTCAAGCTGAAGGAAATCTCCTACATCCATGCCGAGGCGTACGCGGCAGGCGAACTCAAGCACGGCCCCCTTGCCCTCGTCGATTCCTCCATGCCGGTGGTCGTGATCGCGCCCAACGACTCGCTGCTGGAGAAGGTGAAGAGCAACATGCAGGAGGTGCGCGCGCGCGGCGGCGAGCTCTACGTCTTTGCCGACCTAGACAGCCATTTCTCCGAGAGCGAGGGCGTGCACGTGATCCGCACGCCTCGGCATGCAGGCCTCCTGTCTCCGATCGTGCACACGATCCCCGTGCAGCTCCTCGCCTACCACACGGCCCTCAAGCGGGGCACGGATGTCGACAAGCCCCGGAACCTCGCGAAGAGCGTGACGGTCGAGTAGCTCCGGACCCTGCCCTCAGGCGAGGTCCGTGTAGATCTTCACCTCCCGGATCGATCCGTGGAGCGCCTTGCTGAGGAACACGTCCTCGATCGCCTCCACGTAGCCGGATGGCAGAGGGCGCGGCGCCCCGCCCAGATTGATGACGACCTTCGAGGCATGGAACCGGGTTCGATTCATTTCGATGAAAAGCGCGAGATAGGTCCGGAATTCCTCGAGCGCGATCGGCGTCCGGGCATAGCCGTGGTCGCAGATCAACCATGGCGGGAGAGCGGTCACCGAGGCAGGCAGCTCGGGCGCGTTCCGTGCTCGCGCTTCGACCTCCCCGGACGAAGCACCGGCGCCTGCCGCGGTGAGAACATGCCAGCCCTTGTACCGGTCCGGCGCGAACTCCCTGGCGACAAGAGTGACCTTCATGCCTGACTGCGCCGGATTCGACTCACGCGAGCAGGTTCGTGTAGATGACCACGTGGTCGACGATCCTGTCCGGCGCGCTCTTCACGAAGGCCTGCTGTATCGCCTTGACGTAGTCGAACGGCAGCGGGCGGGGAGCGTCATACAGGTTGATGACGATCCGCCTGGCGCGGATTGTCGCCTTGTTCCGCCTGACGAATTCCGCCAGGTGACGCTTGAACTCCTTGAGCGCCTCGGGGGTCCTGGCGAATTCGTGATCGCTGGCCAGCCACAACGGGAGTGCTGCCATCACGGAATGCGCGTCTTCGCCAGCGTCCTCGACCGGCCCGTTCGCGGGCGTGAGGATGTGCCATCCGTCGTACCTGGCGGGCTCGAACGGCTGCGCCTTCATGATCATCTTCATTTCTGCCAACTCCTCATTTGTCATGTATCGGGCACCCGCACTCGATTGCCGTGAGCCCGTGGTTGCTTCGGCTCGCCAAACACCTGCCGGTTGCGTGCCGGATGCCCCCATTTTGAAGCCGGTGATATATTTGAGATACTGAAGAAGTCATATGAAAGATATGAGCCATGCTCAACATGCGATCCGTGGATCTCAACCTGCTCCCGGTGTTCGAGGCCGCGTACGAGGAAAGGAGCCTGTCGAAGGCGGCCATCCGCCTTTCGATCACGCAGTCCGCCGTGAGCCATGCGCTTGCGCGGCTGCGCGTGCTGTTCAGGGACGAGCTTTTCGTGCGCCATGCGCGTGGCGTCACGCCCACGTCCACGGCAGAGGCGATCTACGCGAGAACGCAGCCCGCCCTGGGGCTCGTCCGGGAGGCGGTGACCGAAACGCGAGGCTTCGACCCCGTGACCTCCGGTCGCCACTTCGGCGTGGCTATTCCGCATCCGCTGGGGCCGATGATCGCGGTCCGGCTCCTCGACCGGCTTGGCAAGGCAGCTCCGGGCGTGAGCGTCTCGTTCAACACCCAGTCGCGACCGACCGGGTTGGGGCAGGCGCTGCGTGAGGGACGGGTGGACGCGTCCATCGACTGGCTGCCGGCAGACGGAGAGCACTTTCGGCATGAGACGCTCTTCCGGGATAGCTTGGTCGTCGCGGCGAGGAAGGGCCATCCCGTCCTGCGCGGCCGTGCGACGCCCAAGGCCCTGCGCGAGCATGCATTCGTTCGCCTTCGGCCGCGCATGGACGCCGGCAGACTCCTCGATGCGATGGGTGACTTGCAGGAACTGGGGCTTCGCCATGAACTCGAGGTGTCGGAAATTCTCGAGATCTTCATGGTCACGGCCACCTCGGATCTGCTGGGCCTCATTCCCGCGAGCATGGCGCAGATGGGGCGCAGCAGGCTGGGGCTGCAGATAGTGACGGGCGCGCCTCGCAGCGGCGAAGTGCCGGTGAGGCTCATGTGGCACGAGGGCCGTGACCGCGACCCCGGCCATCGCTTCCTGCGCAAGCTCCTCCAGGAAGTGACGCGCGAAGTGGTGAAGGGGTGAACGGCCTTCCCCGGTAGAGGTGGGCAGGATGTATTCCTGGTTCGGTTGCGGGGGGCAGTGCAAGACAGCACGGCAGCGACGGCACGCACACCAAACCTCGAGGTCGCTCGGGACAGGAATACCCCCGTCGGCGCCGAAGCGGCAAATCGGGCTGAGCCGCACCCCAGGCTGGAATGCCGGCCAAAGACCGTTAGTCATTTCTTGAACTGGTTCAAGGTTATTCGCATACCCCCCGGTAGGCTCTTCCGAGGAAGCTGAAAACAATAAGAAAGACGCCACACACCCCGGGGAAATCGCGCCTCTCCTGGTGTGGGCGCCCATGTGGGCTCTAGAGGGGGAGTTCGCGATGCGGTTGAACGAGGCGACCGGCAGCAGCCGGTTGGCGAGGCGTGTCCTTATCCCACTTGCAGTGGCGTTCGTGGCTGCGCACGCCGTGGCCGACGACGCGGGACAGCTTGCGCTCACCCTGTGTTCCCCCTGCCACGCGGCCGACGGCAACAGCGTCGTGCCCATGTTTCCGAAGCTTGCAGGCCAGCAGCCTTCGTACATCGCCAAGCAGCTCAACGATTTCATCGCCGGAAAGCGCAAGAGCGACACCATGGCGCCGACGCTTGCCAACGTGAAATCCGGCGACATTCCCGCCCTGACCGCCCATTTCGCCGCGCAGAAGCAGGCGCCGGGAAAGGTGGAGAACGCGGCCCTCGCAACCGCAGGCCGCAAGCTGTTCACGGACGGCAACGAGGCGACGGGCGTTCCCGCCTGCGCCGGCTGCCACCTCGACAACGGGTTGGGCAACGACCGCTACCCTCGCATCGCCGGGCAGCACCAGGCCTATGCGATCAAGGAAATGATGGATTTCAAGAGCGGGGCGCGCAACAACGACAAGGGCCGCGTCATGCGCGTCGTGGCCGAGCGCCTGACCGAGGAAGAGATCAAGGCTGCCGCCGAATTCATGGCGGGGATGTGAGCGCCATGCACAAGACCATTGGGGGCGGAAAATGAAACGGTGGGTCGCAATCGGCTGGGCGATGGTCTTCGTGCCGGCCGTCGTGCTGGCGCAGGAAAAGGCAGCGCCGCAGCCTCACGTTAAGGGCATCGAGTCGCCCGACTATGTCTGGAACGAGATGCAGGGCGAGAAGCTGCAGGCGCTCAAGGCCAAGGGCGACCCGCTGCGCGGCGAGATCGCCTTCGAAGTTTGCCAGGGGTGCCACCGCAGCCATGCGCTCGGGCGCCCGGACGGCAAGTATCCACGCCTGGCCGGGCAGCATGCCTCGGTGCTGATCAAGCAGATGACCGACGTTCGCGCTGGCCGCCGCGACAACTCGCGCATGTATCCCTTTGCCAACGAGCATGTTCTCGGGCCGCAGGACATCGCGGACATCGCGGTGTACCTGCAGGGCCTTCCCGTGAACGCGGATAACGGAAAGGGGCCGGGCAAGGATCTCGAGCGGGGCAAGGCGCTGTACCTGAAGGATTGCGCTACCTGTCATGGAAACAAGGCGGAGGGCGATGGCCCGGAATTCCAGCCGCGCCTCAACGGCCAGCACTACCTGTACCTGACACACGAGGGACGCGCCATTCGCGACGGAGAACGCCGCAACGCCGATCCGAAGATGGTCCGCGTGATCAAGGATTACAAGGATGCGGATCTCAACGCGGTGCTCGACTACGTCTCCCGCCTGCCCATGGCCGGAGGGTAGGCGGCAGCTCAAGTCTTGAAGAAGTCCCGGCCCGAACAGGATCCGGGGTATTGCCACAGAAGCGGTGCAGGGAATGCCGCGCGAAGGGGGATCGACAGATGAACGCGATATTCGGAGAGAAGCATGTCGCCACCTGGGCGCGGGGCGCGGCCATTGCGCTCATCGGCCTGCTCGGATGGGCGCTTCCGGCAAAGGCGCAGGAGGCGACCTATGTGGGCGAAGCCAAGTGTCTGAGCTGCCACGACACCGAAAACCAGCATTTCCGTGACACGCAGCACGCGCGGGCCTTCCGCGGTAACCCGAAGAACCAGCGCGAGAAGTACGTCTGCGAGGCATGCCACGGGCCGGGATCGAAGCACGTCTCGAAATCCTCCGACAAGACGGCGATCATCTCATTCACGAAGGAGTCGGGCACGCCGATCCAGACCATGAATGCGCAGTGCCTTTCCTGCCACGGCGGAGGGCAGCGCCAGCACTGGGCCGCCTCCACGCATGAACTCAACAACATCGCCTGCAGCGACTGCCATGCGCCCATGGAAAGGCGCTCGGTGAATGGCCTGCTGCGCAAACCCACCATCACCGAGACCTGCCTCACCTGCCATCAGCAGCAGCGCGCCGAGTTCCAGCGGCGCTCCCACATGCCGGTGCTCGAGGGCAAGATGAGCTGCGTCGATTGCCACAACCCGCACGGGTCGATCACGCGACCGCTGCTCAAGAATGACAGCGTGAACGAGACCTGTGCCGCCTGCCACGCCGAGAAGCGCGGGCCGTTCATCTGGGAGCACGCCCCGGTGCGCGAGAGCTGCATCAACTGCCACTCGCCGCACGGCTCGAACAACGAGCGCCTGCTCGTGTCGTCGCGCCCGTTCCTGTGCCAGCAGTGCCACAGCCCGCCGGTGGGCCACCCCGGCCAGTTCTTCCGGGGCGACCAGACGGCGGCTGCCGCGTTGCAGGGCGGCACGCAGAGCGCGCGCGTCATCGGCCGCTCGTGCCAGAACTGCCACGTGGCCGTCCATGGAAGCAACCACCCGTCCGGCGCTCGCCTGCAGCGCTAGCGCGAAGGAGAACCCGTCATGACGACGAAGTCCCAACACCGCACCGGGAGGCTCACCATGGTCCATCGGCCCCGCACCACCGTCATTGCCGCAAGCGTGAGCATCGCGCTGGCGCCTTTCGCCCTCACCGCCGCGCTCGCCGACAGCGCCACGGGCACCGATACCGTCATTTCGAACACGATGAACCAGGGCATCGCCGCCGGTCCGCCGCGGGTCGACGCCGAGCTCGACATCAAACGCAGTCCCATCGGCATCCTGTACGGCTACGACACGCTTGTGGCCGAGCCCGCCAAGAAGGCCGGGGACGGATGGGATTACAAGGCCTCGATCGAGTTCGGCGGCATCTCGTCGAACGGGGACCGCGACAATCCGTTCTACACACGCTATCGCGACGTGGATTCGGGCTTCTATCTGCGCAACTTCACCGTGCGGGCGGACAAGCCTGCCGAGGGCGCCTTCTTCGATGCGTACGCCGGCTCCGTGGCCCGGGATGACCAGTTCTACTCGATCGCCTTCGGCCGCTACAACGCGTGGAAGGTGAAGGCGTACTTCAACGAGACACCCTCGATATCGACCAACGCCTTTCGTTCGCTCTGGAGCGGGATGGGAACCGGCAACCAGACGCTTGTCGGGCTGACGCCAGGAGGGCTGCCGACGGCCGCTGCCACGCAGACTGCGTTGCAGGCCGCCATTGCGGCGGCCCCGGATACCGAGCTCGCGATCACGCGAAAGAAGGGGGGCATTCGCGCCGACTTCACGCTTTCGGAGAACTGGAAGCTCTACGCGGCCTACACGAGCGAGAAGAAGCAGGGGTCCAATCCCTACGGACTGATATTCGGCGGAGGCGGCGGCGGCGGGGACATCGAGGCCGCCGAGCCGGTCGACTGGACGACGAACGAGTTCCGCGGCGGTGTCCAGTACTTCGACGGGATCAACAGTTTCAACATCACGGCCGAGGGTTCGCTCTACCGGAACGACTTGAACACCTTCACGGTCCAGAACCCTCTCACGATCACGGTGAACACGCTCACGGGCGTTTCCGCGAACACGTTCACCTCCGCGCGATTCGACTCCTACCCCGACAACGAGTTCTACAAGATCAAGGGGGAGTACGCGCGCAGTCTGCCCCAGCTCATGAACGGGCGCTTCAGTGCGGTCGTCGCGGCCACGCGGTCGAGCCAGGACGATTCTCTCATCGCGCCCACGACGCTGCCCCTTACCGGCGGCATGATCAACGGCATCTCGGCGGCCAACGTCTGGAACACGACGGACGCGCTCACCCGGACGAATTCCGGTGCGGAAATCACGACGAAGCTCGCCAACCTGTCCCTCGCGCTCAGTCCGGCGCGCAACGTCGGCGTCCGCGCCAACTGGCGGTACTACGAAACGGACAATTCGACGGACTACATCGCCTGCAACCCGCTCACCGGCCAGGTCGGACGTTTGATCAATGACGGCAGCGGCGGCGCCTTCGTGAATACGCCGGCCTACCTGGCCGCGAAATGCAACCTGGACGCCATACGGGCACTCAACGTCGCGCCCAGCGCAGGCAATGTCAACATCGCCAATGTCCCGTTCGAGTACAAGCAGGAGAACGCCTCGCTGAGCGCCGACTGGCGCATCGACATGAAATCGAACCTGACCGGATCGATCGAGCGGGAGACGTTCAAGCGCCAGCACCGCGAACGCGATGAGACGAACGAGGACAAGCTGAAGATCGGCTACACGAACCGCGGCTTCGAGAGCGTGACGCTGCTCCTGTCCGCGGAAGGCATGCGCCGGCGCGGAAGCGACTACAACCCGGACCCGTACGAGGAATTCCAGAGTGCCTCGCTGGGACCGCTGCCCACCGCAACGGGCACCAACTACACTGGCTGGATCCATGTCATGGACAGCTTCCGCAAGTTCGACCTGGCCGACCGGGACCAGCGCACGCTGAACGGCCGGATCAACTGGGCTGCCGCGCCGACGTTGGATTTCGGACTCTCGGGCCAGTGGAAGGACATGAGCTATCCCGACTCGGAGTACGGGCGCAATGGAACCAACAGGCAGTCCTTCGTCAGCCTGGAAGCCAACTGGCAGGCTTCGGCGGAGTTCGCGCTGTACGGCAACTACTCCTGGCAGTCCGGCAAGATGCACCAGTTGGGTCTCCAGGCCAATGCCTGCGCGGTCGGCGCGACGTACTATTTCTACAGCAATGGCGTGGTGAACACGACGGGTATCGCTCCAACCGGCACGACACTGGTCGGCACGACGCTGGTCGCCCCCGGAAATGCGGGCCTGAGCACCTGCGAGACGGCCGCAGCGCTGAACCCGCTGTATCCGACGAGCCGCACCTGGGAGCAAATCCAGGATTCGCGGAACCAGACCGGGAGCATCGGCTTGCGGCGGGACTTCGGCGTCGCCAAGCTCGACGCGGCATACACCTACGTGAACGGCACGACGACGACGAGCTACACCTACAATGCCGCTGCCCTAGGGCTTACCGCGGCGCAGGTCGCACTCATCGGCTCCGGAATGCCGGAAGCCCGTTTCACGCAGAACACGATCGAGGCGAACCTCAGCTACCCCGTCAACAAGACGATGGCGTTGCGGCTCTATGGCCGGTACGAGCGCGGCAAGGTCAACGACTGGCACTACGACGGCGTCGCCCAGAACCCGGTGCCGGCCAACAACGCCGCCTATCTCGACAAGGGGCCGGGCGACTATAGCGCCAGCACGGTCGGCCTGTTCCTCAAGGTCGACTTCTAGGACGGGTAACCGGTGCCCCGCGGGGCACCGGTGGCGCCTGCATCCCGCCTCAAGCCGGGCGAAGAAGCCCGAGCCGCGTTCTCGCCTCGGCGGGCGTGTCCTTTTTTCGCGGCACGGAGCCGGTGATGGCTACCGCGATGACGACGGGCTGGTCCGTGGTCATTTCCTTCCGGCGGGGGATGGGTGCAGGAGACCGAAGGGTCGCCGCTCAGCGCAGGACCATCTCCACGCGGCGGTTCTTTGCGCGCCCCGCCTCCGCGGCATTGCTCGCCACCGGCGCGAGCGGGCCGGCGCCATCGGAGGCGAGGCGATCCTTCGCGATGCCATGCTGGCCTGCGAGGGCCGCCGCCACCGAAGTCGCGCGATCGCGGGAAAGCTTCATGTTGTGGTCGTGCGCGCCCTGCATGTCGGTATGGCCGACGATGTAGACCTTCGCGCCCGCGTTGGACGTGAGCCACTTGGCCATCTCGGCGAGCGTGGGCCCGGACTCGGGCTTTATCGTCGCCTTGTCAGTGTCGAAGTAAATGCCGTAGAAGACGACCTTGCCGCCGCCGCCCATGTCCCTGGCGATCTGCTCGGCGGAGACGACAATCGTCTGCTCCATTGCCGTCACGCGGACGATCTTGTGGTTGAGCGCGGTGCAGGACGCCTGGTTTCCGCCGCCGCAGGCGTAGCGGCCCCAGTACTCGGAGCCGCCCTTCTCGATTCGATAGTAGACCGAGCGCTGGTAGTCCGGCGTCGATAGCACGGTGCCGCCGCCCGCCCGCACGGCCTGCTCGATGTTGCGCTGCAGCTCCAGCGGCGAGGGGAGGGACCCGCTCGCGTCCTTCTCGATCGGGTCGTGGTAATACCAGTATTCGCCTTCTTTCTTGACCTTGGTGCGATCCCCCTTGAGGTTGGCGGGATCCTTCGCCACCTCGATCTCGAGTTCCATGAAGCGGGAGCGCTCGCAGGAGTCGAGGTAGCTGCCGGGGAATTTCTCGAAGATCGGGTTGGGCTGGCACCGGAGGTTGTCCTTCGGTTTTGCTTTCGATTTCTGCGCGAAGGCCTCAGGCGCGGTGAGCGCGAACGAGGCGGCGGCGAGGAGGCCGGCGAGGAGCGGGGCAAGCGAGCGATGCATGAAGGACTCCGTTTGTCGTTGTTGGCGGGTGATGCTAAGGACGGTAGTCAGGCCGGGCGTACTCCCAGCAGCGTTCTCGCCTCGTCGGGCGTGGCGGGGCGTCGCCCGTGCCGGCCGCACACGTCGACGATCTTCTTCACCAGCTCGGCGTTGCTCGCCGCGAGTCGGGTCTCGTCGAAGCGGATGTTGTCCTCGAGGCCCGTGCGGCAGTGCCCGCCCAGCTCCAGGGCCCATTGCGCCACCTCGAACTGGTGGCGCGCGATCCCGGCGGCCGTCCAGGTGGCGCCCGGCAGCACCGCCTTCATCTCGGAGAGGAGGAACTCGAGGATGGAGCGGCGCGCCGGCATCGCGCCCTTGATGCCCATCACGAACTGCACGTGTGGGGGGGATTTCAGCAGCCCGCGCTTCACGAGATCGGCCGCGTTGTAGAGCATCGCCAGGTCGAAAATCTCGCACTCCGGCTTGATGTCGAGCTCGATCATCTGCCTGGCGAGGATATCGATGAAGTCAGGCGGGTTCTCGTAGATCATCGTCGCGAAGTTCACGGAGCCCGTGGCGAGCGACGCCATGTCGGGCTTGAGGTAGAGCATCGCGCCGCGATGGCTCGCCTCGCGGCCGCGCCCGCCCGTGGAAAACTGGATGATCATTCCGGGGCAGTACTTCTTCACGCCCTCCTGCACCTCGGCGAACTTCGCCGGGTCGGAGC
Source organism: Betaproteobacteria bacterium (assembly GCA_016720855.1). Taxonomy (NCBI): domain Bacteria; kingdom Pseudomonadati; phylum Pseudomonadota; class Betaproteobacteria; species Betaproteobacteria bacterium. The sequence goes on along the minus strand of JADKJU010000002.1, from coordinate 340,140 downwards.
CGGAGGACTCGTCCGCGTTGCGCACGTGGATGTGCACGAGGCTCGCGCCCGCCTCGAACGCCTGGTGCGTGCTTTCGATCTGCTCCGAGGGGATGACGGGGACGGCGGGCGTGTCCTTCTTGCGCGGCACGGAGCCGGTGATGGCTACCGCGATGACGACGGGCTGGTCCATGGTCATTTCCTTCCGGAGGGGGATGGGTGCAGGAGGCCGAAGGGATCGAGCGGGTTGGCGTAGTCGCGCTTCGGACCGATCTTGTAAACGCCGTTGAAGCGCAGCACCGTCGCGCCGTCGACGGTCGCGGTGCCCTGGATGAACACCAGGGACTTGGTGGCGCGAATGATGTCCGCCGTGCCCTCGAGCCAGACCCCCATCGACACCGGAGCGACGAAGTCCGTGGTGAGGTTGATGGTCGGGAAGCTGTGCCCGGCAATCCCGGGCCACTGGTAGTGCGTCACCACGGCCATCTGCATGTCGGCAAAGGACGTGAGCATGCCGCCGTGGCAGGCCTTGGCGACGTTCGCGTGGCGCTCCTCGACGCGAAAGCCGAGGTGCACCCGCCGGCCGTCCCACAGGCCATAGAGCGGCCCGACGGTATGCATGAACTCGCCGCCGATGGTGACGGCGCGAAAGCCTGTTGGAATGGGAGGTGCCGCTTGCCTGTCGGTCATGGAGACCGAATTGTAACAATGGGGTCAGGTTCGCGAACCTGACCCCATTGTTACAGGGCTACCAGCCCGGGGGGTCGAAGTATTGGCCGTAGGTCTTGATCGCGCCGTCGACCTTGACGAGGCCCGAACGTCCCGCCGGCGCGTTCTTCGCCGACTTCATCGCGTCGGCTCCCGCGATCACGTCCGCGATCACGAGGTGCAGCTGGGCGTCCGCTTCCGGAGGCAACTTGCACTCCTTCACGATTTGCCCGACCAGGCCTTCGATGCGCCTGCCCAACTCCGCATACGCCTCGGGTTTCGCCATGGCCTTGTGCATCGGGGCCGGGGCGCGGTTGACGGCTCCGCGAATCGCTGCCATGCCCCTGCGCAGCGGCTCGTCCGTTGCCCACTTCCTGCCGTGGTCGAGATGCAGCTTCGCGGGCGCTGCGCCTTGTCCATGTGCATCGGCCGCGAACACCCCGAACGAGAACAATGAGACAACAAGGGCAAGGACGGTGGCGGCGGCAATCGTGGCGATGGTCTTCATCGGAATCTCCTTGGTGGAATCGATGTTACGGAAAAGTCGCTTTCCGCGCCCGGCGATTCCCGGGAAAGGACACGAAGTTGCCGTTACCTGGACGGAATCAAGAACCGGGGAAGCCTCTTTCCCGGGGATCGGAAGGTGCGATGATCTGCGCATGGAACCCATGGGACCAGCCGGTTCAGTTTCCCTCGCGCGTGACCTGCTCGACCACGCAACCTGCGTCGCGGTGCTCACCGGCGCGGGCATCTCGGCGGAGTCGGGCATTCCCACCTTCCGCGACGCGCTCACGGGCCTGTGGGAGAACTTCAGGCCGGAGGAACTCGCCACCCCCGAAGCCTTCGAGGCCAACCCGAAGCGGGTGTGGGACTGGTACGCGTGGCGACGCGAGAAGGTGCGGGAAGCGCGGCCCAACGCGGGCCACCACGCGCTGGCCCGGCTCGAGCGCCGATGCCGCGATCATGACGTGGACTTCACCCTCGTCACGCAGAACGTCGATGGGCTGCATCGCGAGGCGGGAAGCCTTCGGGTGATCGAGCTGCACGGCAACATCCGTCGCGTGAAGTGCTTCGACCGGCATCACCCGGCCGATGAGTGGCCCGAGGGCGATTGCGTGCCGAAGTGTCCGGCGTGCGGCTCGCTCCTGCGCCCCGACGTCGTATGGTTCGGCGAAGGCCTTCCGCCAGAAGCCCTCGCTGCCGCCCTCGCCGCCGCGCGCACGTGCGACGTGTTCCTGTGCGTGGGGACGTCGACCGTGGTGGAGCCCGCGGCGTCGCTGCCCTTCATGGCCCTCGAAGTTGGCGCGCGCGTGATCGAGGTGAATCCGCAGCCCACGCCCCTCACCCGCCACGTCACCGTGAGCCTGCGCGGCGCGGCCGGCGAGATTCTGCCGCTGCTTGTCTAGCCCGGGACGGGTATTGGGGATGCTCCTCCCGGATATTTCCGGCGAAACGCCCCCCAAATCAGGTCAGCGCATGAAGACGTACTGGCCCGGCGCGTCGCCAATCGGCTTGAGGGATGTGCCGCCCATCTTCGGTGGCGCCACCTTGCCGGAGGATTTCTCCGCGAGCCAGCCTTCCCACGCGGTCCACCACGAGCCGGCATATTCCTTCGCGGTCTGCTCGAAGGCTTCCGAATCGAGGTAGCCACCGCCCTTGGGCCGGGTGCGCATCTTGAACTTGCGCTTCGATTCCGGTGAAGGCGGATTCACGACGCCGACGTTGTGCCCGCCGGTGGTCAGGGCGAAGGTGAGCTCGGCGTGCGTGAGCAGGTGCAGCTTGTACACCGAGCGCCACGGCGCGACGTGGTCCGTGACGGTGCCCACGCAGAAGATCGGGATTTCGATGTCCGGCAGCGCCACGGGCTTGTTCCACACCCGGAAGCGGCCCGTCGCCAGCTCGTTGTGCAGGAAAAGGCTGCGCAGGTACTCCGTGTGCATGCGGTACGGCATGCGCGTGCCGTCCGCATTCCACGACATCAGGTCGTTGACGGGCGTGCGATCGCCCTTCAGGTACTGCTTCACGAGGCTGGACCACACCAGGTCCACGCTGCGCAGCAACTGGAAGGCTCCCGACATCTGCGTGGAGTCGAGGAAGCCCTTCTCCCACATCTGGTCCTCGAGGAAGGTGAGCTGGCTGTCGTCGATGTAGAGCGCCAGCTCGCCCGGCTCCGTGAAATCGGTCTGTGCCGCAAGCAGGGTCATCGAGGCGAGGCGCTTGTCGCCGTCTCGCGCAAGTGCGGCCGCGGCGATGGAGAGCAGGGTGCCGCCCAGGCAATAGCCCATCGCGTGGATCCTGCGCTTGGGCTCGATCTTCGAGACCGTGTCCAGCGCCGCCATCATCCCGTGGCGCAGGTAGTCGTCCATCGAGAGGTTGCGGTCCTCGGGCCCCGGGTTCTTCCACGAGATCATGAACACGGTGTGACCCTTGTCCACGAGGAACTTCACCAGCGAGTTCGCGGGCGACAGGTCGAGGATGTAGTACTTCATGATCCACGCCGGCACCATGAGGATGGGTTCGGCATGCACGCGCGTCGTCGTGGGCGCGTACTGGATCAGCTCGATGAGCTCGTTCTTGAACACGACCTTGCCGGGCGTGAGGGCGAGGTTCTTGCCGACGACGTAGTTCTCGGCCCCCGCCGGGGGCGAGTTGGAGAGGAAGCGCTCCATGTCCTCCTGCCAGTTCTTGAAACCTCTGGCCAGATTCGCGCCTTTGGATTCCTGGAGCGCCTGGATCACTTCCGGGTTCGTGGCGAGGAAGTTGGAGGGCGCGAAGAGGTCCATCGCCTGCCGAGTGGTGTAGTCCATCACCTGCTCATGGTGCCTGGTCACGCCGCGCACGCCGCGCATGGAGATGGACATCCACTGCTGGCCAAGAAGAAAGCTCTGGTGGATGACGTTGAAGGGCCACTCCTGCCAGCCCGGGTCGCGCCAGCGCGGGTCCTGCGGCAGGGGCTGGATGCACGCCTCGGTCTTGCCGCCGTTGGCGGCCGCATGCATCACGAACTGCCCCAGGCGCCTCCATTGGCGCACGCTCATCTCGACGATCTCCGCCTGTTTGCTGGGGGACATGGCGAGATGCGTGGCCCAGTCGAGCCAGGCGCCGGACAGCGATGCCGGGGACAGCCCCCCGGTAAGCTTGCCCATCGTCGCGTGCAGCAACCGGTCCGCGTTACCGGATACGAAATTGGGGAGCAGCGATTGTGGCTGGTCATACATGGCGGCGCCTCCACGGCGAACATGTAAGCCCAAGATACGCTTGGGAAAACTCCCCCGATTGACCTGTCTCAACCCAGAGCCCCGTGGCCCCGGGGTTGGGCCTGATTCGGCCAAGCGCTCCCCTCTGCCTGGTGAGAGGGGCTGCGGGTGAGGTCGCTCACGGCTTGGCAAGGTAGGCCTGGTCGAAAAGGCGTTCCAGGTCTGGGTGGGCACCCCGCAGGCCGTCTATGACGGCCTTGGCCCACTCGAAATAGCCGCGGCGGCGCTCCAGGGGCCAATTGGCCGGAGGGGCATCCACCACATCCCGCAGGTTGCAGATCTTGTCGGCCAGCTTCACCAGCTTGGCCTGCGGGGAGATGTGGGGGGCGTGCTCCACCTGCAGGCGCTTGCGCTCCGCCTTGGGCAGGTTCTTGTCGTCCGTGACTTCCGCCACGATCGAGGCGATCAGGGGAGTGAACACCATCGCCAGCTCCTCCACCGTCGTTTCCGTGTCCTCGACCGTATCGTGCAGGATGGCGGCCATCAGCACGTCGACATCGGCCACGCCCGCTTCCAGCTTCAGCACCCGCGCCAAGGCAAGCGGATGGTTGATGTACGGGGAAGCCTCGGCGTCCTTGCGCCGTTGCTTGCGGTGCTTGAAGGCGGCGAAATCGGCTGCCTTGATGAGCCGGGCAATGTCGTCCATGGCGTGATCCCCTGCGCGGTGCCTGCGTGTTCAGTATGACAGGTCATTTCTTCCCCTCCCTCGGAAGCGGGGCCGGAGGTGAGGGATCGGGCGGTATGATTTCCTCATGACGGACCCAGCCCCCACCGACCTCACCCAGCGCTTCCTCCTCGAGAACCTCGATATCCGCGGCCAGGTCGTTCGCCTGGGCCCGGTATGGCGGACCATCCTTTCGCGCCGCGACTACCCGGAGGCACTGCGCCCCCTGCTCGGCGAATTTGCCGCCCTCACCGCCCTCATCGGCGCGGGCCTCATGCATCCGGGCCGCGCGGTGCTGCAGGTGATGGGTCACGGTCCGATCTCGCTGGCGGTCGCCGACTGCACGCACGACCTGCACCTGCGCGCGATGCTCCGGGTGGACGAGAAATCGCCACGCTCGCTTGGAAGAGGTGCCGGGGGTGAGGCTCATGCACTCCACGAACTCTTCGCCGACGGCCGCCTCGCCCTCACCCTCGAAAATGCCGAGACCGCCCGCCAATCCCAGTCCATCGTCCCTCTGGAAGGCGCCACGCTCAGCGAGTGTTTCGAGCGCTACTTCGACCAGAGCGAGCAGGTACCTACCCACCTGTGGGTGTACGTCACTGCCGAAGGCGTCGGTGCGCTGATCCTGCAGAAGCTCCCGGGGGCCGAAGAACGCGACCCCAACGGCTGGGCGCGCACCCAGTTTGAGACCGCGAGACGAACTCCCGTCGCCCTCGCGAGAGCGATCGACGGGGAGGGCCGGGGCGAGGGCATCGCGGACTTCCTCACCGCGCTCTTCCCCGAAGACGACGTTCGCCTCTTCAAGCCCCTGCCCGTTACCGACGGCTGCGGCCGCAGCGAGGAAAAGGTGGTCTCGATGCTGCTTGGGCTGGGCCGCGCGGAAGTGGACGCCACCCTGTCCGAGCACGGCGTGGTGACCGTGCGCGATGAGATCTGCAACCAGGAGTACCGTTTCACCGCGGCGGAAGTGGCCCGTATTTTCGCCTCATGAGCCCCATCGCCACCGGCTGCCCGAGCGCGAGGGGAATTGCCGCGCACCGCAGGCAGGGCGCCGAGCCCTGCGTTATCCTTGTTCACGGGACGAGCCGATACCGGCAATCCCCATCTGTTCAACCAGGAGGTTTTCATGAGTGACGAAATGCCGGACTTCTCCAATGTCCAGAGTGGATCGAGCTCGACAGCGACAAAGGAATATGTGGTCGTCTCCGGCGACAGCCTTTCGAAGATCGCCAAGCGCGAGTACGGAAACGCGAACGACTGGACGCGCATCTTCGAAGCCAACAAGGACATCCTCAAGGACCCGAACAAGATCTTTCCGGGCCAGAAGCTGAAGATTCCGCCGAAATGACCCCGCGACCGTCACGAACCCAGGGAATGGAGAATCGAATCATGACCAGCAAGTCCGCTTATGCCGTCATCGCAGCAATTGCGCTGACCCTCGCCGCCTGCGGCAAGAAGGAAGAGCCTCCGAAGGCGCCGCCCGCGCCGCCGCCGCCCGTCGCCACGCCGGCGCCGCCAGCCGCTCCCGCGGGAGTGGCCGTCTCGGCAGTCATGGTCGGCAAGGCCATCGGAGCCGACAAGAAGGTTTCCGCCGCGATGGACGCGTTCGCCAAGGGAGACACGCTGTATGCCTCGGTCGACACGACGGGCACCGGAAGCGCGAAGCTCGATGCGAAATGGACCTACCACAAGGGCGACAAGGTCGCGGTCGTCAAGGAAGACACGATGACGATTGCGACGACCGGACCTGCGACCAACGAGTTCCATGTCAGCAAGCCGGACGGGTGGCCTGCGGGCGACTACGAGGTTGCAATCACTCTCGACGGCAAGCCGGCGGGAACCAAGAAATTCGTCGTCAAGTAACGGCGCCACAGCCTCGCGATCGGGGGGTTCGGGACTTTTCCCGAACCCCCCGATGCGTTTGGTCCGGGGTTTTTTCCGGCCGGTTCGCCGACCCGGTCAATGCCCCAGTATCTTCGACAGGAAGTCCTTCGTCCGATCGCTCTTCGGGTGGTTGAAGAACTCCTCCGGCACGCTTTCCTCGACGATCTGTCCCTGGTCCATGAAGATCACGCGATTGGCCACCGCCTTCGCGAACCCCATCTCGTGGGTCACGCAGAGCATCGTCATCCCCTGCCCCGCCAGCTCGATCATGACCTCGAGCACTTCGGTGATCATCTCGGGGTCTAGCGCGGAAGTCGGCTCGTCGAAGAGCATGATCTTGGGCGTGAGGCACAGCGCCCTCGCAATGGCCACACGCTGCTGCTGGCCGCCGGATAGCTGCAGCGGGTACTTGTGCGCCTGCTCCGCGATGCGCACGCGCTCGAGCTGCTTCATGGCGATTTCTTCCGCCTTCGCCTTCGGGGTCCTGCCCACCCACATGGGCGCGAGCGTCAGGTTCTCCAGCACCGTCAGGTGCGGGAACAGGTTGAACTGCTGGAACACCATGCCCACTTCCCGGCGCACGCGTTCGATCGCCTTCACGTCGTCGGTAAGCTCGGTTCCCGCGATGACGATGCGGCCCTCCTGGTGCTCCTCGAGCCGGTTGATGCAGCGGATCAGCGTCGATTTTCCAGAGCCCGACGGGCCGCAGATCACGATCCGCTCGCCGGTGGCGACCTCGAGATCGATGTCGCGCAGCACGTGGAAGCTGTCCCCGTACCACTTGTTGACCTTCTCGAACTTGATGATGGCTTCGCTCATGGTCCGGTCCTAGCGGGTCCTGCTCACGCTCACCTGCTTCTCGATCCACAGGCTGTAACGCGACATCGCGAAGCAGAACGCGAAATAGATTGCCGCAATGAAGAAATAGCCCTCCAGCTTGTAGGGCCGCCAGTCCGCATCCGAGTTGAGCGCGAGACCGAGGGAGCCGGTGAGCTCGTACAGGCTCACGATGGTGACCAGCGACGTATCCTTGAAGATGGCGATGAAGTTGTTCATGACCGCCGGCACCACGATCGCGAGGGCCTGCGGCAGCACGATCTTCCTCTGCGTCTGCCAGTAGGTGAGCCCGAGCGTGGCGGCCGCCTCGACCTGCCCCTTGGGCACCGCCTGGAGTCCGCCGCGCACCGTCTCGGCGAGGTAGGCGGCGGCAAAGAGCGTGATCCCCACCAGCACCCGCAGCAGCACGTCGGGCGACTTGCCCATCGGCATGAAGAGCGGGAACAGGAACGAGGCCATGAAGAGCACGGAGATCAGCGGCACGCCCCGGACCAGCTCCACGTAGACGATGCACATCGAGCGGATCGCCGGAAGGCCCGAGCGCCTGCCCAGCGCCACCAGCACCGCGATCGGGAAGGCGAGCACGATGCCGAGCGTGGCCAGCATGATCGTGAGCGGCAACCCGCCCCAGAGGTCCGTGGGGACCGGCGTGAGCCCCCCCAGGCCACCACGCATCAGGACGAAATAGGCCGCCATCACGACAGCCCAGAGCGGCGCGAGCCAAGGCTTCCAGAATCGCCGCGTGCAGCTCACGCCGAGGAGTCCCATCAGCATGAGCGTCGCCAGCACCGGGCGCCATTGCTCCCCGAACGGATAGCGTCCGAGGATGATGAGGCGGTATTTCTCGGCGATCACGCCCCAGCACGCGCCCGTGCCGCGTGCGGTCTGGCAGCCGCCGAGGTCGGGCCGGAACACCGCGTGGAAGATTCCCCAGTTGACCATGCCCGGCAGCAGCGCGATCGCGGCCAGCGCCACCACCACGGTCGTGAGCGAGCTCCTCCAGTCACCGAAGAGGTTGGCGCGCATCCACGGCACGAGCCCCTGGGTGCGCACGGGTGCCGGGCGCGCAGCGATCGGTTGAAAGACGCTCGCCACGCTCATCGCTCCTTGATCGCCGAGCGGTTGTTGTACCAGTTCATGAAACCGGCGGTGGACAGCGAGGTCGTCAGGTACACGAGCATGATGATCGTGATGCACTCGACCGCGCGCCCGGTGTTGTTGAGCGCGGTCGTCGCGATCGACACCACGTCCGGGTACCCGATCGCAACCGCCAGGGACGAGTTCTTGGTGAGGTTCAGGTACTGGCTGGTGATCGGCGGGATGATCACGCGCAGCGCCTGCGGCAGGATCACCAGGCGCATCGTCTGGCCGCGCGCGAGCCCGAGGCTGCCCGCCGCTTCCACCTGGCCGTGCGCCACGGACGCAATGCCGGCGCGCACCACTTCGGCGATGAAGGCCGAGGTGTACAGGACGAGGCCCAGCAGCACCCCCAGGAATTCAGGGGTGGCCGACGCCCCCCCTTCCATCGAGAAGGCGCCCGGCGCGGGATAGTTCCATGCCGTCGGCGCCCCGCCCGCGATCCACCCGAGGATCGACCCCGCGAACACGATCGCCACCGGCACCAGGAAGACGCTTCGGACGCGCGCGGTCAGTTCGAACTGGCGGATGGCCCAGCGGCGGTAGTACCAGGCGATGGGCAGGCAAACCGCCGCGCCGGCGGCCGCGAGCGCCTGCCCCAGCCCCCAGACCGGCACCGGGAAGGAAAACCCCGCCTTGCTGAGGTAGATCATCCCGCCCAGGGTGAACGGCTCCGAGATCGGCGGCAGGATGTCGGTGAAGAACAGGTACCACACCAGCAACTGCAGCAGCACCGGAATGTTGCGGAACAGCTCCACGTAGCCGTAGCACAGGCCGCGCACGATCGCGTTGCGGGAAAATCGCCCGATGCCCAGGAGCGTGCCCAGCCCGGTGGCGAGCACGATGCCCACGAAGGCCACGCGCAGCGTGTTCAGCACGCCGACAAGGAACGCCTTCCAGTTCTGGTCGAGCGCGTCGTACGGGATCAGGCTCTCGCCGATGTCGAATCCGGCGGGCTGCACGAGGAACCCGAAGCCGCTCTGGATTCCCCGCGCCCGCATGTTGTCGACGGTGTTGCTCGCGAGGAACCAGAGCGCCACGCCGATGACGGCCGCGGCGAGGACCTGGTAGACGAGCCCGCGAAACGCCTGGCTGCGCCACGACCAGTCCCTGCGCCGTGGCGGCGGGCGCGTGGCCATCGGCAGTGTGCCTTCCGGTTACCGGACCGGCGGGGCGTACATCAGGCCGCCCTTGTTCCACTGCGCATTCACGCCGCGCGGAAGGTTGAGCGCCGTCTTCGGCCCCACGTTGCGCTCGAAGATCTCGCCGTAGTTGCCGACGGCCTTGATGGCCCTGACCATCCAGTCCCTGTCGAGGCCCAGGAGTTTGCCCATGTCCTCCGACTTGCCGGTGATCCGCATCACCACCGGATCCTGGCTCTCGTTCATCAGCTTCTCGACGTTGGCCTGGGTGATGCCGTATTCCTCGCTCTCGATCAGGCCGAACACGACCCACTTGGCGATCGTGAACCACTCGTCGTCGCCGCGACGCACGGCGGGCCCCAGGGGCTCCTTGGAGATGAGTTCCGGCAGGATGACGTGCTCGGCGGGATTCTTGGCTTCCTTGTTGCGCACGGAGGCGAGGCCGGAGGCGTCCGTGGTGAACGCCGTGCACCGGCCGGAGAAATAGGCACCCGTAGCCGCCTCGATCTTCTCGAACACGACCGGCTTGAGGTCGAGCTTGTTGGCGCGCGAGAAGTCGGTCATGTTCTTTTCCGTGGTCGTGCCGGACTGCACGCACACGGTGGCGCCCTTCATCTGCTTGGCGCTCTTGACCTTCGACTTCACCGGGACCATGAAGCCCTGGCCGTCGTAGTAGGTCGTGCCGATGAAGAACACGCCCAGGGAGGCATCGCGCGAGAGCGTCCACGTGGTGTTGCGCGACAGGATGTCGATCTCGCCCGACTGCAGCGCGGTGAAGCGCTGCTGTGCGGTGAGGGGAACGAACTTGACCTTGCCCCCGTCGCCCAGGACGGCGGCGGCGATGGCGCGGCACACGTCCACGTCGAGGCCGCTCCAGTTGCCCTGTGCATCGGCCGCCGAGAACCCGGCGAGCCCCGTGTGCACGCCGCACACGAGCTGGCCGCGGGCCTTGATGGCATCCAGGGTCTTGCCGGCCTGCGCGGGGGCGGCGGCCAGGAGAGCGGCGGCCAGCACGCTGGCCAGCGCAAGCGGTTTTCCGGCGGTCATCTTCATGGGGGTTTCCTCCTCGTATTGGGGTGCGTTCGGCCAATGTACTACGACCCGGGCGGCATACCCAAGGGCGTTTCCATATTTCCCGGATGGGGGACGGGATATAGGCCATGCATCAGGCGTAGCATGGAAACCCGATCCCGATGAAGCCAGAGGCGCGCCATGACCCAACCCGTATTCGACATGAAAGTCCGCGACCTCGCGGAAAGGATCTTCGTCGACCTCATACACGGTTGCGTGGCGGTCTCGCAGTCCGAGGTGAAGATGAGCGCGGATCCCAAGAACATCGCGAAGATCAGCTTCAAGCTCGCCGCCGCGTTCCACGAAGTCCAGGACGAGCTGAACACCGCGAACCTGCCCAAGAACCAGGACTTCAAGGTGAACCTGTCGGACATCGCCGCCTGGAACAAGTAACGGCGGGCGTCGACTCCCCCCTTTGGGAGAAGGGGAGGAACGTCATGCCCCGCAATTCCCCGCAGCCGACAAGGGCCAGAGCAACGGGCTTCCCGCCTCCGCACAGGTCCTGACCGCCTCGATGGCCGGTCCGATTTCCAGTCCCCGCGAAGCCATCCACTCGTCGTTGTAGTAGCTGTGCCGATACCGCTCACCGCTGTCGCAAAGGATCGTCGCAATCGATCCTTTCTCCCCGGCCTCATGCATCCGCCGCGCCAGGTGCAGCACCCCGATGAAGTTGGTGCCTGTCGATCCGCCGCATCGCCGCCCCAGCACCCGCTCCAGGTAGCGGATGGCGGCAAGCGAGGCGATGTCCGGAATCCTGAGCATTCCATCGACGATGCCCGGCAGGAACGATTTCTCCACCCGTGGCCGCCCGATTCCCTCGATGAGCGAACTGGTTTCGATCTTGAGCGTGGTGTCGCCAGTGGCGTAGGCATCGAAGAAGACCGAATTCTCCGGGTCCGCCACGCACACCCGCGTGTCGTGGCACCGGTAGCGGATGAAGCGCCCGATGGTGGCCGTGGTGCCGCCCGTGCCTGCGCTGCACACGATCCAGCGCGGGACGGGGTGCGGTTCGCGCTCCATCTGGCTGAAGATGGATTCGGCGATGTTGTTGTTGCTGCGCCAGTCCGTGGCCCGCTCCGCGTAGGTGAACTGGTCCATGTAGTGGCCGCCCGACTCCCGCGCGAGCCGCTCCGATTCGCTGTACACCTCCTGCGGGTTGTCGACGAGGTGGCATGTGCCGCCATAGAACTGGATGGCGGTGATCTTCTCCGGCGACGTGGTGGCGGGCATCACCGCGACGAACGGCACGTCCAGCAGCCGGGCGAAATACGCCTCCGACACCGCGGTTGATCCCGACGACGACTCGACCACCGTGCTGCCCTCGCGGATCCAGCCGTTGCACAGCGAATAAAGAAAGAGCGAGCGGGCGAGGCGGTGCTTGAGGCTGCCCGTCGGGTGGCTCGACTCGTCCTTCAGGTAGACGTGCACGCCCGGGTAGGCGGGAAGAGCGAGCGGAATGAGGTGCGTGTCCGCCGAGCGGTTGTAGTCCGCCTCGATTCGCCGCACCGCCTGCCGGATCCATTCGATGTTGTTCATGGTGAGCCTCCCGCCCGCGACGTTGTCGCATCGTGGCGGGATTCTACGATGCCGCCACGATCGGGATGGGCGCCGGGATTTCGGCGGGCGGGCAAAGTGGGGTAACTTCCCCTTTTCCTCTCCCCGGGACTCGAGCTCCGCCATGACGCCAACCGTTCGCGGCTTTCACGCCCTCCTCACCTGCCTCGCGTTCGCCGCGACGGCGGCCATCGCGCAGCCCTTTCCGACCAAGCCCGTGCGCCTCATCGTCCCCTTCCCGCCCGGCGGCGCCGTCGACGTCTACGCGCGCATCGTCCAGCCCGCGCTCGCCGAGAATCTCGGTCAGACGATCATCATCGAGAACAAGACCGGCGCCAGCGGCATGATCGGGGCGGACGCCGTCGCGAAGGCCGCTCCGGATGGCTACACCGTACTGGTGGGCAACGTCGCCACGCTCGCGATGAACGTCGGCATCTACAGGAAGATGGTTTACGATCCCGTGAAGGACCTGGCGCCCGTCATGCAGACGGTGATGGTGAACTACGCGCTCGTGGTCAATTCAGCCGTGCCGGCGAAGACGGTGGCGGAGTTGGTCGCCTACGCCAAGGCCAATCCCGGCAAGCTTTCCTATGGATCCTCGGGCAGCGGCAGCGCGCAGCACATGGCGGCCGAGCTCTTCAAGGCGCAAACCGGCGCGGACATCACGCACGTTCCCTACAAGGGCACCGGGGCGCTGGTGGGCGACCTCATCGCGGGCCACGTGAGCATGGCGATCGCCGACCAGGCGAGCATGATGCCCCAGGTGAAGGCGGGCAAGCTCCGGGCGCTGGGTGTCGGGGGCCTCACGCGCTCGCCGGAGTATCCGGATATTCCGACCATCGCCCAGGCCGGCAACCTTCCGGGCTTCGAGGCGGTCGCGTGGCAGGGCATCGCGGTACCCGCCGGCACGCCGCCCGAGATCGTCAAGCGCCTGAACGAGGCGTTCATGACGGCCCAGGCGACCCCCGCCATCCGGGAAAAGCTCATCGCCGCGGGCCTGTCGCCCGTGGGTGGCACGCCGCAGGAATTCGGCCGCTACATCAAGAGCGAAATCGCCAAGTGGTCCAAGGTCGCGCGGGATATCGGCGCGACCGTCGATTGATGCCCCGGGCGCTCCGATGACGGTGAGCCGCATCGAGTGCTGGGTCTTCCGGGTTCCGATCGAGAGCCCGGTCAGGACTTCCTTCGGCACCATGACGAGCCGACCCGCGCTCTTTCTTCGCGTGAGCGCGGCTGACGGCGCGTGGGGCTGGGGCGAGGTCTTCTGCAACTTTCCGCAGGTGGGGGCCGAGCATCGCGCGCGCCTCGTCGATAGCGTGTTCGCATCGCTGCTTGAGGGCAGCCCGACCGACGATGCGCCGCGTGTTCGCGAACGTCTCGAGAAACAAGTGCGGCGGCTGGCGATCCAGTGCGGCGAGCCCGGCCCGTTCGCGCAGGTCATCGGCGCCATCGACCAGGCGCTGTGGGACATGGCAGGGCGCCGCGCGGGGCAGCCGCTGTGGAAGTTGCTCGCAACCGGCCCCGCGGGCGGCAACCGGGTGCGCGTATATGCGAGCGGGCTGGGGCCCGGGGAAGTGGCCAGGACCGCGATGGCCAAGCGCGACGAAGGCTATCGAGCCTTCAAATTCAAGGTGGGATTCGGCGCGGAGAAGGACCGGTCCAACTTCTCGGAGATCCGCGCGGCGCTGGGGGAAGATGCGGTCGTCATGGTCGACGCCAATCAGGCCTGGTCTCCGGACGAGGCGATGCACCGCATTGCGGAACTGGCGCCTTTCCGTCCCTGCTGGGTCGAGGAGCCGATCGCGGCCGATGAGCTTATCCCGCATTGGGTCGATCTTTCCGGCAGATGCGGCGTGCCGCTTGCCGCGGGGGAGAACCTGCGCGGCCTCGACGAATTCGCCGATGCCCTGGCCGCGGAATTCCTCGCGTTCATCCAGCCCGATGTGGGGAAGTGGGGCGGGCTATCCGGCTGTCGCGACGTGGCGTCACTTGCGAGGCGACATGGCGCCATTTACTGCCCCCACTGGCTCGGCGGCGGCATCGGGCTCGCGGCTTCCCTTCACCTGCGTGCGGCGATGGGGCCCGAGGGCTTTGCCGAAGTGGATGCGAATCCCAACCTACTTCGCGAGGAGGTATTCCAGCCCACGCCGCGCGACGGGTGGGTGACGCTATCGGATGCGCCGGGGCTGGGGGTGGAGCCGGATCTGGCGCGGCTGGAGCGGTTTCGGGTGGGGCGCTAGAAAAAAGCCTTGCGCAACCGGGCAAGCTCCTCTCGCTCTCGATCTGGCGGGATGGGAAGGTGCTCCAGGCGTGGCGAAAGCTCCCCGAGCATCGCGCGATGCGGAAGCTGGGCCGGGAGAGCTATTTCGCGGATTATCGATTGCGGGTCGCGAAAATCTCGTGCGACTACGGGCTCGAAAGCCGGAACGAAGCGCCCGCCGATTCGCAATTGGCGAATCCGTAAGGTAACCTCACCGCCGATCCCTCACCCGCGACCCCTCTTCCGCCAGCGCGATGAGGGGAGAAGAACATGTCATCGCTCCCCCGCCTCACCGACGCCGACCTCGATCGCCTCGACGAGCTCCTCTCCTGCGCGGAGATGGAGAGCTCGATGACGCTCGACGCCATCCAGGGCCTGCTCTGCGCTGCCGCGAGCTCCCCGCAACCCGTCCCGCCCGAAAAGTGGATTCCGGTCGTCCTGGGCGAGGGCAAATTCAACGCCGAGACGCAGGCGAAGGAAGTCGAACAACTGCTCCTGCGCTTCCACGACGACACCTTGCGCCAGATGGCGGGCGAGGACGGGATCGACATCCTCTCCTACCCCGTCGAGGAAGGCGAGGAGGAGCTCGCCCTGTGGTGCGACGGCTACCTCGAGGGCACGCAGCTCGCCGAGCCCGGCTGGTTCGAGATGGGCGAGGACGAAGAGGTGGTAAGCGAGCTCCTCTACCCCTTCATGCTGCTCTCCGGGCGCCTGAAGGAAAGTGCGCTCGAGGAGGGCGAGGAGTGGTGCTCATCGAAGGAGGAACGCCGCCTGATGGACGAGGCGCGCGAAGCGATCGCGGCCGACATCGCCAAGGCTTACCATTTCTGGTTCGAGCGGCGCGTGAACCGCGAGCCCATCAAGCGCGAGGCGGCCAAGGTGGGGCGCAACGACCCGTGTCCCTGCGGGAGCGGGAAGAAGTACAAGGCCTGCCACGGAGCGGGCTGATTCAAGTGTGTCCCAGCACCGGATGCGGCCGGTACGGCGCCTCGAGCGCCGCCATATCCTCCGGCGTGAGCTTCAGCTCCAGGGCCTTTACCGCCTCTTCGATCTGCCAGGCCTTGCTCGCGCCCACGAGAGGGGCTGTCACGCCGGGGCGATGGAGCAGCCACGCGTAGGCGAGGACGGCGCTGGAGACGCCCTTCGACTTCGCCAGGGCGGATAACGCATCCACCACCGCGAAGTCGGCGTCCTGATAGTAGTATTTCAGCGCGATGTCATCGGTACGGGCACGCGACTCGCCTCCGCCCTGCTTGTCCTCCCTAGCGCGGTTGCCGGCCAGGAAGCCGCGCGCGAGCGGGCTCCACGGCATCACGCCCACGCCGGTATCGCGGCAAAAGGGAATCATCTCGCGCTCTTCCTCGCGGTAGGCGAGGTTGTAGTGGTTCTGCATCGAGATGAATTTCGTCCATCCATGGACCTCGGCGGCACGCTGCATCCTGGCGAACTGCCAGGCCCACATGCTGGAGGCGCCGAGGTAGCGCACCTTGCCGGCCTTCACCGTGTCGTGAAGCGCCTCCATCGTCTCCTCCACCGGGGTGGCGGCGTCGAAGCGATGGATCTGGTAGAGGTCGATGTAGTCGGTGCCCAGGCGCCCGAGGCTCGCATCCACCGCCGAAAGGATCCGCTTTCTCGACAGCCCGCTCATGTTCGGCCGCACGGCGGGCTTGGGCCCGGGTGCATTGCCGCCCTTGAAGGCGAGGTCCACGGGAAAGTACACCTTGGTCGCGATGACGATCTCGTCGCGCGTCGCGAATTCGCGCAGGACCCGGCCGGTGATCTCCTCGGACATTCCCGCCGAGTACATGTCGGCGGTATCGAACACGGTGATGCCCAGCTCGATCGCGCGGCGCGTGACTTCGCGGGCGGTCTCCTCGTCGCGGATCCACGGCCGCCACTCGGGGGTGCCGAAGGTCATCATGCCGAGCGCGATTCGCGAGACCTTGAGCCCGCTCGTGCCGAAATTGACGTACTGCATCGTGGTTCTCCCCGGGATCGGAAACGGCGATCGTGCCATGGTAGCGCCGCTGCACCCGCATCGATGCAAAGTTCGATACAGTGGCGACGGGAAGCGGCCCGTAGACCGCCACGGAGCGGGAATGGATCTGGGGATTCGAGGCCGCAAGGCGATCGTGTGCGGCGCAAGCCGCGGTCTGGGCAACGCCTGCGCGGCGCGGCTGGCCGCCGAGGGCGTCGATCTCGTGCTGGCCGCGCGCGATGCGAAGGC
This sequence comes from Betaproteobacteria bacterium, assembly GCA_016720855.1. Lineage (NCBI taxonomy): Bacteria > Pseudomonadati > Pseudomonadota > Betaproteobacteria > Betaproteobacteria bacterium. The sequence continues at coordinate 323,417 of JADKJU010000002.1, read as the reverse complement.
GCTGCAAGCCGCCGCGGAACTGATCCGGAGCGCCAGCGGCGTGAAGGTGGAGACCGTGGCCACCGATCTTTCCGTGAGCGAAGGGCGCAAGAGCCTCCTCGCCGCATGCAGCAATCCCGACATCCTCGTGCACTGCGGCGCGTGGCCCGACGAGAACCCCGATTTCCGCGACTGGACCCACGACGACTGGATTCGCGCGCTGGACTCCATGATGCTCTCGCCCATCGAGCTCATCACCGGCGTGGTCGACGGCATGATGGCGCGGCGGTTCGGCCGCATCGTCGCGGTCACCTCGCGCTTCGTGAAGGAGCCAAAGCTCGAGCACATGCTGTCGGTGAGTCCCCGGCTGGGCCTGGCGGGCTTCATGAACGGCATCGGACGCGAGGGCGTCCGCCACAACGTCACGGCGAACGCCTTGCTTACCGGCGTCTTCGCCACCGAGACGCAGCTCGAATTCGGGCGCACGCTGGCGCAGAGAAGCGGCAAGCCCTTCGACGAGGTGTGGAAGGAGCGCGGCTCCACCAACGCCGCGGGTCGATTCGG